>DATGIQ010000051.1:0-2070 GCA_035295665.1 Gemmataceae bacterium | reverse complement strand
GGTGGGCCAGGGCATCAGCAAGGCATCCTGGCTCGCAGTGTGCGTCCCCACTTCCGGGGCTGTGCCGGGTTCGGACTGGTAAGTCCGGTTTACCTTCGGATCAAATGCGAAGTCCACCCTCCCGTGGTGGACTTCGTTTTTCTATTCTCCTTTTTCCAGAGAGTTCCGCCATGAGAATGCTGATGCAGATCCCCCGCCCCCTTCTCGTCAGACCGTTGCTCATAGTATGCTTGCTGGCTGGTCTGGGGTGCGACGGTTCGGGGGAAAAGACGGTCTCGGTCACGGGCAAGGTGACCCACAACGACCAACCGGTGGCCGGAATCGTCGTATCGTTTGTTCCACAGGTTGAGACAAAAACGGGCGTGAGCACTGGTCAGACAGATGACAACGGCAATTACAAGCTGAAGGTTGCCCGTACGGGCAGTAGTGGGGCTGTGGTCGGCACCCATAAGGTATGGGTCTCCTTGCCTCGGACGCCTCCCGAACCCGTGGACAAGGAAGAGAGGGCGAAATTGAGGAAGCTGAAGAAAGGAACACCTGCCAACGAAAAGACTACGGCCGATCTCGCAGCCATCCTGAAGAAATACGGCAACCTGGAAAAAACGCCGCTAACCGTCGAAGTGAAGGGCGGCGAATCGATCGACCTCAAGCTCGACTGAGATCGGTAACCATTCGGATAAGCCGTTCGACTATGCGACTCAATGGAGTAAGGGTCGCGCCAACAGATTTCGCCTATCAGCGCTTGCTGGTGTTGCGCGCCGGGTTACTGCCGTCTGGTCTCGCGACTGGGGGGAGCGACCAAATGCGAACCAACTTGTCTCCGTCGGCCGTCAGGACATGGTGCCCGTCCGGCGTCAGGGCCAAGTGCGCGTGATAGGTCGTTCCCTTGATCCGATACAGCTCCTCGCCGGTCGCCAGATCAACTTTCAGCAGGAACCCGCCCCGGTTGTCGGTCAGTGCTGTGCCGATCAGAGCTTCGCGACCATCTGGGGTGAAGCGAATCCCACGGATCTGTCCCCAGGCTGGATTCCCGGTGAAGCGGCGGACCTCCTTGCCATCCTCCAGGTTCCACAGGATCAGCAAGCCGCTTGCGTCCCCGGCGAGGACGTGCCGGCCATCCGGCGAGACGGCAAGTCCCCAAACGGCTGCCTTGAAACCTTCCAGACGATGCACTTCCTGATCCTCGTTCCGATTCCAGACCCGCACGGTTTTATCCAGGCTCGCGGAAAGGATCTGGCGGCCATCGGGAGTCACGGCGACGCGCATCACAGCGTTGAAGTGGCCCGCATAGCGGCGCAGCTCCCGCCCACTCTCCAAGTCCCACAAGCGAACAGTACCATCCGTGCCGCCTGATACCGCTTCGTGATCGCCCGCCACAAAGGCCACCGATAGCACGCCCGCCCTGTGCCCCGCATAGCGACGAATCTCTTTCCCACTTTCCACATCCCACAGCCGGACCAGGCCGTCATGGCTGGCCGAGAGAAAGCGCCGGCCATCCGCTGTGAGATACACACTGCGGACTGGGTCCTCATGGCGGTACGTGCGAATCTCCCTCCCCGTGACAATATCCCAGAGACGAATGAAACCGTCGTAACCGCAGGAGAGAGCTTGCCGGCCGTTGGGAAGAACAGCCACGCCTTCCACCCACTGGTGCGTATGGCCCCTGAAGAGCTGCACGGGGTTGATGCCGTGTGCCTCACACTCCTTCCACATCTCGGCCGCTAGGGAATCCGCTTCGGTAGTCAGCCCAGCGGCGAGCAGTTCCTGGGCCAGTTCAGCGTAGATTTCGCGCAGCAGCTGACCGCCTGGCTCCGCGACAGGTCCGGCTTCGATGGCTTTGCGCTGCACGGTCAGCGCCCGACGGTAGGCGGTCACGGCATCCGAAGCTTTGCCGGTTGCTTTGCACGCCAGCGCGAGATCGCGCCAAAGCGAGGCATCCGCGCGGACGGCGGCCGGCACTTGGTCGAGCAATTTCCTGGCCCTTGTCAGGTCCGCCTCGGCTTGCTCGCGCCGGCCTAGCTCGCCAAAAACTTGAGCGCGTAAGATCCACGGCCGCGGCTGGTCGTCCCG
>DATGIQ010000050.1:0-16121 GCA_035295665.1 Gemmataceae bacterium | reverse complement strand
TTCCCTGTTGGCGATTACGCGGATTGTGCCGCATGGGGCGGTCCGACTCCACGCACTGCTTCCCGAGCGAACGATTCTGCGCTGGGCGCAAGCCAGGCGGATTGGATAACTTGATTGGATAACGGAGAAGAAGAAAGCTTGGCGACGGGTCGCGGATCAGGAGCGGGTCATGGTTTCCATTACAGGCCGGATCGTTGGTGCTGGACTCTTTCTCTTGTTGCTCGATTTGGCCAACCCGATGCAGGCTCGGTCGGAAGAGGTGCTGCGGGAAATGCCGAAGAGCCAGCAGGTCGAGGAGCTTCCTCAACCCCAGGAACTCCGGTCCGAGATGACGACTTGGAGCGAGCCGGATTTTCCGGTCTTCGAGCGCCCATTCAACTGCACGCGCATCAATCGTTATGAAGTGTGGCAATTCTACGAAGTTGGCCACCAGGGCCGGTTCCGCCCCCGTGTGATTTACTCTGCTTACGGCGCCTTCTACCTGGATGATGGCCGGCCGTATCCCTGGGTCAGCAATCACTCTTTGGATTTCATGCCCTACGCTGTCACCCAGTGAGATGGTCGGGAATTAGTGGAAGAACCCGACCCAGAAGCTGAAGACTTGTTCGTGATCGTTGGGTCCCTTGACAATCGGGAAACCGACGTCCAGAGCGATCGGTAGTGGACCCATCATCGGCACCACAACGCGTAAGCCGAAGCCGACGGAAACCCGATAATCCCGGATCTCGACCTCGCGCTCCACCGTGCCGGTATCGCAGAAGAAGACGGCGTAGAGGTTGTCGTTGGCCAGGATCGGGACCTGGTATTCCAGGCTGTTTAGGAACATGAAGTCGCCGCCCAACTCGAAACCTTCGATCGCCGGCCCCACGCCACGAAATTCGAAACCGCGCATGCTGCGAAAGCCGCCGGCATAGAACCGCTCGAACACCGGCGTGTGTGAGCTGGTCCAGGAGATGGCACTGCGTGCGGCGAGGACATGCCGGCCGCTGCCGTCGGCCCGCTCGTAAATCGTCCAGAACTTGTTCACTTCGAAATTGAGCTGCGGGAACGTGAAGTCGCCCATGAATTGTTCGAACGACATGTCGATGAGCGACCCTTCGGTGGCCCGCAGATAGGAATCCCGGCTATCCCGAGTCAGGCCGAAGCGCAGACTCGTCAGGAAATGATCGCCGTGGGCCTCCTGAAAATCGAACGGTTCGAAGAACGGCACGTTATGGATGCCGACGCGCTCAATCCGACCAGTCACCGACGCGCTCCAGTACTGATTGAGCCGGCGCGAGACCACCGCCCGCGCGCCCAACCGGGATTCGGTGTATTCGTTGTAGATGCGATCCCAGTAATAGGCGCTGAGTCCGAGGCTGTACTGGCTGTCAAAGAGGTACGGTTCGCGCCAGCTGGCGGTGTAGCGCTGCAGCTGCGTGCCGGGCACGGCCTCCAGGCGGAATTCCTGCCCCGCACCGCGGAACGCATGGCCACTGAGCAAATCATCGAAGCTGGTCGGCCAACGGGTGATATCGAAGTTCCGTTCGTTGAGCACAATGCTGCCGGTCAAGCCGGCGTCGGAGTTGACGCCGACGCCGAAGATCAAGCTGCCCGTCGGCTGTTCCTGCACCTGGACCAAGATATCCTTGAATTCGGTGTCGCTGTCGGGATCGATCACCGAAACCGTGGGCCGGACCCCCGTCTGCGCGTTCGTCTCAAAGATGCCGAGCTTGGCCAGGTTCCGTTCCGCCAGGCGCAAATCGGGATAGGTCAACACTTGGCCGGAGTAGAGGGGAACCTGGCGCAGAATGACGTTTTGCCGGGTCACGTCGTTTCCGATCACGCGGATTTCGCCGACCCGAGCCGGAGGCTTCTCCTGCACCTCGTAATGGACTGACACCTCGCCGGGGGCCGTGGAGAAATCATGCTCGCGCACCGTGACCCCATAGCCACGATTGCCATAGATCGCCTGCATGAGGGCGATATCGCCCTCAGCTTTATCTTTGCTGTAGTAGTCCCCGGCGCGGAGCTTGCTCTGGCTGAGCAAGAGGTTTTCTTCCAGGATCTTGTTCCCTTCGACCTGGGTGGCGGTCACGCGATAACGCGGTCCTTCCCGAATATGAAAGACCAGCCGGACGTGGCGGTGATCCTCTTCCCACTGGAATTCCCGCGATACGTGAACATCCTGGAAGCCGTACCGCTTGTAATACTCCTCCAACTTGGCCACATCGTGATCCGCCAGCATGGGATCGAAGCGCCCGCCAAAAAGGTGCAGAAACTCATGGCTGGAGTCGATTTGGGTATTGAGGCGTGCCCCGCTGACGAAGGTGTTCCCGACGAAGGAGATGCTGCTGACGTGGACGACCGGGCCTTCCGTGATGTTGAAAACTACGCGCGAATCCCCCGGTTTATCTCCTTCGACTAACTCGACCCCGGCAAAGAGCCGCCCCATTTCTTCGTAGCGGCGCTGGATGGCGTTGACGGCCATGCGGTTGGCAACCGGGTTCAGGGGCGCACCCTTGCGTAGTCCGGTAAGGGTCTCCAGCTCATCCGGCTTAAGATGTTTGGCGCCGTTGTAGACGATCTCCTGGATCGTGGTGGCAAACTCGGCAACGTAAAAATAGACTTTGACCTTATTCTCTGCGGTGCGGTCCAGGCGAACCAGAACGTTGGCAAAGAGCTTGGTTTCAACGAGCTTCCGCACATCATCCTGAACGGTTTCTGGATTGTATTCGCCACCGGGCCGGGTTTTGATGAGGCTAATGATTTTCTGAGAAGGAACCAAGTGGTTGCCCTGCGGAACGACATCCTCGACGATCACTTTCGGAGGGGCCGTTTGGGCTTGGGCGATCGCGCCGGACAAGAACATCCCCAGCAACACCACGGTGATGGGACGCACGCGCCAGCCGATGCGGTCCGTCGCTCTCATGAATCCGTCCCTGAGGGGGAAATAAGCACTTCCGCGCAAAAGGAGTGCGGGGGAATAGTCAATCAGGTGACAACTGTCAAGAGAGAGTTGCCAAGCTCTAACTGATCAAAAAAGATCTTGACATTTGTACAGATATGGAGTATTTTCGGCCCGGTGTTTTCGGTTCCCTCTGCTGTTTCTTTGTAAGGAGACGAATGATGTCCAAGCGACCTGCGCGTCCGTGCGGAGCCCCGTGGCTATCGCCTTACCTTGTCGTCAAGGATGCCGATGCCGCGATCGATTTCTACCAGCGCGCCTTTGGCTTCCAAAAGAAGATGGCAATGCCTGGCCCCGACGGCCGCACCGGCCACGTGGAAATGGTCTGGCAAGATGCGCTCATCATGTTTGGCCCGGAATGCGCGTCGACTGAGCACAACATGAAGTCGCCGGCAACCTCTGGGGTCGAATCCCCGGTCGGCCTCTATGTCTACTGCGAGGATGTGGACGCGCTGTACGCGCAGGCGATCAAGGCCGGGGCGAAGAGCTCCAAGCCGCCGCAGACCATGTTCTGGGGGGACCGCATGTGCAGCGTCCAGGACCCGGATGGCCACCACTGGAGCTTTGCCACCAACGTCGCCGATTTCGATCCGTCGAAAATCCCACAGTAATTGAAGGTACCGGAACCCGCAGCCTACAAGCCTGAGGCGCGAGTGAAGGATGGTGTGGTCCTTCGCTGGCGCGGCAGGCTTGTGGTCTGCCCAATCACGCATTCATGACCGAACTTGGCAAGGAGGAAAAAGCATGGGAATCTTTGGTTGGATCATCCTGGTGATCGGCGTGCTCGTGGGAGTGGCGGTGTTGCTGGTCGTCATCGGCTTGCTGTTGCCCAGGAGTCATGTGGCCTCGCGTTCCTTGACGATTGCGGCGCCATCGGAGAAAATCTGGCAGGTCATTACCGATTTTCAAAATGTTCCAACCTGGCATCCGGAGGTTCTCCGCGTGGAACGCTTACCGGACCAGCACGGGCGGGAGATCTGGCGGGAGACCTACAAAGGCGGTTTTCTGATGAAGCTGGCGATAACAGAACGCCTGCCGCCGCGCCGGTTGGTTCGGACCATCGCGGATGAGAAATCGCCTTTTACCGGGTGCTGGGAATTTGAGATCATAACCCTGGATGAGGGCTCGCGCGTCGCCATCACGGAGAAGGGAGAGATTGCCAATCCGCTCATCCGGCTGATGTTTCGCTTTTTTATGAATCCTGCGCAGTTTTTGGAGAAATACTTAAGGGCATTGGCCGCGAAATTTGGCGAAGTTGCCGTCGTAGAAGCGAAGGGGTGACCCATGTACGAGGACGATCGCCTGGAGGAGCTCCCCGAAGCAGTGCCGCTTTACCGGATCGCTCCGATTTGGCGACTTCTTGCGGTCGGCGCCCTCCTCGCTGTTGTGGTTCTCATGGGTGTGGGGTTGATCCTGGGCATCGCCCTGGTGGATGCCTTGAACCGCCCCATCGCCGCCGTACCACCACCGCCTCCTGTCCCCCGGGCCGTACCGATGACGGTGCCTGCTCCCCTGACCGGTTTCGCGGGGCCCGGCCTGACCGAGGAGCCCGAGGAGGAGATTCCGAACCCACCTTACCCGGTGACAGCGGAGCTAGCAGAGAGCGATCCCTCAGAGCCGGTTGCACCGAACCAGCCGTCCACGGCACGGCAACGATTTCTCGACATCGGGACGGATATGTGGAAGCTGAAGAAGCACCTTCCCGACCGGGTGGCCGTCTCTCCCCAAGGGGACGAGCTGGCGTACATCATCGATGGAAGCCTGTTCGCCGGGCCCGTTGGCAGTCCGCGGCAAATTGTCGGAACGGTGATGCAATCCGTGCCCGTGCCCGTCTTCCAAAGGAGAGGATATCCGCCGGCCAGGGCGCCGATGATGGCGGTCCCTCAGGACAGATCCAACCGCGGGCCACTCTGCTGGTCGCCGGATCAGCGCTTCATCTACTGTTCGGATGCAAGCGGACACTTACTGCGCTATGATTTGCAAAGCGGCCGATCGGACGGCCTGTGCGATTCGCAGGTTCTCTCCTTCGATGGCGAGTCGCCAGTGTGTTTGCCGGCAGAACCGCATCGGTTGGTCTTCGTCCGTACTCAGGCTCGACCAAAGCTCGGTGTGCCGGGCAAACGGCCGACACGGGACCTCACGGAAGTTGTGGTCGGCGACTTGAATACCAAGGAAGTCCGCGTCTTGGTGCCGGCCAGCGCTTCTGCCTGGCGCGATCTGGCCGTTTCACCCGACGGAACACGGCTGGCTCTCGTCTCCGACCGCGGCCACGAAGGTGAACATACCGAGCATCTTCGCGTCTTCGTCGTCGATTTGGCCGGGGGCGAACCACGGCCGGTCAGCCCGCCCGTTTCGCAAACGGGGCCGGTTTGCTGGACAGCGGATAGTCAGGCCCTGGTCTATGCCCGCAGTCAAGAACCGCCTTCGCCCGACTACTGGGAGGAGGAACCGGCCGGTCAACATGGAACGGTTGACCTTTATCACTACGATTTGGCGAAGAACGAGGAGACCCAGTGGAGCCGGGGAGGGGGCTGTTTCTCCCCCAACATGGGCACCAATGGCCAGCTCTATTACCTGGCGGTACAGGGACCTAGACCCACCTTGCTTCTGCGGAGCATCTCCGTTGCCGCCGCCCAGGAATTTGCGCTGCGCGAACCTCAGCGCACAGGCCGTGATGCGGCGGCCTGGACCCGTCTACTCAACGAGGTTCTTCAAGAGGCAAAGGTACCCGCGGCCCAAGATGGACCAGCTCCCTCGCCGGACGCCGTCGCCCGGTTGGCGGAGACCTACAACCGACTCTATCGCCAGCACTTCCAAGTGGACCCGCCCGCAACCCTCAAAGGTCTCGGCCGACAGCGGCGAGAACTCCAGAGACTAAGACTGTCGCCGGTGGTTGATCCCGCGCTCACGTTAATTCTTGGAGCGCTGGAGGGCGATTATCTGGTCCGGCACCATGGCGCCCGCTGGCATTTGACGAAGAGCCCTCTCCTGCCGACCGAGAAATCCGCGCCGGAACTCGTTGTGGAAACTCCTTTCGCCTATGCAGCCAATCCTTTTGCCAGCGTGAGCGATTGGGCCCGGCATAACCTGCATGATCAATCGGGCGCTCGGGACCGGACGGCCCCGGATGTATCTTTGGGGGCGATCCTTCGACAGGCAGATGGAAG
Source organism: Gemmataceae bacterium (assembly GCA_035295665.1). GTDB lineage: Bacteria > Planctomycetota > Planctomycetia > Gemmatales > Gemmataceae > DATGIQ01. The sequence goes on along the minus strand of DATGIQ010000050.1, from coordinate 10,007 downwards.
GAGCTTGATTTTGACCAATGAGCCGGCCGCGGCCGCGGCGATCTTGGCGTCATCGACCGATCCGGACCTCGACCGCGCCGTGGAGATTCTGAAGGAGGGCAAGGCGGAAGCGGCCGAGCAAGTGTTTCAGAGCCTGTTGAAGAAAAAGCAGCACGAGCAGAACCTGCACGTCCTCCTTCAAATCGGGAAAATTCTGTATGAGAACAAGCGCTTGGCCGCGCTCCAGCGGATCATGGAAGATGAGTGTGACCGCCGGCCGCGCGATCCGCGCAAATTCAACCTTCTGGGTTTGGCCCTGCTGGAGACACGACCCGGCCAAGCAGTGGACGCGTTCAAGAATGCCTTGCGCTGCAACCTGCATTTCGAGCCAGCGTATTTGAACTTGGCCCAGGCCTACCGGATGGCGAACGATCTGCCGTCGGCCCGGCTGTGCTTGCAGCGCTACTTGGCACTCATGCCCAATGGCATTTATGCGGCGGACGCGCGCCACCGCATGGCGGCAGTGGACATCGGCGGCAAATAGGTGGGATGCCCCGTGACGATTCCTTCGATTTCCGTGCGCGGAACCGTGCTAGCCCCTGGACAATTGCGATTGAAGTTGGTATGCCTAGAAGCAAACTTGTTTAGGCCCGCCGACCTGGGGATGGGCGCCGGTGAACCCCGTCCCCCGAATCTCCGACCGTGAGCCGGTTCGAGACGGGCCAGGTGGTTTCTCGCCTCGTCAGTAGAAAGGACCGTACGCGCATGACTCACACCGTATGCGAGCCTTGCCACGATTGTAAGTACACCGATTGCGTGGTCGTTTGCCCAGTGGAGTGTTTTTATCAAGATGACGTAATGCTTTATATCGACCCGGTCGATTGTATCGATTGTGAAGCCTGTGTGCCGGAATGCCCGGTGGAGGCCATTTACGCCGAAGCCAACGTCCCACCCCAGTGGACCCAATACACGCCGATGAATGCGGAAAAATCCGCAGCGCTCAAGGAGGCCGGCGGCGAAGCGCATATTACTGAGAAGCACGATCCCAAGGAAGGTCCGGAGTGCAAGAAGAAGTAAACTCCCAGCGCCCAGGTTGTACTTTCGGGTCGCGCGCCGTTTGCCAACCTCTCCTCGGTAAGAGCCGTTCGATCCCAAGCGGCAAACCCGGATTCGCACGGCGAGCGCGTCCATGATGGCGAGGTGGTGGCTCCGGTTTTCGATTGTCCCGCTCGCCGTCTTCTCTTCGCAATCGAACGGCCGGGTGTTTGGAACCACGAACCCAAAGATATTTGGAACTCGGCAATCAAAGTTCCAGACCCCTTTGGGTTCGTGGTTCTTAAAATGACCCTATGCGACCGATCCCCGGCGTGCTGCTGATTCAGCTCGGTACTCCCGATGCGCCCACCACACCCGCATTGCGGCGCTATCTGCGGCAATTCCTCAGCGATCGCCGTGTCATTGAAGCTCCCCGTCTACCCTGGTGGTTCATTCTCAATTTTCGGATCTTGCTCTCCCGGCCGCAACAATCCGCTGTCAAGTACCGACGGATCTGGAATGCCCAAACCGGATCGCCGCTGTTGCACTTTACACGGCTTCAGACTGAAGCGCTGCAGCGGCAGTTGCCCGGGCTCTTGGTCCGCTTCGGCATGCAGGTGGGCAACCCCTCGGTCGCCAAGGCCGTGCGGGAGATGGTCGACGCCGGCGTGGAGCGGCTCATCGTGGTGCCGATGTATCCGCAGTATTCGGCCACCACGACGGCGTCGGCCACCGACGTGCTGTTCAAGGCGTTGATGCAGGAACGGCGGGTACCGGCCTTGCGCGTGGTGCCACCTTACTATGCACATCCCGCTTATCTGGACGCGGTGACCAAGGTCATCGGCGAAGAGTTGGCCAAGCTGCCCTGGGAGCCGGACCACTTTCTGTTGAGCTTTCATGGCCTTCCTGTGAAATATGTCCAGCGCGGCGATCCGTATCCCAAGCAGGTTGAGAAAACGACGGAACTATTGCTGGAACGCCTCGCCTGGCCCACCGGTCGCTGGACGCAATCATTTCAGTCGCTCTTCGGCAAGGATTTATGGTTGCAGCCTTACACAGATGAAACGCTGCGGCAGCTTGTCGCCCGGGGGGTCAAGCGCGTGTTCGTGGCCACTCCCGGATTCACGGCCGACTGCCTGGAAACCGTTGATGAAATCGGCTTCGAGGCCCGTGAACTATTTCAGCATGCCGGCGGTGAATCGTTGCACCAATGTCGCTGTTTAAACGATCACCCGGCCTGGATTGAAGCCCTGCGTACGCTGGTGCTGGAGGAAGGCACCGGTTGGGTGTAATCCATCCGCGCTCAAGGACCATGTACGATCTTGCAGGGTACAAGCCTGACGCGCCAGCGAAGGATCACAATTCCCTTCGCGGGCGCGTCAGGTTTGCAACCTGCTGAGTCCTCGGACCGTCCTCGAGAACCACGAAAACAAGCTGTCCGGAACTTTGATTTGAGAGTTCCAGACCGCGCGCAAGGCGAATCAAATAGTAAGCCCAGCCGGCGAACTATAGGAAGAGAAACCGCCTCCTGATCCGCCGCCGTGGGACCGAAGACAATCGCCAGGCCATACCGCAAGCCATCGCGAAGCCGATCCCTCGCCCGCAGCGAAAAAAACACCCTTTCAAAGCCAGTCGGCCGACGATCCGGGCGGCGCAAGAGGGGATGTCATCAACCTGTGTGCCATCGGCACGCACTATGACGAGCCGTCAAGACCCGGTCCGACGTGGAGCAACGGCGTTGGCATCGACGTCGATCGAGGGAATGGTCTGGATATTGACGGGATGCCTTTGCCCTGAAGCCGCTCCATCTTGTGGAGCAAGGGCTTGTCCCTTGCTCCATTTTTAACTGTGCTGCAGTTAAACCACCTTGGAACAAGCGGCTGAATTGTTACCGCCGAAATGCCCGTGTCACCCGCGTATCGGTCTTGTATTCCCAGATCTCTTTGCCGGTGCGATCCAGCTCGACAGCTCGTGGCTGATTGAACGAGGTGACCAGCGTGTTGCCGTTCGCCAGACGGACGGCGGCAATCGGCTCGGTGAACGGCACTTGCCAGACGATCTTCCCATCCGTGTCGTACTCTACCACTCGATTGTTCTTCAATTCCGGAATGAGCACATGGCCACTCGGCAACACTTCGACCCGGCCGCCGGAGGTCTGCACATACACCTGCATGCTTTGGATTTCCCTCCCGGAAGCGTCCAGGCGAAGAAACCGCGAGGAAGTGACGCAAGCAATGTCGCCGTTGGGCAACATTTGGGCCTTCATGATGAATTCGCCGGACGGAAGCCCCCGATTCTTCAATACTCGGCCAGTGGCGTCTACGACGAAGAATTGTGTTTGCGTGGCGATGAAGGTGTGCCCGTTTGGCAGCCGCTGGGCGACCAGCGGCAGCGGCACGCGCTGCTCCCAGACGACTTCGCCATTGCGGTTGCGCTCGGTCACGCGGTTGCCGTTGTGCTCGGCAATGAGCACGCGGTCTTCCGGCAACATCTGGGCATCGAGCGGGAATTCTAAACCATCAATCTGAAAACGCGGCTTATTGTCGGCGTCCACCTCCACGACCCGGCCAGCGTCCAAGAGCACGAGGAGGGTGTAACCACGTAGAGGCTTGATGCCATCCAGCTGGGCGAGATCCACCGTGCCGTTTTGGGCACGCCACCACGCGGCCCAGGCATCCCGGCACTTGGTCCGTGCGGTCTCGTCCTGTCCCAGGCCTACCGGCGGCGCTGTTTCCCCCGCCAGGCGGAGAAGGAGAGCTTCCACTTGCCGGCCACGGCCCGGCGGTAGCTGGGCCAAGAGATCGATCAGCACCGGAATCGCGTCCTTCTCACGGGCCAAGGCCAAGGCCAGCGCGGCCCGCTGACGCACCAGGGGATCAGCGTCGTGGAGCAGCTTGCGGACCTCAGGCTGTTGCTTGGCAAGCCCGGCTTGGCTGAGCGTTTCGATGGCGGCTGCGCGCCGTGCAGAGACGGGATCGTCCAACGCATCCAGCAATGCCCTGGCTGGCTTGCCGTCGTGCACCGCCAACGCTACCAACGCCGTACGGACTTCCTCGGCCACCGAATCATTTTCAACCGAAGGGACGAACTCTAGGAGCACCTCGGTCGCCCCGGCAGGCTTCCGCGCGGCCAACATCCGTGCCGCGGCCGCAGGGACCCCCACCCGCAAGTCTTTCTCTTCGATATGCCGCAGACAAGCGGAAGCGCGGCAAGCTACTTCCAGATCGGCCGATCCTGCAGCCTGCCGCAAGAAAGGAACGGCCACCATGCCCATTGGCCGGAGTTCCGCGGATGCCCGCTCCCGGATCTTGAATGATCGATCACCGAGTTGCCCGATGAGGGCCGTGAGCTTTTCGCGCCGGGCTTGGGTCAGCGTTTGGTCACGGAAAAAATCGAGCAGTGCGGGACCGTCCGTCGCCAATCCCACATTTCTCAGCTTGTGCTCATCGCTGCTCAGGGAACTCTGCTCAATCGCACCGGTCAGATGCACCGGCCAACTTAGCAGGCAAATCGTGAAAACCCAGGCGCACCAATTCCCGCCCATCATGACTCCTTGGCTAACCGGATGGTCGTCTTATTCCATGATAATGGATGGGCCGAGCGAGGGGGAGAAGAAATTGACAATGGAGGAAAGAGGGATGCAGATGTGCAATCCTCTCTCCTCCATCGTCGGTTGGAGTTCAGGGAAGATTAATCTCGATCTGTGCCGCCTTACGCTGCCGCGCCAGCACGTCGAGACGTAGTTCTTCAGTGCAGAGTTCGCGGACTTCATCCTTGATCTTGCTGTAGTCCGCCGGCTGGCCGGGCTTGCGGTCGGTGACCTTGATCAAGTGTAACCCGTAATCCGTTTCGACGACGTCGCTCACCTCGCCAACCTTCAGACCGAATGCCGCCCTGGCAAACGCTTCTTCCACCGCCAGCTTGCGGGGGAAATAGCCGATGTCGCCGCCGTTGGGCGCGCTGGTGCACTGCGAGTATTTCTTGGCGGCTTCTGCGAAGTCGACCTTGCCGCTCACGATCTCCTGACGCAGGGCCTGCAAGCGGGTCCGGGCCTGTTCGCGCTCCCCCGGACTGGCACCGGGCGCGACCCGGAGCACAATGTGGCTGGCCCGCACGGCCACACGATCGAAGAAATCCCGGCTTTCGTCGAAATAGCGCTTGATGTCCGCTTCGGTCAGGTGGTCTTTGACATACGCGCTCCAGCGCAGCATGTTGAGGACATGGATGCGGAGCTGCGCTTCGGTTTGTCCCGAGTCCTTGCAGAAATCGGCCAGGCTCTTTCCCTGCTGCTTCAGGCTGGCAGCCAACTCGGTAACCTTCTTGTCGACTTCCGTCGCGGGGATGGCCGGTGCACTGCGTTTCAGGAACTGTTCCATCAGCAGGTCGTCGATGAGCATGCCCACGGCTTCCATTTGCAATTGCTTCCGCTGCATCTCGGTAAGCGGAGTCGCCGTGGGGCCGGCTTGCTTCAAAACGTTCTCCACCTCGGCCATGCTAATCGGCATGCCATCGACCACGGCGGCGGGCTTGGTTGCCGGCCGCAGCAGTTGCGTGCGTGCCCCATTCACCAAAACCGCCAGGACAGCCAGGCTTGCCAAGCCTCGCACCAGCCCGCTTTGCGCTCTCATCGAGATCTCCTCTCTTCCCGAGTTCAGGCGTTTGGATCTCTCGGAAGCGGAGCTTATAGCCCCTGGGTCGAGTTTGGGGGAGAGCAATTCTGCCAAACAGCCTGGTCCGCACGTTCTCGCTGCGCATTACATCGGATCGGCAGTTCCACGAACTGGAGCCAACCGGTTGCCATCGTCTGTTTTGGCAGTGGTTCGTAGATCCGCGCGCAGGGCGACACTGCGCGGTTCTACGAACCGCCGCTAAACGTCCGCGCGCCGCAGCCAAACTCGGTTGCTGTGGAAGGTACTTTGCCCGGCCATATCCGCGAGGGCGTCGGAGGTTGTCCAGTTTACATTTCGGCCGCCGTTAAGTTTGGCCCAGCGTCCTTTGGGGGACACTACAACCCCCGGCCGCACGCTCTCCGTTACAACCACACGAAGGCGACACCACCCACGGCGATTCTCCAGGATCACCATCTCGCCGTGGTCAATGGAACGCGCGGCAGCATCAATCGGATGAATCTCCACAAACGGCTCGCCTTCCCCTTTCAACAAGCCAGGCTGACTGGCCAGGCTGCTGCTGACAAAATGATGGGATGCGCCCGTGACCAAGTGCAATGAGCCGGCCGGGTCCCTATCCGGTCGGTGCTCGGTGTCGCTTTCCAAATCCGGCGTCTCACAAAATCGACCGGGCAGGGGATCAATCCCTTCGTTCGCCAGCGCCTGGGAAAACAGCTCCACCTTGCCGCTGGGCGTCGGGAACCGACCATCGGCAAAGGGGATGGGGCCATCCAACACCAACGGTACGGCGCCGTCCGACTCGAGCTTTTCCAGCGTGATGCCACGCAGGGCAGGATTGTGAACCGCGGTTGCCGCCAACACTTCCTCGATCACTTGATCCGGTGTCTGAAGCAGCCACGGCTCGGTAAAGCCCAGTGCCCGGGCTACCAAGCCCATTACTTCCCAGTTACTTTTGCACTCGCCCGGCGGGGGAATGGCCGGGCGATTATAAGTCAGGAGCGTTTGGCCATAGGCCTTGTGCACGTCCGTTTGTTCGAGCTGAGAAGTGGCCGGCAAAACGATGTCCGCATAATCGGCAGTATCGGTCAGGAACAATTCGTGGACAATCGTGAACAGGTCTTCGCGCCGGAGCCCCTCGACGATGCAGCCGGCGTTTGGGCTGGAGGTGGCCGGGTTGGCTCCGAAGATGAAAAGCGATTGGATTGGCGGCTCGGCCGCCTCGCCCAAGAGGGCAGCGCCCAGTCGATTCATGTTAACGGTACGGCCGGGAGGAGGACATTCGGCCCAGTGGTGGACCGCTTCCTTATCCCACTGTAAATAGCCGCTGGTGCTGTAAGCAAGACCGCCGCCGCGCAATCCATATTGGCCGGTGAGGGCCGGCAGCGCACAGATGGCCCGCACATTTTGGCCGCCGTTGCAATTGCGGTTGATGCCGTCCGCAATCTTGATCAGGCCGGGACGAACAGTGCCGTAGAGGCGGGCCAGGTCGCGAATCGCGGCTTCAGGGATCCCGGTGATCGTCGCCACTCGCTCCGGCGGGAATTCGGCCACGCGATCCCGCAACGCTTCCCAGCCGACCGTGTGCGTCTCTAGCCAGGGCCGATCCACCAACCCTTCCGCGTCCAGGACGTGTGCCAAACCGAGGGCCAACGCGCCATCGGTGCCGGGCAGCGGCGTCAAATGCCAGTCGGCGCTCCGGGCCGTCCGTGTGCGGCGTGGATCGATCACGACGAGCCGGCAGCCATTGCGTTGGGCCGCGCGCAGGAACGGCATGAAATGGGGTGCGGTGCTGACAGGATTGTGGCCCCAAACGATCATTAGCTTACTGTGGCAGACGTCGGCATAGGGCTGGCTCCAGCGTTTGCCCAGGGTCGCTTCGACCGCCCGTTCCGCAGCCGCACCGCAGATGCTGCGCTGGAGCTGGCTGGCCCCGAGTCGGTTCCACAAGCGAGCACTGGAGACGGTCATTTGCACCAACCCGAGCGTGCCGCTGTAACTGTACGGTAAAATCGCCTGGGCACCGTAACGAGAGAGGATCGTTTGCCAGCGCGTGACGATTTCATCCACGGCTTCCGGCCAGCCGATCCGCCGCCATTGGCCACTTCCTTTCGGGCCGGTGCGGCGCAGCGGATGGAGCAACCGCTGAGGGTGGTAAACATGATCGAGATAGGGACGGACCTTGGCGCACAGCCAACCCCTGGTGATCGGGTTGTCCGGATCGCCGTAGAATTTCACGGCCCGGCCGTCCTGGACCTCGGTAATGATCCCACAAGTGTCCGGGCAATCATGCGGACAGGCACCGCGGATGCGCTGGGTGGTCATGCAGCCCATCGTATCAGTTGGAGGAGACTGTCAGCAAGTTTCGCTCCAGACCGTGGCAAACAATGCGTCGCGGTGTTGGACGGATTCTGCTTCCGCAGTCCAAGCTCCACGTGCACCCGTTTTCTGGGCATCTTCGGCTCCAGCGTGCGTTCCTTCCGGGTGGATAGCAACTCGGGAGCCACTTACCGCAGGCTGCGGCTGAAAATTAGGGGTCGTTGAGGAGCATTTGACGAAGCTGTTTGCCATCTCTGTGCCGGTCGTACTGGACCGCGACCACGTGGCGACCTGTGTGCCATTGGCTGCGAGGTGATTCCCGATCCAAACCGGGATGCCTTCTGATGGGGCAACAGGGGGTGGCGGAGGATCGCTATGGGTGCGGCTAATCAGATACGGACTTTCCAGGAAATAGAAGCTTAGCTGCGACCAATCCTCATGGCCGACCAGTGTTTCGATGCGCGGATCGTCGTTGAGGCGGCGCTGCACGAGGGGCGCATCCCCGGCAATGCCATCCTGGTTCCAATCCACCGGTCCGCCCATCGGCACGAACTGGCCCGAGCCGTCGGCCAGCCGCAACATTTTGGTTGGGTCGCCGCCGATGCCGGCTGCCTCGTCGAGCGCAGCCTCGTCCAGCGTTGGCAGTGCCTGGTCGGAATAGTCCAGCTCCCAGCTATTGTGATAGGCCAACTCCAGTGCGGTGGGATGATTCGGGTCGGCATAGTCGGTGAACGGCGCTTGCCACAGATAATTCATGATGCTGAAGTAATTCGGCTTGTTGTTAACATCGTCGCCGGACCCATCCGGGGCCGTGCCGCCGCCACCGTGCCGCAGTCCGAGCGAATGACCGAGCTCGTGCATGAACGTGCCAGCCTGCTCGAAATCGTCGCCGCCCCTATCGGGGCCCAGCGCGATGAAAAAGTCACTGGCAATATTTCCCTTCCCGGCCCCCGAGGCGTGCTGGGGTCTACCCACCGGATCGGTACCCACCTGATAGGTGTCGGCGAAGACGCAGTAGCGAAAGGCCAGGCGCTCGGCCGCCAAGGCTAATGGGTTACCCTGTGCAGCCGGAATGCCAAAGTGGGCCGCCTTGAAAGCATCGAAGGCGGCTTCCGGAAAATCCGTGCCGGCGTCATCCAGCCACGGACTGGTGAGCGGGGCCGCCGTATCGCCCAGGATCAAGTGCAGATCAATCCCGTGATTGGCGAACACCTGCGTGACCATGTTCAGGGCGTTCGCCGACGGTGCCCGCCCAGCCATTGCATCGATTTCGACGTAGAGGTCGCGTTCATGGACGTCAGCCCCGGGCAACATCAAGTCGGGCGTGCCGTCGCCGTTGACATCGATGCCCCATAACTTCCAGGCATCGGCCAATCCATCCCCGCTCGTGTTCACCATCGAGAATTGCGACGTATCGCCGGTCACGGCGTCGGTTGCCGTGGCACTGACGTAGGGCTGTCCCGCTACAACGGCCGGCGTCGCAAAGACGACATGCCCGTTTGCATCGGTAGCCACTTCGAGACTCGTGAGAAGGGCTTGGCCGTCGCCGTAGCCGGAAGGATTGGGCGACGAGTTACTGTAAAAGTCGATTTCGAATTGGCGATTGGGCGTGCTGTTGAGCTGCCAGTGTCCGATCCCTTGAGCGTCCGTCCCAAGATACACCGGGTAATGTTGCAGGTGGTTCGGACGACTATCATCGCTCTCCTGATTGTCGGCCATCACAAGCCCCGTGGCCGCATCGGCGTGCTGGAGATCATTGAGCCGGAAGGCGTAGTTATCGGTGCCTGCATTGGGATCCAGCAGGCGAAACGGGGTCCCCAATCCCAGCGCGATGCCAAGGCCGTGGGGGAGGCCCGTGACATCGTGGCGGATGCGGTAAATGGAGTTGCCGCGAATTGTGTTGCCGACCGCGGGTGGATCAATGGCCGACTCGATAATGGTCACGCCGTTGCATGCCGGCCCCGACAGACTCGCCTGGCCATCGTAGGCGATGACGTTGGCTTCGCCATCGTTGATACCGCCTATCCGGTTGTTCGAGGAGCCGTTGAT
>DATGIQ010000049.1:0-3774 GCA_035295665.1 Gemmataceae bacterium | reverse complement strand
GCGTATCTGACCCTCATCGAAGACCAACCCGAATTGTTCCTCGATGCTGGGGCTAACGGGAACCTGGCGCGGGCGCAACGGCTGCGTCGCCGAGGACTGCGGCAAGCCTGGATCTTGCGCCGCAGTGTTGAAGGGCTGCCCGTCCCGGAGGTGCCGACATCACCAGGGGAGAACGCGCGGGTGCTCCCGCCGCCGTATGTGCGCACTCCCGAAGAGGAAATTGTTTACCCGGACAGGCGCACCAAACGCCTCTTCGCATCCGATCCGCTCCGCTTCCCGGGTGAACGTAGCCGGCTAGCGATGCAGCAGGCCCTTGATGATCTGCGGTACGCCGACGAAGTGCTGGAGCTCGGCATGGCTATCTTTTTGGATCGGCCCCTCGGCGTGTACAAAGCTCCGGCGGAACCGGACGGGACTTTGCTGTTGTCCTACGAAATGTTCAGCCCTTCCATCGCCCTCAGGCGCTTGCAGGCCCTGGCGGACGATTCCGCCCTCGATCGGAGCCCCAGAGCGTGGGGAGATTACCAGGAGCACTTGCGGGCCCCTTTCCCGATGCGGGGAATTCCTGTCACCAGCGCCCGCAGGCCGCAAAAGCCGGCCGCGGTAGCTCTCGAAGACGCGGCCAAGGTGGCCGACGATTTTGTCGTCCTCCGAACAACCCGCCAGGCAGTACAAGCGTTCCTTGACCAATTCGACACGACCACGCTTGCCGATCGCTGTGCCCTGGATTACCTCACTGCCGACAAGCACGTGCTGATCGTCCGTGCCTGTGCCATCCGATCGGCAGCCGAAGGAATTCTGGATATTGTTGACGCGAATCGGCAACGGCGACTCGAGTTGCAAATCGATCCCTCTCGAGGGTATCGCCGGCGCGCAGGAGGAGAATATCCGGCCGCTGGGCTGCGCGTGCTGGGGGCGTGGGATGCTGCGGGCTCGGCAATTGAGTTGGGGAAATCCGGTCTCCACACGGAAGCGATTCGGCTGCCCCCGCGCAAGTGAGTCTTCGCTCTTTGCTCTTTTCTCCGCGCCCTCTACGGGAAGAGCGTGGGGCCAGCCCGTTTATTTGCGTTCGTATGGGTGTTTACGAGGAGGATACGACTCGGTACTCTATGGCGGTGGATCGAAGGGGCACCGAACGAACACTGGGTCCCGAAGGAGAAGCTGCTGATGGCGAGAACCGCACGCACTTTGGCGTTGGTTGCGGGCTTGGTATTTCCAGCGGCGATGTGTGCCGCTCCGATCCGTCTGTCGGGCATTCCAGCAGAGCTGTCGGTTAGTACCGTAAGCGAACGGACCGTACAGATTGTCCTTGCACCGCTTGACGAGAGTGGAAAAGTACGACCCGCTCCTCCTTCGACGGTCCTCGTCGAACAGAAACCAGAGCTCAAACTGCGGCGCCGAGATCTGCAAGCGCCTGCGGAAATCGCATTGGGCAAGCTCCGTGTCGAAGTGAAACCGGAGCCGCTCACGATCACGGTGTCGGAGCCAGGGGGCAAGGTCGTGCAAGAGTTGATCGTCGCCGATGCGGACGGCTCGATATCTTTTCGGACCGCCGCGCCAGTGCTTGGCCTGGGCGAGGGCGGCCTACAGTTTGATCGGCGGGAAAAGCATTATCGCATGGTGAATGGCCAGGTCGCGCCGCTCCTGGCAACACATGGAGGTACCATTCCGGTGCCCTTCCTTGTGGGTACGGATGGTTGGGCGCTGTTCGTGCACCATCCTTGGGGCGAGTTTGATTTCGGCGCCCGCGAAGGGCGCCTTCTTCCCCGAAAAGAAGCGCAAGGCAAGGAGCCCTTGGAATTGTACATCATCCAGGTGCAGAATCCGGCGGATGCGCTGGCGGAGTATATCCGGTTGACCGGCCACCCCGTCATGCCTCCGAAGTGGGCGCTCGGCTACTTCCAGTCGCACCGAACGCTTGCCGGACCCGCGGAGCCGTTGGACATTGCCCAAACCTTTCGCGCGAAAAAGCTCCCTTGTGACTCCCTGATATACCTCGGAACCGGCTACTGTCCAGCCGGCTGGAACGTTGGCCACGGCACACTGGAGTTCAACCCGAAAACCTTTGACCATCCGGCCGAAATGCTCCATGCTCTGCATGACTTGCACTTCAACGTGATTCTCCACGTCAACCGGGCGCCGCGAACCTTGTTCGGGGCCTCGGTGACAGAGAATGCCGACTCTCCAACCCATATCCGCAATTACTGGGCGCGGCATCGGACGCTGTTCGCACTGGGCATCGATGGCTGGTGGCCCGATGACGGCGACGAACTGCCGATCGAGTCCCGCCTGGCTCGGCATCGGTGTTACTTTGAGGGATCGCTTCAGGATCGACCCAATATCCGCCCCTGGAGCTTGCACCGCAACGGGTTCGCCGGGGCACAGCGGTACGGTGGCTGGATCTGGTCGGGTGATGTGCAATCGCGCTGGGTGACGCTGGCCGCGCATGTGCCGGTGGGGATCAACGCTTCGCTGAGCCTCACGCCGTTCTGGGGCACCGACATCGGCGGGTTTGTGCCGACCAAGGAACTCACGGGCGAACTCTACACGCGCTGGTTCCAGTTCGCGGCCTTCAACCCGCTGTTCCGCTCCCATGGGCGCACCTGGAAGCTGCGCTTGCCCTGGGGCTGGAACACGGGCGAATTCGGCCCGGTGGAAGCCCGGGAGGGGCCCGATCCGTCCGAGCTGCACAACGCCGAAGTCGAGCCCATCTGTCGGAGGTACCTGGAGCTTCGCTATCGCCTGCTCCCGTATAACTACACACTGATGCGCGAAGCTTGCGACACGGGTCTGCCACCGATGCGGGCTTTGTGGTTGCACTATCCCAACGACCCCGAGGCCGTTCGGTTGGGCGATGAGTACCTTTGGGGCCGGGACCTCCTCGTCGCGCCGGTGACCACGAAGGGAGCAACCGAGCGCAAACTCTATCTACCGGAAGGCGACTGGTATGATTTCTGGACGCTGGAACGGCACACAGGGAAGCGCGAGTTGACGCAGAAGGTGGATTTGGCCACGTTGCCGCTCTTTGTCCGTGCGGGTGCGATCCTGCCGCTCGACCCCGTTCGCCAGTACACGACCCAGCCCGTCGATGAGCCCACGACGATCCGCATTTACTCCGGCCGGGATGGCGAATTTCGCTGCTACGAAGACGACGGCATGACCCTCGACTATCTGCGGGGAAAATTTGCGTGGACGCGCTGGCAATGGAACGACCGGGAACGCCGCCTGGTGATTGAACCAGTTGGCGAGCAAAACGCATTTCCGCGTGGGCCCAGGACGTTCACGGTGGAGCTCGTTCCCAGCAACCAGCGCAAAACGGTACAATATGCCGGCCAGCGGACGGAGGTCAGCTTCTGATCGGCGTACTACGTGCCGGCCAGCTCGGCTGGAGTTGGATGGGCTGCGACCCACGCCTTGCTCGACCGAGGAGCACCCAGAACGAGAGTGGGGCCAGGCTCATCCTGCCTTGCCGTGTACAGCTGGGCCAATGAGGCGGCCTCGGTTAGGGCCGTGCGGGCCGCTTCGGCAGCGAGCTCATCCCGGTTGCAGTCGCGGCTCAAATGCAGTTGCACCACCTGACCCAGGCGTCCCGAAGGGGAAAGGTGCAAGACCCGGCGTAGCAGAGCAGATGCCTGGACATTGGACAAATGGCCTTCGTCGCCCAGGATCCGAGCGATGAGCAGCGGCGAGCGGCCGCTGACGTGTTCCAGATCCACGTCGTGGTTGAATTCCAGGGCAAGGAGATCGACGTCGGCCAATGCCTGCGCTAGCGTC
>DATGIQ010000048.1:0-4013 GCA_035295665.1 Gemmataceae bacterium | reverse complement strand
GGGATACCAGCCGGTGGGGATGAATCCCTGGACCGAACTCTGCTCCGGCCCATCCGTCACCTTGTCACTGCGGGCCAAACGGCCCAGCCGGACGGACGCCAGGCAATTGTTAGTTCCGTTGGCCACGTACAGGGTTCGCCCATCCGCGGCCAAGCACAACGCATTGCAGCCGCTGCCGAAGGGCAGCCGTTTTTCCGGGCGGCAATCAATGGTCTCCACGACGCGGCAGCTCCGCGTATCGATGACAGAGACGGTGTCGCTGTTGGCGTTGGCGACGTAAAGGAATTCGCCCGTGGGATTCAGTACCATTCCGCTCGGGTGCAGGCCGACGCGAATGGTGTGCGCCACCCGCCAGCGACCGCCCACCTTTTCGAGAACCGATACGGAGCCATCGTTGGCGACGCCGGTTCGGGGATCGACGCGGATAGGGCTACCGGAGGAATAAGCTTGCGGGGAACCTTTGCTCGGCGGCTCCCCGCCCCAGTTGCTGACATAGCAACGGCCCGGCGTCGGGCAGCAAACCATGTAGGGCGCGATGCCAACCGGCACGATTTCCTCGACTTGGCCGGTTTTCAGGTTGATCCGCTGTAGATTGTTGCCGCGGGTGGAGGCCACCAGCAGCTCGTTGGCCGACGCGAACGCCATCCCCGCCGGATGGACCGCGCCGCCAACCTTGGGCTTGGTCAGCGCCAGGTCGCGCTCCCAGGCATAGCGGCCATTGGCCTCCCGCTGGGCGACCCGAACATGGTTCTGCGAATCGCTGGCATAGACTTCGTTGTCCCGCACCAGCAATCCAACGACGCTCAAGCCCGCATTCGAACTTGGCCGGGCCGGGAGGGACAGCGTTTGCTTGATCTTGCCGCTGGCGGTGTCAATGAACACAAGACTGCGGAGGTTCTTGGCAACCAGCGTGCGGCCCCCATCGGCGAATGCCAGGTCGACCGGCCGGCCGGGAAAGGTGATCTGCTGACCGGCGGGGGTGAGGATTTGGTTGGTCGGCACGATAATCCTGCCATCGGGTTGGAGGCCGACCGGGAGGCTGTCTGGATCGCCCGCAGATCGAAGCGTGGCCGTGGCCAGCAAACAGGTGATGGACAGAAGGATCGCGCTTGTGGTCAAACTACGTGGCAGCTGCATTCGGGTAGTTCCTGGTTGAATGGCGGTTGGATGCCGGTCAGTCCCACGATACCTAAATAGCCGTGGAATGCCCGTGCCGCAAGCTTTTTGTCTCGCAGCGGCTCGTACAGCCAGCCAATTGGGAGAACCGCTGCGGAACGACTGGTCCTCCTTTTTCGGCGACTCTAAAGAAGTTTTAATCATTCGCTCATATATACTCAGGGATTGGGCGGGTAAGATAACGACTGCAAGGGCGGTCGGTGGCCTCCGAAGATCGGGCCGGCCGCTCGGTCGTATCATCCTGTAGACGGGAGGATGGAAATGCGTTTATTCGCCACGCGGTTGGGCGCCGCCTTGGTCGCAGGGTTCTTGGTCGTGGGCACCCTTGCCCGGGCGGATGAAGAAAAAGTGCCGCTCGACAAAGTGCCCAAGGCCGTGATGGATGCCGTGAAAGCAAAGTTTCCAGGAGCTCAGATTCAAAACGCTGCGACGGAAAAAGAGGAAGGGAAGACCGTCTATGAGCTTTCCCTCATGTACCAGAAACACCATTACGATGTGACGCTCACGCCTGAGGGCATGATTACCGACGTGGAAAAGGAAATCGATGCCACGAACCTGCCCAAGGCCGTTGCCCAGGTGCTGGAAACGAAGTACCCCAAGGCGACGTACAAACGCGTGGAGGAACTGAGCAAAGGGAACGAGAAGGTGACCGCTTACGAAGTTCTCCTCGTAACGACCGGTAAGAAAACGTTCGAAGTGGAACTGGATCCCAAGGGAAAGATCATCAAGGAGACCGAACAGAAGGCCAAGGAGTAAATGGCTGCCCGGTGTCGAGTCGATCGATTCCTTCTCGGAATGAAAATCATGGCGCTGCAGATTCGCTCGCTGACTTACGTGCGTGGCTGGGTCCTTTCGGTGGCGGGACTCGCGCTGCTGGCCGGTTGCGGCCGCCAGGCGGCGCCGGCTGAAGAGGAACCGGCCGTGGCTCCCGTCAAATGGATGGAAGCCCGGCAAATGTTCATCGAAGAGTGGACAGAGCTCATGGGTACGACGCAGGCGCTGCCGGATCATGTCGCCCGCGTCACGGCACCGGTCGAGGGGCAAGTCATTTCGGTGTTGCGCGATGCCCAGGGCCGGCCCGTCGCCGAGGGCCAAACCGTCAAGAAAGGCGATATCATCGTCCAGCTCGATGACCGGATCGCGCGGGCCAACCGTGACAAGGCCGAGGCCGCGGAGGAAGAAGCGAAGCAACAGGTGCTGCAAGCGGAATATGCCATCAAGCTGGCCGAGATCGAGCTGCGGAGCAAAGAAGAGTTGAGCAAGAAAAGTGCCTCGGCCAGTCTCCTCGTTTCCCCCATCGATATCGACCGGGCTCGGGTTGCTTTGCAAGAGGCCCATTCCAAGCGCAAGGCCGCGGAGCTGCACCAAGCCTCGGGCACAAAAGAGCTGAATGCTCTCAACGAACAGCTGACCTTGTACACGCTGACCGCGCCCCTGTATGGCCGGCTGGGCCGGCTCCAGGTCGTTCAGGGGCAGACGTTGCCTCCGGGCACGCCGGTGACCGAAATCGTGGATCTGGAAAAGGAAATCGACGTTCTCTGCTTTGTGCCACCGCACACCGCCAAACAACTCCGGCTTGGTCAGCCGGCCCGGATCGGCGGCATCGACGACCCCGCCGCGGCCACGACCCCGCGCATCGAGGGCAAAGTTGCCTTCATCGCCGATCAGGCTGAGACGGACACGGGGAATTTCGCCGTGAAGGTACGATTTCCGAACACGGAAGCCCGGCTACGGGGCAGCATCACCTTGCGCTTGCGGGTCCTGACCACACCGGGCAGGGCCGCGCTGACGCTGCCCGAATCGGCGGTGATGGAAGATCAGGATCCAGCGGCCGTCTTGGTGGTCGAGGATCACAAGGAAGAGAAGACCAAAGAGGGCAAAGACGTCCAGAAAGGCAAGGCCCGCAAACTCCGTGTTCAGCTGGGCATGCGCGATCGCGTTCTCCACCTGGTTGAAATCCTTGGCCTCGACGATCCCGAGAAAAAATGGCAGGGAACGCTGGAGTCCGCTCTGTTCATCACCGAAAAAGGGCAAGGACTGCGCAATGGGGATTTGGTGAAGCTGGAGGTCGAAGATGAGGATGAAGAAGCAAAGAATTGAGCAGAAGAATTGAGAATAAGAAATTGACCATTAGAAGTTGAAAATCTTCGGACCGGCCCCCGCTTTGATTTCGACAGTTCTCATGATTCAATTTCTAATTCTCCGTTTCGAATTTGCGGTTAGGATGGTTTGGCCATGTTAAACATCGCATCCCGGGTTCGCCCGTATTTCGGGGCGGTCGTACTGACGACGGCGCTGCTGACGGCCGGCGGCATCTATAGCTACACGCGCATGCCCAGCGGTGTCTACCCAGAGGTAACGTTTCCGCGCATCGCCGTGGTGGCCAAGGTACCGTCCTTGACCGTGGCCAATATGGACGTGCAGGTCACGCAGCCGCTTGAACAGGCTGTCAGCACGGTCCTCGGCGTCGCCCAGGTCCGTTCCAAAACCATTCGCGGCGGCAGTGAGTTGTCTATCGACCTCAGTCCCGGCACCGATGTCCGCCGCGCAGAGACCTTGACCTGGAATCGCATCGGTGCCATTCGATCCCAGCTCCCACCGGAAACTGATCTGAGTGTCGAGCAGATGACGCCGTCGGTGTTTCCAATCATGTCGCTGGTGCTCACTGGCCCGGAAACGCCGTCGGATCTGGCTGATCTGCGCGATTACGCCTACTACCAGCTCGCTCCGCTGATCAAGAATGTGCCGGATGTGCTCTATGCCAACGTCGCCGGCGGCAACTTGCGCGAGATCGAAGTCGAAGTGCGGCCCGAAGACCTGTACCAGCACGGGCTGTC
>DATGIQ010000047.1:0-5939 GCA_035295665.1 Gemmataceae bacterium | reverse complement strand
CGCCTGTACTACAAAATTGTTCTCCGAGCGCGCGATCGCCAATGGGAAGAGGAACAGTTGACGCAACTGTGCGATCGCTATGCTCCGCTGACCCCTCAAACCCAGATCTTGCATGCCCACAGCCCGAATACACCGGCCGTCGAAAAGTTCCTGCGACAACAGAAGCCGAGCATCGTGATTGCCCGCTGCAAAACGCTCCTGAAACCCAGCATCTTCACGATCCCCAGTCACGGAACGTTTGTGCTCCACCCAGGGATCTGTCCGGAGTATCGCAATGCCCACGGCTGCTTCTGGGCCTTGGCGAAGGATGATCTGGACAAGGTGGGTATGACACTGCTCCGGATCGACAAGGGAGTGGACACCGGTCCGGTCTACGGCTATTTTCGCTGCGGCTATGACGAGACCACCGATTCTCATATCATCATTCAACAGAAAGTTGTCCTGGATAACCTCGATGCCCTGGGAGCCCGCCTGCTGGAGATCCATGCCGGTCAGGCCAAACCGCTGGACACGGCCGGCCGGCCATCGGGGGAATGGGGCCAGCCTTGGTTGACTGCCTTCTGGGCCTGGCGCCGCCGGGCTGCTCGGAGGAAAACCTTTGCCGATCGCGCTCCTGTACCATGATGTGATTGCGCGGGATCAGAGCGACGCCAGCGGCTTCCCCGGAGGAGGCGCAGCACGCTACAAGCTGACGCCGGCCGAATTCCGCCAGCACGTCAACGCTCTCCAGCACGCGGTCTGCACGCCGCCGGTCCTCGCGCCGGATTTGCTCGGGCACGCCGGCAAGGAGCCGGGCTGGCTGCTAACCTTTGATGACGGCGGCATCAGCGCGATCGATCCCATTGCGGACCTGCTGGAAGAAAATGGCTGGAAAGGGCATTTTTTCATCACCGTGAATTACATCGATTCCCCGACTTTTGTGTCTGTGGAACACATCCGCGCGTTGCACCGACGTGGCCATGTCATCGGTAGTCATTCCTGTAGCCATCCCGAACGAATGTCCGCATGCGGGAACGCTGAATTGCTGAACGAGTGGCAACGGAGCCGGGAAGTCCTCTCGGACATTGTGGGCGAGCCGGTGACGACGGCGTCGGTGCCCGGCGGCTACTATTCGTTGGCCGTGGCACAAGCCGCGGGGCAAGCCGGCTTCCGCGTTCTCTTTAATTCCGAACCCACCACGCGACCGCAATCTGTGGATGGCTGCCTGGTCCTGGGGCGGTATACCATTTACCGGGGGATGTCGGCAAAGAAAGCCGCCGCCTTGGCCGTCGGCCGCTTCGGTCCCCGGCTTCAGCAAACCTTGTTCTGGAACATCAAGAAGGCGACCAAGGCGGCCGGCGGCCGGCTGTATTTGCAGGTACGCAAACGGCTGTTGACGCTGGCCTATGAACGGAAAGGGGCCGGCGCGCTTACTGCCGGACAAGAACAAAGTGGGAGGGCCGCAGAACGGGGGACAAAGAGCGCCCGAGGCCCCCAATAGCGTTCTTTTTATCTTCGAAGCTGGCCGGGCTGCCCATATTTGACTTGAGACGAGTTTGTAAGATATTATGATGGGGAGGTAAAATCCCCTGGACAGGGACGTCAATCACGCTTTTATTGCTGTTCCCCAATGCAACCCACCGGCACGGAGTGCGCCTTGATTGCGTCAGCAACCCGCCTTGCGACCGGGGGTTTGTGCGACTTCCCTCACCTTCTCGATCGCCATGGCCAACGATACTAGGAACACAATGACCCCAGGCGTCCTGGCCAAGCTGGCCTGGTCGCTGCCGTGGTTGAGCCGGTATCCATTCTGGCGCGCCCGCGAGCTGCTGTCACGGGTTATGGACCGGTCCGGCCCCTGCCACCTGATCTTCCTGGTGGTGAATCATTTCGAGCCTTCCTGGAACGAAAACGGCGAGGTGCTAACCTGGGCCACCCAACGGGCACGACTCGACGACTGGGTCCGCAAGGCCCGCGCGATCGGCCAAGCGGTGCGCGACAGCGAGGGAACCCCGTATCGCCACACCTACTTTTATCCTGCCGAGCAATATCACGTTTCCTTGCTGGAGAAGTTGGCGGAATTGCAATCGGAAGGGCTGGGGGAAATCGAAATCCATCTCCACCACGGCGTCGATAAGCCCGACAACCCCGCCAATTGCCGCCAAACGTTGGAGACGTTCCGGGATATTCTCGCACAGGAACACAAGTGTCTGTCGCGGTGCAACGGCGTCGGCGACCCGATGTATGGCTTCGTCCACGGTAACTTGGCGCTGGCCAACTCGTCCGGTGGCCGGTACTGTGGTGTCGATTCCGAAATGCAGATCCTGGCCGAGACCGGCTGCTACGCCGATTTCACCTTGCCGGCCGCGCCCTTGCAGCCGCAGGTGCCGCGCATCAATGCGATTTACCAGTGTGGCCACGCGCTGGACCAGGCCAAGCCGCACCGCTCGGGCCCGAGCTTGCGCGTCGGCGTCCGCCCTCAGTTGCCGGTGATCTTTACCGGCCCGCTCGTGTTCAATTGGCGCCGCCGCGTTTGGGGATTTCCCGTACCGCGGCTCGACGATGGCGTGCTCATGGAGAATTATCCCTTGGATCTCGCCCGGTTGCGGCGGTGGCGCGGCGCACACATCAGCGTCCGGGGCCGGCCAGAGTGGATCTTTATCAAGCTCTATTGCCACGGCTTCTTCCCTCTGGATCAAGCCATGACCGTGGGCGAGCCGCTCCGGCGCTTCATGGGAGAAGTGCTGGAGTATGGCCACCGCAGCGAGGAGTACAAGATCCATTTTGCCACGGCCCGCGAAGCGTTCAACATTGTCATGGCCGCGGTGGATGGGCATTCGGGAGAACCCGGGCAGTATCGCGATTACCTCCTTCGCTCCCTTATGAAGGGGGAACCGGCTCACACGGCGGCCGATAGCTTCTGCCCGCATGCAAACTTTGACCGACCCCGGGCGGGCCTCCCGTAATGCGACCGCAGGTGCTTCATCTGATCAATAGTTTTCACCAGGGCGGCACGGAGCGGCAAGCCGTGCAGCTGGTCCGTCTGCTCCGGACGAGCGGCCAGTATGGCATCCACGTCGCCTGTCTCGATGGCAGCGGCGTCCTGCGCAAGGAGATTGAGTCCCTCGGTTTGGGCGACATCCCCGAATTCCCGCTGACCAGCTTTTACAACCGCAATGCGCTGGTCCGGCTCCGACAGCTTGCTGGCCTGTTGCGTGCCCGCAATATTCAGCTGGTACACGCGCACGATTTTTACACCAATATTTTCGGGATGGCTGCGGCTGCCCTGGCCCGTGTCCCTGTGCGGATTGCTTCCCGGCGCGAGACCGAAGGATTGCGCTCCGCAACCAAGAAACGGCTCGAACGGTGCGCGTACCGCTTGGCCCATGCGATCGTCACCAACGCGGAAGCGGTGCGCCGCCACCTCATTTGCGAGGGCGTGCCGTCCGGCAAGGTGGTCACCATTTACAACGGGATCGACAGCGAACGGCTGGTGCCCAAAGCCGGTTGCCGGCGCAGCGAACTCCTGGCCGCCTGCAAATTGTCCGACCATGCCAATCGGCGTTTTGTGACGATCGTCGCCAATCTGCGGCACGCCGTCAAAGACCATCCCACCTTTTTGCGTGCGGCCCAGCGCGTCAAGCAGGAAGTCCCGGAGGCGGCTTTTGTCCTTGCAGGAGAAGGCGAGTTCCTGGAGCCAATGCGGGCCCTGGCCGCTCAGTTGGGTTTGGCCCAGGATACGTTGTTCATCGGTCGCTGTGGCAGCGTGGCGGACCTGCTTGCGGTCTCCGAGGTGTGCGTCCTGAGCTCGATTGCAGAAGGTTTCTCGAACGCGATCCTCGAATACATGGCCGCGGCCCGGCCCGTCGTCAGCACGGATGTGGGAGGTGTCCGCGAAGCTGTGCAGGAGGGCAAGACGGGGTACATCGTGCCCGTCGGAGATGACCGGATGATGGCCACGCGGATCGTGACTCTCCTCCGGGCACCGGAGCAAGCACGGGCCCTGGGCGAATTGGGGCGGCAAATTGTCTTGCAAAAATTTTCCTGCACGGCCCAACTGGAACGGACGCAGGAGCTGTACGGGGAACTCCTGCAGCACAAACTAGGTAGAGATCGCCGCGCAGCCGATTTGGCCTGTTCCGCGGCGAGCAAGGAATAGAACGCGGAGAAACGTGGATGCAGCGGATTTTCGCGGATCCGATCCGCGCCGATCCGCACGATCCGTGTTGCTCCGCGTTCTATTCCTTCTTCCTTTGTCTGGAATGCGAGCATGGTCCGGCGTCTTTGGAGCATGGTGAACAAAATCAAAGGGCGCAGCCCCGACGAGCTTCGGGTGCGCTTGGGACAGGCTCTGGCCGCCTATGGGGAACGGTCCGGCTGGTCGTCGCAGGCTCATCTGCCAAGCGATGGGGCCTTTTTCCGCTTGCTGGACCGCGCACAGCTTTCGGGCGGAGTGTTGTCGCCAGAAGCGTTGCTTGCGCATTTCCGGGGACGAAGCACACCGAGCTTTTTTGTGGCATTCGAGGACCCCAAGAAAACGGTGGCAGCTCTCCGCCAACGGTTCGGCCCCCAGGCCGAGCAGCATGTTCTCGAACGGGCTCGCCGAATCTGCGCGGGGCGATTTGACCTGCTGGGTCTACATGAGCTCCAGTTTGGAGACCCCATCGACTGGCAGCTCGAGCCAGTTGCCGGTAAGCGCGGGCCGCG
Organism: Gemmataceae bacterium; assembly: GCA_035295665.1. GTDB lineage: Bacteria > Planctomycetota > Planctomycetia > Gemmatales > Gemmataceae > DATGIQ01. The sequence goes on along the minus strand of DATGIQ010000047.1, from coordinate 1,253 downwards.
GGTGCACTGGAGCCGCATCAACTACCTCGATGCGGCCCAAGTGGGAGATAATAAAATCGTCTGGGAGCTGAACCGGCATCAGCATTTCCTGACGCTTGGCCGAGCGTATTGGTACACGGGGGACGAACGCTTCGCGGAAACGTTTGCGGCTCACCTGACGGGGTGGATGGAGCAGAACCTGCCGAAACTAGGCATCAACTGGGCCAGCAGCCTGGAAATCGCTTTCCGTGCCATTTCCTGGCTGTGGTCGTTCTATTTCTTCCGTGAATCGCCCCACTTGACCCCGCACTTGTGGATGACGGTGCTGAAGTTCCTCTATCTCCACGCCCGGCATCTGGAGACCTACCTGTCCACCTATTTCAGTCCCAACACACACCTGACCGGCGAGGCATTGGGGCTGTATTACCTGGGAACGCTGCTGCCGGAATTCCGCCGTGCCCGTGGCTGGCGCGCGACCGGCAGAGAGATCTTGCTCCGCGAGCTGCAGCGGCGGCATATCCGGGCCGATGGCGTCTATTTCGAACAGTCGAGCTATTATCACCGCTACACGCTCGATTTCTGTGCCCACTTCCACACCCTGGCCCAACGCAACGGCGAACCAGCGGAGCTGGGTTTCCTGGAGAAATACGCCGCCCTGCTCGATCATTTGATGGTTCTCACCCGGCCGGACGGTCGCACGCCTCTGTTCGGCGATGACGACGGCGGCCGATTTCTTCCACTCGATGACCGAGACGTGAACGATTTTCGGGCCGCCCTCGCCACGGGGGCCGTGCTCTTTGCCCGTCCCGATTACAAAGCCGTGGCCGAGGCGCCGGCAGAGGAAACCCTCTGGCTCTTGGGAGAAGAAGGTCAGCAGACTTTCGACCGCCTCGATGCTCAGCCGCCCCAATCCACTTCGCGGGATTTCCCGGAAGGCGGGTACTACGTGATGCGCGACGGTTGGGAGCGGACGAGCCATTATCTCTTGGTGGATTGCGGCCCCCACGGATTTTTCAACTGTGGCCATGCGCATGCCGACGTGCTCTCCTTCGAGCTGGCTGCGCATGGACGGAGCCTGCTCGTCGATCCGGGAACCTATACGTACACCGGGTCGGCCTCGGCACGGGACTGGTTTCGCAGCTCCGCGGCCCATAATGTGCTCACGATCGATGGGGAATCCTCCTCCGCGCCCGGTGGGACGTTTTCTTGGAAAGCGGTTGCCCGAGCCCAGGCCGTGTCCTGGAGGAACCATAACCGCTTCGACTTTTTCAGCG
>DATGIQ010000046.1:0-34542 GCA_035295665.1 Gemmataceae bacterium | reverse complement strand
AAAATCTCCGTGCTCACGTGCACCGGGATCGGCCGCCAGGCAATCTCTTGCCAATCCTCCGTGTCGGGGCTCAGCCGATAGCGCAGCGGTGCAAGGGCCAAGGACAGGTCGCCGGGTTTCAGAGGCGAAAGACGAAACCGCTCTTGCCAGCGAACATGGCCCCCCGGGAGCGGCACCCGCTCCGGAGCAAATTCGCGCCGCACCTGCCAGTCCGGGGAAGTCGTCCGAGGCTCCGGCGGTTGCACTTCCAATCCCGCGTCGCCTTCCATGCTCATCGTCAGGCGAATCTCATCGGAGAGCCGGATCTCCACGCGGTCGGATTTGACTGTCTCTGCCTCCAGGCGAAGGGTCGCACTCCCTTGCTTTTGTTCAAGCTCCGCCGCGAGAGCAATCGTGCCCGGGAGCAGCCACAAGAGATACACTGCGAGAAAGAACCAAACAACCCGCGCCGGCTTGGATCGCATCGCTATCATGGTCCGGTTGCGTTTCGCGCAGCTCATCCGGCTCAAGTCCTTCTCAACCGTTGCTCGCGGAGTCTGAAAAAGCGAATCAGACCGTCGAGATGGCCACCGTCCGTGGAAACCTCGATCAGATCTGCCCGAGAAGACCGGACCAGTTGCAGCAAGGCCTCCCGCCGTTGCTGGGCGGCGTGAGCGAACGCCTCGCGGACCCGTCGGCTCCCCGTGTCCAGAAGGAGCCGCTCCCCGTTTTCCGCATCCTCCAGTTCCAGGAGACCCACATTCGGAATCGTTTCTTCCCGTGGATCCGTGACCCGGATGGCGATCAGGTCGTGATGCCGGGCGGTCCGCTTGAGGGAACGCTCAAATCCTCGGTCGAGGAAGTCACTGAGGAGGAAAACAATCGCCCGGCGGTGCAGGATACGGTTGAGATAATCGAGTCCTTCCCGAAGCGACGTGCCGCGGTGCACCGGCTGAAAAAACAAGACATCCCGGATGAGGCGAAGCACGTGGCGAGAACCTTTACGGGGCGGCACGAAGCGCTCCACACGGTCGGTACAGGCAATGAGTCCCACCTTGTCATTGTTGCTGATGGCGCTGAATGCAAGCACGGCCGCCAGCTCCGCCATCACTTCGCGTTTCTGCTGGACTTGTGTTCCGAAGAGGTGGCTGGCACTGCAATCGATGAGCAGCATCACCGTCAGCTCCCGTTCCTCGATGTAGCGCTTGATGAAGGGGTGCCCCATGCGGGCCGTCACATTCCAATCGATCGCGCGGATATCGTCACCGGGCTGGTATGCGCGAACTTCCTCGAAGGCCAGGCCCATTCCTTTGAACACGCTATGGTATTCCCCACCCACCAGGTCCTCGACGGCCCGGCGGGCACGAATCTGAAGACGGCGAATCTGACGAATGACTTCACGGGGAAGCATAGTCCAGCGTCCGTAGCCGGTCGTCCATAGTCCGTAGCAGCCTGCTACGAACTATGGACGACCGGCTCCTTCATAAGGAGTATAGAACTCGATCACGGCCTGAACGGCCCGTCGCCATTCGGCCAGGCGGTGCTGGCGCTGCTCGGCAGGTAAGCGTGGCTCAAATTGTCTTCCCTCTTGGGGAAGGCGGCGCAAACTGTCGAGGTCCGGCCAAAGGCCGGCACGCAGGCCAGCCAGGAAGGCGGCTCCCAGCGCGGTGGATTCGCTGTGGGCGGCTTGCAAGACTGGCAGGCCGAGGAGGTCGGCCTGGCATTGCATGAACCAGGCGTTGCGGGCCATGCCGCCATCGACGCGCAAATTCAGCAGAGGCTGGCCGGCATCGCCGGCCACCGCGTTCACCAGGTCGGCCACCTGAAAGGCGACTCCTTCGAGGGCCGCACGGGCCAGCTCGGCAGCTGTCGTTCCGCGCGTTAAGCCGAACAGAACTCCCTGGGCTTCCGGCACCCAATACGGTGCTCCTAACCCTACTAATGCCGGTACAAAAAGGACCGACTGCGCTGCATCCGACCGGGCTGCGAGCGCTTCCACAGCGTCCGCCGTGTCAAAAAGTTTCAGGCCGTCGCGCAGCCATTGCACGGCCGCGCCCGCAATGAAAATGCTCCCTTCGAGGGCATACTGTGGCCGCTCATCCACTGTGGCAGCAAACGTGGTGAGCAGGCGGTGCTTGGAGAAAATCGGCCGACTGCCGGTATGGGAAAGGAAGAAAGCTCCCGTACCATAGGTGCACTTGGCATCGCCCACCGCAAAGGCGCGTTGACCGAACAGGGCAGCCTGTTGGTCCCCCGCCACGCCGGTGATCGGCACGCCATCGGGAAGGAACGCCAAGCCAGATGTCGCGCCGAAATTCCCCGCGCTCGGCCGGACCTCCGCCAGGAGAGATCGGGGCACGCCAAAATAACGACACAACTCCTCATCCCAGGCACCGCTTTGCAAGTTCAGTAAGAGGGTCCGCGAGGCATTGCTCACATCGGTCGCATGGACTGTGCCGGCGGTGAGGCGCCAAATCAAGAAACTGTCGATGGTTCCCCACGCCAGCTTTCCAGCCTCGGCACGGGTACGCAGCTGGGAATCGTGCTCCAGCAGCCAATGGATCTTGGTCGCGGAAAAGTACGGATCGAGCACCAGCCCCGTCCGGGCCGTGATCCAGGATTCGTCCGCCTGATGCTGCCGGCAAAAGTCGGCCGTTCGCCGATCTTGCCAAACCAGAGCCCGCGCGGCCGGCTTGCCTGTGCTGCGCTCCCAGATCACTCCCGTTTCCCGTTGATTGGTCACGCCGATGCCTGCAAGATCGCGGGCCGTGACCCCTGCGGCCGCCAGGGCCCGGGGCACCACGGCGGCGACGGATTGCCAGATTTCCTCCGCATCATGCTCGACCCAGCCCGGCTGCGGATAATGCTGGGTCAATTCTTGGGCGGCGCTGCCAACGCAGTGACCCGACCCATCGTACACGACGGCCCGGGTGCTGGTGGTGCCTTGATCAATCGCCAAGACATGAGAAGACGCCATGACCGTGATCCTCGCTGAAACCGAACCGGCGGGGAGATCACGAAGGACGCACTCCCCTACCCTACGATCCATCTCATTGTCCCGATTATTCCTCGCCGCGGCAACCGCGGCCGAGCGTACTCTCATGGCCATGCCGGCCGCTCTCGGTCGGTCGACAAGTTTGAACGGCCAGGGTAGCCGGAAGAATGCGGATATCGAGATCCCGGCGGTTCTCTTCCGGCCGGCTGAACAGTTCCCCGTCAAGGTGGACGATGAGCGGCGTGTCGGCCTGGACACGGACATGACGGCAGCGACCGACCCGGATCGCGGGATGGTCGGTCGGCAGATCGCCGGTGAGCATGCCCGGAAAATAGCGGAACAGCTCCCACCGCCTTAGCTGGCCAACGTGCAAATAATCAAAGAGCCCATCATCGACCACGGCGTGGGGCGCCAGCACAAAATTTCCCTCGCGACGGCCAATCGCCACACTGAGCGCAAGGGTTGGCAGTCGCTGTTCGCAGCCGTCCATCTCGATCGTCATGACCGGGGCCGTGAAGCGACGACAGAATGCGCGGAAGAGCGCCAGGCTGTAGAGCCAGACTCCTTGAAGCCGGCGAATACGCTGCGATTCCAACGTCACGGCGCCGTTGAAACCGATTCCCGCCCCGTTCACAAAATATCGCGCCCGGCCATCGTTTGTCCTCACTTGCCCGACGTCCACAGTCCGCGTGTGGGCTGTCGGATCGCCACGTAACCACCATCCGGGGGCCAAGTCCAGGCTATGGGCATAATCGTTGGCCGAACCGACTGGAAAGACGGCCAGTGCGACTTCGGGTCGAGCCGCCCGCAGCAAGCCGTTGGCAACCTCGTGTACCGTCCCGTCGCCGCCGGCAGCCCCCACAATGGCGAACCCATTGGTCGCGGCTTCGCACGCCAATTCTTCCGCATGGCCCTGGGCGCGCGTCGGCATAAACAGGGCACGCGCGCCCAGGCTCCGCCGCAGACTCTCGATCCGCTGCCGGGCGCGCCCACGCCCCGCGACGGCATTGAAGATGACGCAGACGTCCGCTTCTCTCACAAGCTGTTTTTCTCCCCAGGGGTGATACCGAACCCATTTGCGTCAGGAGCTGTCTCAAATTAGATGTTTCGGTGCCGATTCATTATACTGCGTTCGGCCCACTGGTCTTGCGGCCGTTATTCGGAGGAGGATGTTGCCTTTCATGAAGCCCCCTGCGTGCCATGGCCTGCTCGTGCTGGACAAGCCGTCCGGCCTGACTTCGCGGCAGGTAGTCGATCACGCCCAACAGTGGTTTGCGGCGGGCACGCGCCTCGGGCACGCCGGCACCCTGGATCCGTTGGCAACCGGAGTGCTGGTCGTGTGTGTCGGTGTGGCGACGCGGCTGGTGGAATACGTGCAGCGCATGGAGAAAACCTATCATGCGGTGCTGCGCCTGGGGGCCACCAGCACCACCGACGACGCCGATGGCACCATCGAGGCCGTTGCGGTGGCGCAGCCGCCGGATCGGGCACAGATTGCCGCTTGCCTGCAAGGATTTGTAGGCACGATCGTGCAAGTGCCGCCGGCGCATTCGGCTGCGAAGGTATCCGGCCGGCGCGCTTACGACCTGGCGCGGCGGGGACACGAGGTTTCGCTCGAGCCCCGCCCGGTTCACATCACGACGCTCGATCTGCTTACCTATGACTATCCACACCTGGAACTCCTGGTGCGGTGCGGCAAGGGAACCTATATTCGCTCGTTGGCTCGGGATCTCGGGAAAAGACTCGGCTGCGGGGCGCTGGTAGATCAGCTGCGCCGCACGCGCATCGGGCTGTTCGACGCCGCCTCGGCCCTTTCGCTGGATTCCGACCGCGCCACCGTGTACGCTGCCCTCTTACCGCTATCCGCGGCCGTGGCAGAGTTGCCGCATGTGATCCTCGAGCAGAGGGACGTACATCGCCTTCGCCAGGGACAACGAGTGAGCGTACCTGACTCTACCATGTTGGAGGGCTCATCTCCGACCGCAATAGACGTGGCCGTTTTCGACTCAGCGAAGACCTTGGTAGCGGTGGCGGCTGCCGATCCCAGGGAGCGGCTTCTCCGACCGGCGAAGGTGTTACCGCCCGGAGCGTGATTGGGCTGCGGCTACTTCATGGGATGCCGCTGGAAGAATTCCCACATCAGGTCGTTGGCCGACACGTTTTTGGTAGATTTGCCGAGAAACTTCAGCGGCGGCTGCCGGCCGGGCCAGGTGTGGCCGCCGCCTTCGATCACCTCGAGGACAACCTCGGACCCATCCGTTCCCGGTCCGTAGGTTTTCCGGACGACCGCCGTGCCGTCCTTGGCCTGGTCGGGCTCCCGGACCACGAGCGGCTGATCGGGGCAGCGGTTCGCTTTGATCCAGGCACGGATCGAATGGTCTACGGAGTAGAAATTTGTACCCGACATGCTTTTTGGCCCGTGCCCTCCCTGGAAGGGAGCGAATTCATCGTTGGTACCGTGAAAATGAATCACCGGCACCGAACGCTGGGGAGCGCACGTCTCCGTGCCCATCGGTCCGGCCACCGGCGCGACAGCGGCAATTCGATCCGAAAGCTCGGAGGCCAGCCGGTAAGTCAGGATCGCTCCATTGGACATGCCCGTGGCGTAAATCCGCCGGCGATCCACCTTGATCGCGGACTCCAGATCATCGAGCAGGGCGCGAATGAAGGCCACATCATCGACCTGGTGCTGCATGGCAAAGCCACAACAGTTGCCGCCATTCCACGTCAGCATGGTCGTCAGCAATCCGGTGCCATTTGGATAGACGACAAGGAAGCCTGCTCGATCGGCCTTCTCGCTCAGGCCACAGAACCGGACCATCTGTTCCGCATTGCTGCCGCCGCCGTGGAAGGCCAGTACCACCGGGTATGGCTTGGTGCCATCATAAGATTTCGGAACGTGGACCAGGTAGGTGCGGGTGCGCCGGTCTACCTGGAGCGAGCGCGTGGTGTCTCCCGGTTGGAGGGGCTGAGTGCCCGCGTTCAAGAACGGAAGCATGGTCAACGCACAAATCAAGGTGCGGCCCCGATTTCATCACACCTAAGCTCACGCCCGACCAGCGCGAAGCGGTACAGCGCAAGCTCGAAGAATTCATCGCCCAGGTCCGCCAGCAGCACGCCCGTTTCGACCCGCAGGCGGGGCGGGCAACGCAGATAGGGTATTATTTGTCGCGAGCTTCGGTAATAATCCCATTGACCACCTTCCACCCTTCCCCGCCCAAGTTCAAGGTCCCGCTTCCCACATAGGTATGTCCTGCAGTGAATGCTATCACTGCCCCTGTGTCATCTCGCAGAAGATATTCGCCCGGCGCTCCCACTCGTGCCTGAGAGGAAGTTTGCAAATGGACCTCCGCCGTATTATACGGGCATGAGGACCAATAAATATCCCAGCGACGTCACGGATGACCAATGGCACGTGATTCGCCCGCTGTTCCCCAAACGGCGGTGGAATAGACCGGGCCGACCACGCACCGTCGCCCCGCGGGACATCGTCGATGCCATCTTCTACATTTTGCGTACCGGCTGTCAATGGCGCCTACTGGCCCACGACTTTCCCCCCCTGGGGCACGGTTTCTTCCCAGTTTTGCCGCTGGCGCAGCCGCGGCTTGTGGGAACGCATTCATCACACCCTGCATGGCCGGGTGCGCGAGGCAGCTGGGAAAGCCCACGCCCGACGGCGGCGATTATCACCAGCCAGAATGCCGACCGGGATGCAACTGCCGATGCCGACAGTCGCATGAGACATCCTGCGGCCGCTCGCCTCCTTAGAACAGTCCCTCGACGGCATCGGCCTTCTCGCCAGATGTACTGGCTGGAGCAGTGGCCGGCAGCTTCCATGTTCCTCCAGGGCGGTCCTTCCGATCGATTTCACGAGGTGTCAGTAGAACTCGCCTCCTTCGTCCTTCTGCGCTCGTCGTTCCCGTAGCCGCAGGCCGACACCGCCTAAACGACCTTGTTTCAGGGCTGGCGTGGCCTATGACGGGGAGGGGCACAGGGCCATCTACAGCTTCCGTGAACTCGGCGCGCGGCTGTTCCCTCGCAGCTTGACCGGAAGCCCGGCATGCGGAACAATCACAATTGGAGAGTTGTGCCGTGTCTTGCGCCCGACCCGAAGGAGCCTAGGATGGACGGCGTCCAAGCGGTTGATCTGATCGCTTCCTGGCGGAGAATCCTCATCGAGGGGAAAGCCGAGCAGATCACCTCGATGCTTGAAGACCTTGAGGCCAGGCTCAAGAACAAGGGCTTCGAGCGCGATGCGGCAGCGGAAAAGAAGATGAACTGGCACCCCTACCAGAGGAATAGGGTTCTCTGCTTCGTCGGCGGCCCCGAGGGCGGCCCGCGCCTTCTGCTCTGCTTGAATCGCGTGTCAGAACACAGGGTCCGCGGGGGGACGTACTCCCTTCTCGATGCCTCTTCCGATGCCGATCCTGTGGAAGTGGCGGCCGTCGTTGACGATGTTATCAGGAACGTGATCGTCCCGTCTACAAATAGCTTCGGCCTCAAAGTCACGCGCCCCCGCCTCGGTCCCAACAGCCGTGTGCAGCCCAAGACGATGGCAGCCCTGGTCGCCTTCAGCGACATTGCGACCGGCGGAGGACTCCCGCTTTCTGAGGCTTCGGAAACCGCTTGGCGGAAGTTCCTCGTCACCGCATCTCAGGAAGACGTTGCTTTCGACAAAGATGAGCTGATGGACTGGTTCGTCAGTAATGGCTGGGGGTCCGGGGACGCCTGCACTCTGACGGAGCGCTTCGTCCGGGAGGCCACGCTACTCGCCGAATATTCCGAGGCCAGTGGAAACTGACCGTCATGCCCAATGTGGCCGCCGCTGCCGCCCATATAAAGCTGGCGGTCGCTCCCGTCGTCTTTCTCGACACCTGCGTACTGCTCGATGTCGTCCGTGCCCCGCTTCGGAACGCCGCTGGGAATGTGGAAGCCGCAACGGAACTCCTGACGCGTGCAACCCGCAACCCGCCGGCCGTTTACCTCGTCGTTGCATGCCCGACGCCGACGGAGTGGGGTGCTCACATCGATGAGGCCGTGCAGGACTGTGAGAACGCCGTCAACAGTGTCGGTGCTGTCTCTGCCTCCTGCACCTTCGTCGGTTTACCTGCTCTTGGCCCGCTGCCGGCCGGCCTGGCGACGCTACCTGATCGATTAAAAACGCTCTCCAAGAATCTTCTCGACGAGTCCATCCTGCTGGACAAGGACGGCGATGCATTGAGCCGCGCCATCGACCGGATCATCAACGCTCGCAAGCCAGCGAGAAAGGGAGGCCAAGGGGCCAAGGACGCGGCTATTCTGGAGCACGCCGTGAGCCTCGTGGACGCGCTGCTCGTGGGCGGTTTCGCGGGCCTTCGCGTGTTCGTCAGTTCAAACACTGACGACTTCGCGACGGCGAAAACCACAGCCATCCACCCGGATATTAGACTGGATTTTGACCCACCAAGAGACATTCACTACTTCGTCAGCCTGTCCGCTGCTGTCACGTGGCTCAAAGCTAGGGCGTGGGTGCCGTGACGCCCCAGTGGAAAAATCGATGAAACGGACCACAGCCAGGCAATAGTAAGTAGAACGTAGTGAATGCGACGGGGAGGACCAAGGGCATGGCGACCAGCCAAGTAAACAAATTCATGCAACAGCTTCGGTGTGTCGCCCTTGGCCAGGAACAGGCCGGATTGACCGATGGGCAATTGTTGGGCTGCTTCATCGAGTGGCGTGACGAAGCAGCGTTCGCAGCCCTTGTTCGCCGGCACGGTCCGACGGTTTGGGGAGTGTGCCGCCGCATGTTGCCCAGCCATCACGATGCCGAAGATGCCTTTCAAGCAACGTTCTTGGTCTTGGCTCGCAAAGCTGCTTCTATTTCTCCGAGGGAAATGGTCCCAAACTGGCTATACGGAGTCGCCTACCGCATCGCACTCAAGGCGAGAACCATGATCGCGAAACACCGCCAGCGCGAGAAGCAGGTGATGAAATTACCTGAACCACCAGCCGCTACGCACGCCCCTGCAGGACAGGCCTTGGAAGCCTTGCTCGACCAAGAGCTAGCCAGTCTGCCCGACAAGTACCGGGTGGCCATCGTCCTGTGCGACTTGGAAGGCAAGACCCGTAAGGAAGCGGCCCGTCAACTGAAGATACCCGAAGGAACTCTCTCAAGCCGACTCACAACTGCCCGAGGATTGCTGGCAAAGCGGTTTGCCCGCCACGGCATCCTGTTCTCCACCGGAGTGTTGGCAGGCCGATTGGCACAAAGTGTAGCGTCGGCTCGTGTGCCGATTTCCTTGATCCATTCCACCGTCAAAACCGCAACCAATCTGTTGCCGGCAGCCCAAGCAGTAGCGGCAGGCCTGATCTCGACAAAGGTTGTCACCCTGGCAGAAGAAGTGCTGAAATCCATGATAATTGCCAAGCTGAAGATCACCATGATTGTGCTGACCCTCGTTGCTTCCGCTTTGGCTGCCGGTGAGCTTCTCTACCAGTCGCAGGCAGTCGAGCAACCACGCCCGCCAACGGCAGAAAAACCGCCCACCGCAGATGGATTGAAGCCACAGCCCGAACCAACCCCGGTCGTTGTGCACCAAGAAGCCTCGGTCCATCAGCTGGTCTACAGTGCCGATGGGAAAAGCCTGCTGACCATTGGTATCACGTACGATCCCATCGAATTCGAAGGAGGCGGTGAGACGCACAAAAGTTTGGCTCCGAACAGCACCATCAAACTGTGGGACGCAACCACCGGGCAACTCCAACGGTCGCTGGGCGAAGAGAAACGCATCTTCATGACTGCGCTAGCCGTTGCGCCGGATGGCAAAACGGTAGCAATTGCTGCCACGAAGCAACCAAGAGTCGGGATCGGCGCGGGAACGGAGGTGCGAGTGATGGACACCGAGACGTGGCAGGTGAAACGCCGCTTGACCGCAGACGACCTAGCCCGGATTATTCATAAGCGGCTCGTGCGCGATTCGACTGGGGTCGGCATGGCGCTGGCCCTGGGGAAGTCGCGCGGATTTACCAACGGCGGGCGCACCACCCCCTTTCCCCCAAAGTGGTTCCGGGTTGTCCCTGGGTTAACCGCTCGGCATCGGGGCCACACGCGTGCCCGAAGCGAGCTGGGCACAGAGCTGTTGATACCAATGCAGGTGCGGCCACGAACTCGAGAGACGCACGAGGATACGACGGGCGCTGACGACGACTTCTGCGGCCACCTTGATGACCATACTTCGCCACGTGCATGGCTGCCCCTCGCCCAGCGGGTCTTGTCGCCGGCGCTGCCGAAAATAACGCTGCCGCGCTGCGCCCGTCAGCGCCTCGGCCGGCACCGGCGCTGCCACGGGTGGCGGGGGAGCGGCCACCTGCCGCCGGAGACGCACCAACAGGTTCAGAGCCAGCGCGTGGAGGTACAAGCGGAAGAAGTTGGCCAGGAAACGATGGTCACTGGTGCGATCCACCGCCAGGTCGCACTTGAGTTCCTTGTTGCGGTTCTCGCTCTCGCCCCGTCCGGCATAGTCGTCGTAGGCCGCTTGCGGCAGTACGAACGCCCCCGGTCGATTGGTGACGACAAAGCGGCGGTTGGTCCCTTGGGCGTTGGCTTCGGCCTTGACCACCACCCAGCGCGGCAGCGGCCAGGAGCCGGCCTGGTACCAGAAGGCCGTGAACAGACGCTGGGGCTGCCCGCTGGCCTCATACGCCCCGACCGCCTGGGCCAGCACGGCATCACTGCGCCGCTTGAGGACGCTGTTGGCCGCCAGGCCAAAGGTGTAATCGAGGTCGAGACGCTCGCAGACGGCGTACATCCAGGGGACGCCGTAGCCGGCGTCGCCGCGTACCCGGATGCGCACGCCGGGCCAGGTCTGACGCAGTCGCCGCACCAGGTATTCCAGGTCGTCGTCGGCGCCCAGGGCGGCATGCACGGCGCCGGGCCGAAGCGACAGCAGCACGACCTGGTCGTTGTCGGCGCAGGTGATGAAGGCAGGGAAATACTGGTACTGGTCGAAGAAGCCGTGGAACAACACCAGTTGCTGCGCGCCGTGGGCGGGGTCGTCGACCGCATCCAGGTCGAAGGTCAGGTGCCTGGGCGGTGTGGCGAACGAGGCGATGAACTGATCGATGAGGACGTCACGCAGGCGCTTGAGCGAAGCAATGTTGATGGCATTCTCGAAGCGTGACAGGGTCGGCTGGCTGGCCAGATCCTCCGCGTCGGGAGAGCGGCCGGCCACGAGCTTGAAGATGGGGTCGGCGCGAAGGACGTCGTGGTCATTCTGGTCCTCGTAGGCAGCGAGGATTCCGTAGACGCGGGAGCGGACCATCTCCCGAAAGGTGTGGTCAATGCGCTCGGGGGCACGCGGGTCGTCGAGGGCGTCCGCGAACTGGCGGGTGAGCCCGAGGTGTTCGTCGAGTTGGCGGAAGAGCAACAGGCCGGCATCACTGGACAGTTGAGCCGACGAGGGCTCGACGACGACGGCCAGCTCCTCGAAAAAAGTGAAGGTGCCATGCCAGACAGGGTGTATACTCATGGTAAGCCTCGGCTCTCGTCACAATACTTGATGCTTCAACAAGTAAGACGAACGCAGAGGCTTTTTATCTTGTTCCTAATGAATAATCCGGGCTAGGCGTCCGGTGCGCCGTGAGCACTCTCGTGTTTTCTCCGGATGGAAGAACTCTAGCACTGGGTGGTGCCAGTGTTTCTGTAGAAGGCGGCTGCTTCCTGACCTTGTGGGATGTACCAAACGAGAAAGTAAAAGCCCGGCTGAAGGAGACAGCGGAGCCTGCACCGGACTGGGCTCTTGAGCGCCAGGTGAGCGCTCTGGCGTTTTCACCGGACGGAAGGCTACTGGCTATCGCTGCACCGGATACCAAGCTGAGGGTCTTCGACGGTCAGACCGGCGCATTCAAAAACGTGTGGGAGAAGGATAGTGCGGCCTCCATTTGGATCGCTTTTTCCCCCGATGGGAAGATGCTGGCCAGCGTAAGCCGTCGTGATAAGACGGTGAAACTCTGGGACGTGCAGACGGCCAAAGTGCAACGGATACTGCGAGGAAACAAAAGTTGGGTCACGGCAGGGACGTTTTCTCCGGACGGAACTCTGTTGGCGACGGGAGGGCGACTGCAGGAGGGCAACAAGCTGAGCGGGGAGGTCAACGTCTGGGATGCGCACACCGGAGAACGAAAATACGCTCTCCCTAACGTGAACGTTCCTGTGTTTACCGTGGCATTCTCCCCCGATGGCAAGCGCTTGGCCTTCAGCGGGGGCAATGAAATAGTGACATACTCCGAAGGCGTCGTCAAAGCCCATGGGAAAACGGTTGGTGAAATCAGGCTCGTGCCCCTGGACTCGCTAACCACGAAACAACCGTAGCGACGCGGAAATGGTACATTGGGTTACTGCTATCGAGCAAATCCGCTTTAACAGACCGACTCTCTTTCAAGAGGAGGAGTCGGCCTCGCATCCGACACGCAGCCCGCAGTCCCGCTTGTTGGCGCAACTTCCCCCTTTCTATGCGCGCCAGGCAATGTACCTTATTTCATGCTAACCGGCATCACCGCGGCGTTTTCGCCCGGATGCGGGTCGGCGAAAGCATAAAACTGTGCATGAAATAAGGTATAAACACCTCCCGATGGCCCGAAAAAACACTCCCAGGCAGCTCGGCGCAAGGGCGATCCCGACCCTGTCACTACGCGCCGGCATTCGCGCAAAAAGAGCACGCCGTCGCCGGCACCGACCACCCCAACCACTGGACGCGCTCGCTGACCGAAGGCTTTCTGAAATACCTGCGCAAAGAGCGCAAGCTGACGCCGACCAGCATCAACCGCGGGCTGGCCACCCTGAAGCACGCCGCCTCCTAAATCTACAAGCAGCGCCCGTTCCTGGCCGCCCACCCCTGCGAGCGCATCCAGGAGATCACCGTCGAGGATCCCGAATGGAAAGGCCTGGAGGACCTGCAGATCAACCGCCTAAAATCGGCGGCCGAGTAACTCATGCACTTGGGGACTACGTCTCTGATGGATGATCCTGATACTCTTCTGTACCCGTGTGCATTTGCGCCAGGCGGACCAGCAACGCGATTCCGCCACTGATGGCGGCCAGGCTGACGACCCCGACCACGCACCAAACGCCCAGCGTCACCGAGAGCAAATTCTCCGATCGGTACGCTACGAGAAAACAGGTGACGGTTCCAGCTGTGCACACGGATACGATCGGCACCAGCAAGGCCGTCCGGCCAGCAAACACCGAACGCTCATCCGGGCGCGACACGGGTAATCCTTGTTCCAGGGCACGCATCTGTTCGGCGTGCATTAGCTCGACCGTGTGCTGATGGGTCCGCAACAATTGGGGAACCAGGATCAGCAACGTCACAAATACCAATGTACTGAGAATCAAGATCGTCAACGAGCCGCTATGCTGTTGCAGGAACAGATCCATACCCCGAGCTCTCCGAAAAACTGATGCCTGCCGCGCAGGCTATTCTTTCACTCTATGTCACCATGCGGGATTCGACAGTGGACCATGAACGGGGCGGCACGCTCTTTTCGTCTTTTTTCAAGCATGTGCGGTCTCTATCCTTGAGGGGGAGGACACGATGCAGCGCGTATGCATTTTCTGTGGATCGAATGCCGGTAGCCGAGCGGTTTACGCCGAGGCCACCCGACAGCTGGGCAACGCGTTGGTTGCCCGCGGCCTGGGATTGGTCTATGGCGGTGGACACGTCGGCTTGATGGGGATCCTCGCCGACAGCGTCTTGGCGGCGGGCGGCGCGGTGATCGGCGTGATCCCACAAGCTCTGGTTGACAAGGAATTGGCTCAGACCGGACTCACAGAGCTCCACGTCGTTGCGACCATGCATCAGCGCAAGGCGCGGATGGCCGATCTGGCAGATGGTTTCGCTGCGTTGCCGGGAGCCTTTGGCACGGCCGATGAGCTGTGTGAGATTCTCACCTGGGCCCAGCTAGGACTGCATGCCAAACCGATCGGCCTGCTCAACGTGGCGGGCTACTTTGATCCGCTGCGTGCCTGGCTCGATCATGCTGTTCGTGAAGGTTTTCTCCGCCCCGCGCACCGCCGCCTCTTGCTGGAAGCCGACGATCCTGAGCAGTTGCTCGATCTCCTCGCCCAGTACCGACCGGCGGCGGAAACGCCGAAATGGATTGCGGAACGCGATCGGTGAACGCCGTGCCGGAGCCACTTCTGGAGACAACCATACGGGCGGCGGCATCCTTTGCGGCCGGCAACGCAACCGGTCTTGGTGCTCTCTCTGCACACGCATTGGCTCTAACCGAAGGAGTCTTGAAGACCATGTGGTGGTCCCAGTTAAAGTTCGTGGCCGCGGTGCTGTTCGCGGTGGGCATGCTTGGCGCCAGTTTGTTCACGGTCCGCATGCTGGCCGCGGATCAGAGCCCGCGGAGGGAAGCTCCCGCGTTGCTCCGTGCGCCCTCCCCTGCCGCGGATGCCGGCGAGGAAGCCCGAAGGAAGGCCGAACTCAAGAAACTACAAGGCACCTGGAACGTCGCCGCGCTAGAAATCGACGGTGCCAAAATAGTGGGACCTGCGTTCCAGGGTTCCAAGATTATCGTCCAGGATGATGCCTTCACTACGATCTCGATGGGGGCGGCTTACAAAGGTACTTTGAAGCTTGATCAGAACAGCACGCCCAAGAAGCTGGACTTGGTGTTCACAGAAGGCCCCGAGAAAGGGAAGACGAATTTGGGTATCTACGAGCTGGATGGGGATACCTGGAAGATTTGTCTTGCCCTGGCTGGTAACACTCGCCCCGTAGAGTTCGTCACCAAGGTTGGGAGCGGCTTTGCTCTCGAAATTCTCCAGCGCCAAGCCGAGGAGAAGAACTCGGAGACGCTCGACAAGGAATTCAGCCGTTTGCAAGGAGAGTGGTCCATGGTCTCCGGCGAGCACGACGGTCAACGCGTTCCGGAGGGTCTCCTCAAGCTCTGGAAGCGGGTAGCCAAGGGAAAGGAAACAACGGTGACCTTCAGTGGCCAGGTGATGCTCCAGGCCACATTTACCCTCGACATGTCAAAAAAACCGAAGACAATCGATTACACCATGGCTGAGGGCCCAAACAAGGGGAAAAAGCAGTACGGCGTTTACGAGTGGGACGGAGATCAGGTCCGCTTCTGTTTCGCGGTCCCAGGAAAAGAGCGTCCAAAGGAATTCGCTACGAAGGCAGGGGATCAGCAAACGCTCAGCGTGTGGAAAAAAGTCAATCCATAGGATACGACTCAGCAGCCGCAAGGGATTGCCCCGGCGCAAGAAAAGACCTCCGCCTGTGCCGTCTAGACGCTTTTGAGAACCCGCAGTGTAAATGGGTGCCTCAGACCCGGTTTTCGGATCCCACTCCATTGGGTGGGCTTGCAAGCCCCGGATCAATGATCGGCTCCCTGCGGGTAATGCATCGGTTCTTCAAAAGTATACGTCTTACACGAACACCGCAGAGGTAACCGAAGCCAGGTTACTAGCTTCTTGAGAGAATGTACCACGCTCCCGCACCGTAAGCAAGCCGATCCGCGGCATTCTTTCCGCCCGCAATCCTCCGGCGGACTACGCTCCAGAATGAGTTCTCACCCCAGCCACAGTTTTCGATGATCGCGCTCAAAAATCGGTAGCCGAGACCTCGGCCGGCGCGCTAGGATGCTATCATGATCGGTTTGCCTTCGACGCAGGAAATGGAGCAAGCGGTAAAGGAACGCGACGCTTCCTACGATGGCATCTTCTTCGTGGGCGTCCGCACCACGGGCATTTTCTGCCGGCCATCGTGCTCGGCCAAGACGCCGCTCGTGCGGAATCGCGACTATTTCCCCACGGCTCAGGAAGCCATCTTCGCCGGCTATCGGCCATGCAAGCGCTGCCGGCCGCTCGATACCAACGGTCGCCCGCCCCACTGGGTGCAGCGTTTGCTTTCGACGGTCGAACGGGCTCCGTTAGCCCGGGTGACCGACACGGACCTTCGGGGCATGGCAATTGAGCCGGCACGAGCACGGCGATATTTCCTGAAACACTACGGCATGACATTTCACGCATTTTGTAGGGGAAGACGCATGGGCATGGCACTGCAACAGATCCGCCACGGCGCCGAGCTAGATGAGGTGGCCCTCGGCAACGGTTATGAATCGCACAGCGGGTTTCGCGACGCCTTTGCAAAAACGTTCGGCCAACCTCCTGGCCGGAGCCGCGGCGCGGATTGCATCGTGGCCAGCTGGATCGAGAGCCCGGTTGGACCGCTGCTTGCGGCGACAAAAAACGAAGGCGTCTGTCTTCTGGAGTTCACCGACCAGAACCGCTTGGAAATCCAGTTGGCATCCCTGCGCAAACGGTTTGCCTGCGCCTTTGTCCCGGGAAATCACAAGCACCTCGACACGCTCAAGGATGAGCTGGCGAGCTATTTCGCACATCGGCGGGAAACGTTTACGGTTCCGCTGGTTTACCCGGGCAGCGCTTTCCAACGAGCCGTCTGGGAGCAGCTCCTTCGCATTCCGTATGGGCAGACCCGCTCCTACGAGGAGATGGCTTGTGCCGTGGGCCGCCGGGGGGCGCAGCGTGCGGTCGGCCGGGCGAACGGTCAGAACCGGATTGCCATCCTGATTCCTTGCCATCGGGTCGTGAACAAGGATGGCCAGCTGGGCGGGTACGGCGGCGGACTTTGGCGAAAGCAGTTTCTGCTGGACCTGGAGCGCGGCGTCCGAACGCTGCTGCCGCACGCTTATACCCAGTCCGGCTGAATGTGTCCGTTTTTGTTGAGCGGCGGTGCGCAGAACCGCGTGTGGATGCGCCCCGCGCGGTTCCGCGCACCGCCGCGAAACGGACTTCTGGAAACCGATGTGAGGACCTCAATGGATTGGACCGCGCTGCGTAGCGAATTCCCCGTCACGCGCCGCTGGGCATTCTTTGACCATGCCGCCGTGGCGCCGATCAGCGGCCGGGCTCAACAGGCCCTTGTGGACTGGGCCGCCGACATGGCCGAGAACGGCGACGTGCATGAAACGCAGTGGGTCCAGCGCATCGAAACGGTTCGCCGCCTTGCCGGACAACTCCTTCACGCCGATGCGCTCGACATCGCCTTCATCAAGAACACCAGCGAAGGGATCGGGATCGTCGCCGAGGGCTTGCCGTGGAAGCCCGGCGACAACATCATCACCGCCGCCGAGGAGTATCCTTCCAACATCTACCCCTGGATGAACCTGGCCAGTCGGGGCGTCGAAGTGCGCCTGCTGGCGAGCCGGGACCGGCGGCTGTGCGTCGATGCGGTTCGCGAACTCATGGATTCGCGCACACGGTTGGTCAGCCTGAGCCTTGTCGAGTACGCCAGCGGCTTCCGCAACGACCTCGATGCCATCGGTACGCTGTGCCGCGAACGGAGCTGCTATTTTTTTGTGGACGCCATCCAGGGTTTGGGCGTGCTGCCTCTGGACGTGGAACGCACCCCGATCGATTTCCTGTCGGCGGATGGCCATAAATGGCTCCTGGGGCCGGAAGGCGCCGGGATCTTTTACATCCGCCGCGATCTGGTCGATCAGCTTCACCCCGTCGGCGTAGGATGGAATAGCGTCGTGGGCTGTCGGGATTTTTCGCGCCTCGATTTCCGGCTGAAGCCCCACGCCGGTCGCTGGGAGAGCGGCACGCTGAACGTCGGTGGGATCACGGCCCTGGGAGCGAGCCTGGAACTGTTACTGGGCCTCGGCATCTCCGCGCTGGCCGAACGGGTTCTTGCGCTGACCGATTACTTGTGTGCGGGGGCGGAGCGGGTCGGTTTTGAAGTCTACAGCAGTCGCCGGCCGGAAGACAAATCGGGAATCGTATCGTTGATCGTGCCGGATGCCGATGTGCGGGCGCTGGTGCGGAATTGCCGGCAGCAGGGGATCGTGATCAATCAGCGCGCCGGCCGGATTCGGATCAGCCCCCATGCCTACAACACCGTTGACGAGATCGATCGGCTGCTGGAGGTACTGACCGTTCAGTTGGGCTCGTCGTCGGTCGGGATCGCATCGAAAACGCCGCGTACGTAATTGCATCCACTCAGAAGGACCCCGGCATAGCGGGGGCTCCAGTCGCTCCAAACGGATGTCTCCGTATCGCTCACGCTGGAACTGAGCGATGGCTGTGTATTCGCCGAAGAGGTCTTTTCGCCGCGTGTCTCCTCCCTGCTAGTTATTCTTTCGGCAGGTGAGTCCCGACTACGAGTGATAATCTAGGGTAAGACAGAACTATGGCTTCCCGGTGAATGGTGACGGGCTCGCAACCTATTCCTGGAACGTCGGCATCAGCGGGCAAGCGTTCGGCGTAGCCAATTTCGTGGTGCTCACGGTCTACGAGATTCTGCTGCCAACGAACAGTACCGCGAGCGGCGGTGAACCATGGGCTAGCAATCTGTTCCTACGCAATGAGGCCCTCAGCGTCTTCCGAGCCATGAATGGGCGATGAGCGCCGATGGCGCGTCCATGCGATGACGCCGAGCGTGCTGATACCCAAGAGTAGGAAGGTGGAGGGCTCCGGAAGTGGAGAAAGATTCGGTGTGGCAAAAAAGCCAAAAAACTCGCCGTTGGCATCGCGATAGGAGCCCACGATTTCACCGGCGTTGTTAATTCCTGTGGCGACGGTCTGAATCGAGCCGGGCACGCTGAGCGTAACGTATTGGCCTCCGGTCAACAGAAAACCAGTACTGACTTCTCCTCCTACGATTTGGCTGAAATCATTTATCCCGGCAGCGCCGCCGTTTATCTGTGTCAGGTTCCCACCGCTTAACAGATAATTGCCACC
This sequence comes from Gemmataceae bacterium, assembly GCA_035295665.1. Classification (GTDB taxonomy): domain Bacteria; phylum Planctomycetota; class Planctomycetia; order Gemmatales; family Gemmataceae; genus DATGIQ01. The sequence goes on along the minus strand of DATGIQ010000046.1, from coordinate 15,811 downwards.
CACGATTTGTCCCAAGTTGTTGATGCCGCTACCAGGGAAAGGGAGGGACGTGAACGTCCCCCCGCTCATCAAAAAGCCGCCGTTGGCCGAATCTCCCACGATTTGTCCCAAATTGTTGATGCCGCCGAAATGCGTAAAGCTGGCTCCAGGTCGATTTACCGTGGTGAAACTGCCCCCGCTGAACAGGAAGCCTTGGTCCGTTTGCCGTGGTCCCGGATTGCTGCAATAGCCCACAATCTGTCCGATATCATTAATGCCATAGGCCTCCGTCGAGAAAAAGCCAGGCACATCTACGGTCGTGAATACGCCTCTATTCAGCAGGAAGCCGTGAGCAGCGCCGTTCACTACGTAGTAGCCAACAACTTGGCCGGCGTTGTTGATACCGGTGGCGATTGTGTTAAAGACACCAGGCACCTCAATCGGTGTGTAGACGTAATTCGCCTGGCCTTTCGCCGTTTCCGTAACGCCCACAGATACCGCCAAAGCCACCAAGCCACAGAGAAAGCGTTTCATGGATGAGGCCCTCAAGGTGGACAGCGGCTGCGGACAGACCGCAGCAGCTAATCTCTTCCAGCTAGGGCACCAGCGATTACTATGACGGCTGCTTTGGTCAAGCACAAGCGTATTTGCTGAGAAATGCCGTGGCGAAGGCTTTCAAGCTCATCCGTGAGCTTCGAAACCCGGCGCTGGATTCTTTCGGCCCTGCCGCGATTTCCGTTGTGGCGCAAAACCCCAGATAGTTATTCTCTGAGGGCGCCTGACGTTGCCTATCGCCAGGTTTTAGGCATCCCCTTGCGGCGCGCGCATTCGCGAGGGAGTTGCGACAGCTCTGGCCTGATGTTACCATTCGTGGGTCCCGAAAGCAGATCCGGAGTGCGCTAGATTGGGGAGCCAATGGACCCTGCCCTTCAAGTCTTGCTCAAACGTCTGGAGCAGCTTTCCGACCAGTTCCGCGAACTGAAAGAGGGCGTCCAGAGAGCGATCCGCATAGCGGATGAAGATCCCGAGATGGCGCTGACCCGCGCCCGCAAGGTACTGGAGTACGTCATCCGAGATGTCTACGAGCGCCGCTGTGAAGAAGCGCCGGGCACGCGGCCCTTGGAAAACTTGCTGCAACGGCTTGTCAAGGATGGCTATTTCCCGGACCGCCTCGACGCGTATGCTGCAGCCATCCGTAAGCTGGGCAACGTTGGCACGCACAGCTTTGGCGAGAAAGTCACCGTGGCTGATGTGTACCAATCGCTTGCCCAGCTGATGCCGATCCTGGAGTGGTACTTCGAGGAAGAAAGGCCCGAGGCCCGATGTGCTCAAGCCGAGAAGCGGACTTCCCCTTTAGCGAATCGCCGACTGCGGCCTGCTCACTCCAGCCAGATTGAGGCGGATGATCCAGAGGCAAGCGATCAGTTCGCGGCATCCATCCGGGAGCATATGGCAACGCTTCATCGACGGGTCGAGCGGCTCACTGCAGAGCAGTTCGGCATCATTTGCCGGCTGCGGGGAGTCAGGCGGATTCGGATCTCGGGGTGTGCCGGCTCGGGCAAGACGCTGGTAGCGGCGGAAAAAGCCATCCGCCTGAGCAGGGCAGGCCTGCCCACGCTTTTCCTTTGTCATAATCCCCTCCTTGCGGAACACGCGCGACAGCTAACCCGTGGCTCAGGCGTTCAGGTCAGGACGTTCGGCGAATGGGTCGCGGAGCTGACCGGAGAATCCGTTCAGCCATCGCAGGCGGGTTGGTCGAACTACGAGGAGCCCGACACGGCGCCGCTAAACAAAGCGTTTGACGCCCTTGCTGGTTGCGGCCCCTATGATGCCGTCATCGTCGACGAAGGGCAGGACTTCCGCGAGGAGTGGTGGACGCTGGTGGAGGCGTCGCTTGCGCACGCACCGACCGGGACGATCTACATCTTCCACGATGATTTTCAGGCGGTCTTGCCGTTCCGTGCCCGGTATCCACTGGCCGAGCCGAGCTTGGACCTGTCGCGGAATTGCCGGAACGCGGGCAGGGTGTACGAACTCGTCTGTCACCTTCACCGTCAAGCCCCGACTCCGGAAGAACAGCTCAGGGATCTCGGTGAAGTGCTTCTCATCACTTACCAACGAACCGAAGGTCGGGATGCCATAACCCAGGCAATTCGCTGGATCTACGGCAAGGGGCTGCTCAATTCCCTAGTCACCCTCCACGCGGGCATGCCCCTGCACGAGCAATCCGTACTGTGGGAACCGTTTGACGTGCAGGAGAACCTTTGGCAAGCGGAAGTACGGCGCAAGTTTGAATTGGCCTTGCGGACGGCTGAAAGCCTCGCGCCGCCTGCGGGCGGACGGAGCGAAGTCTCCGCGCGCTTGGCCGCCCTGGGTGCAGGGCGTCTGCCAAATGAGCATGACGTGGAACTCGTGCGCCAGATCGCGATGAGTTTTCGGGTTCAGCCGCAAACGCGCCGGCGGGTCATGAACCATCCGCAGGCACGTGCCCCCATGAAGTGGACGACCCGCGAAGGAGGACTAAAGCTCTGGAAGCGCGGCCGGACGCAGCTCTGGGCGTCGGAAATCATTATCCATTTCGAGCGCGAGGACTGGCACAAGGGGATTCCGGAACCGGAAACGGTCCGCTTCGTGAGGCATGGCGAGGCGCGCGGGTCGGGCGTGCTGCCGGTTTACCGCGTGGGGGATTTTAAGGGTCTGGAAGCGGACGCCGTGCTGTTCCACCTCGAAGGCTCTGTGCCCATCTCGAAGGAAGAGCTGTACGTCGGCATCTCCCGAGCGCGAATGCTCCTTGTTCTTGTGGTGGATCACGAAGCGATGGGTTCGCTGCCACTGGCTTTCCCTGCCCTACTCGGGAAGCACTGTTCGGAGGTAAGTGATTAATTGCGGCGATTGAAGCCCGCACAGCGATAAAGATCCGAGCCCTTGCGCCGATTAAAGGATGGGGCGCCGGTCGCTTTCAACTCAGCAATCGAGTGGCTGCTCGACTCTCTCCCCGTTGCAGGTGGGCCGAGCCTCTATGTTTCCAGCAATCAAGAGGAATGGCCGCTTTCGAAGCAAGTGTCGATAGCGGACCTAGCCCCTAGGGAGGGCCAGCTTTCCCTGTCCCGGATCGTTCCTGCATCCCCGCAACTACTGAGGAGCGCCGGCGAAAATCTCTCGCCGGCGCTCTGCTGGTTCAGATCCATACAGCCGAAACGTTAGTCGAGAGCCGATAGGCCCTGCGTTCCAAGGGTATAGATCATGGCAACCTCGTCATCGGTGAGGGCCCGTCGCCAGATCCCTAGGTCGTCGATTGCAGCCTTGTCGAAATTGGCTCCGCCCGTGATATCCGTATACGTTCCGGTGCCATCCTGGAAGATGTTGGTCGGTAAGAGAGTAGAGCCAATGATGAGGGCGCTGTTAATCGGCGTGTAAGAAACTGCCCCACTGTCCTGGTAGACGGTTACCGCACCGCCAGCGCCGCGTGTCATTGTCACAACGTAGTGATGCCAATTGCCGTCATCCCAACCGCTGCCGGCGTAGGGGGCGGAGATGTCCACACGGTTTTCGCCGCGCGCCCTGAAGTTCCACCTTAACCCGTTGCCTCCGCTCTCGCTGGCGAGCACCCAGCCGCGGTTACCGCCACTGTTCCAATCCTTATTGGAAAGCCACGGGATATCATCGTGCTGGTCGCTCGTATTGTACATGCCCCACCACGAGAACGAGATGTCACTGCTGCCATCGAAGTTCAAGTCAGGAGGATTTCCCAGCGTGATATAGCTGCTGGTAGAATTGTCGATACCCACGACCATGCCTGTCGTCTGATAGGCCTGGCCGATGACGCCGGGCACGTAGGGCGAATTCACCCCGGGCTGCACGATGCTTCCGTTGTTACCGCGCCCGGAGGAATCTTGAACATCGCCGTCGAACCGGAGATGCACGACCAACTGGTCATGGATGTCCGCCCTGGCGGCTGTTGGGACCACGAAAGCGAGGCCCAAGGCGGTCAGGCACACTGACCAAGCGAGCATCGCTCCGAGCCGAGATTGACCACACCGTGCGCAAAAATGCTCCATGGGAAGCCCTCCCTCTGATGTAACCGCCGTCGACGGAGCCTGCATTCCAGGTCTCGCGGTCAAACATTGGCCGCGCTCCGCCGTGTTTTCCTTGTGAACTTGGTAACCGTGACGTCCGCCAGTCTGGATGATCATTGTCAATTCAGAAGGGAATAGCAAGAAGAAATCAGAAAGAAGCTGCGTGGGTGGAGCAATATTTCCGGGCGGCCAAGACAGGCTCGGAGCAGCGACTGCGGCTCTCCGCCGACTTCGTGCGGGGCACATCCGCACGCGGTTCTGCGAACCGCCGCTAAACAAACAGCAACCGAGCGCGGTTACTGGATTGCATCACACCAGAATATCCTTCACCACCTCGCCATGCACATCGGTAAGGCGAAAATCCCGGCCCTGGAAGCGATAAGTCAGCTGCTTGTGATCGATCCCAAGGCAGTGCAGGATTGTGGCGTTGAGGTCATGCACGTGCACGGGGTTCTCGACAATGTTGTAGCTGAAGTCGTCCGTTTGCCCGTAGACCAGGCCCCGTTTGATGCCGCCGCCGGCCAGCCAGACGGTGAAGCAACGGGGATGGTGGTCGCGGCCATAGTTGGTCTTGGTCAGCGTGCCCTGGCTGTAGATCGTACGGCCGAATTCGCCACCCCAGACGACCAGGGTATCGTCGAGCAGGCCGCGCTGCTTCAGGTCGAGGACCAGCCCCGTGGCCGCTTGATCCACATCCTTGGCCATCAGACGGATGTTCTCCGGCAGATTATTGTGATGATCCCAGCCGCGGATGAAGACCTGGATGAAGCGCACGCCGCGCTCCGCCATCCGCCGGGCGAGCAGGCAGTTGTAGGCAAAGGTGCCGGGCTTGTGGACATCTGGGCCATACAGGTCGAGAACCTGCTGCGACTCGCCCCGGATATCGATCAGCTCGGGGACCGAAGTTTGCATCCGAAAAGCCATCTCGTACTGGGCGATGCGGGTATGGATCTCGGGATCGCCCTGCGCCTCGTAATGCTTCTGGTTGAGCATGGCGAGCCCATCCAGCATCCGGCGGCGAACCTCTTTGGGCACGCCGGGTGGGTCCGACAAATACAACACCGGATCGCCCTGCGAACGGAGGGCGACTCCTTGATGCTTGGTCGGCAGGAACCCCGACCCCCAGAGCCGGGCGAACAGCGCTTGCGTTCCCGATTTCGCACTCCACGAGGAATGGAGAACCACATAAGCGGGTAGATTTTGGTTGGGGCTGCCGATCCCGTACGAAATCCACGCGCCGGCACTGGGCCGGCCGGGCAATTCACTCCCGGTTTGGATGAACGTGATCGCCGGATCGTGGTTGATCGCCTCGGTATGGAGCGTCCGGATGATCGTGATGTCGTCCACGATCTTGCCGTGGTGCGGCAGCAGCTCGCTGAGCCAGGCCCCCGCCTTGCCGTGGCGCTGAAACTGGAAGAGCGATGGCGCTACCGGGAAGCGGGTTTGGCCGGAGGTCATGGTCGTCAGCCGCTGGCCCATGCGCACCGAATCGGGCAGCTCTTTGTCAAAGAAATCATGCATCTTCGGCTTATAGTCAAACAGGTCGATTTGCGAAGGCGCATCGGCCATGAAAAGCCAGATCACCCGTTTGGCCGTCGGCCGATGGTGCAAAGCCGGCAAGATGCCGAAGGAGTCCTTCGTGGGCTGCACCGGTGCAGGAGCGGCGCCGAAGAGCTTGGGGTCGAGCAGAGAAGCTAACCCCATGGTGCCGATGCCGGCGGCGCAGCGGCCCAGGAAATAGCGGCGCGTTTCGAGCAAGGCGTGTTCTTGTCGTGGATCCATGGTAGGTCGGTTATTCCTTGGTAATCGTCTCATCCAGGTTGAGGAGCAAGTTCGCCATCATCGTCCAGGCTGCATGTTCGCTCGGGTCGAGTGTTTCGGTTCGTTTCGACGCACCCACACTCAGGAGCTTGACCGCCGCCTCCGGATTGGCCCGGTAGTAACTCCGCTGTTGCTCAAAGAGTTTCGTGAGCGTGTCCAGCTCGCTGGCGTCCGGCCCGCGGATGACGGCAAGACGGAAGCCGTAGCGGAGCCGGTCCTGCGGGGTCGTGCCGCCCTCGACCATGATCCGGCGCGCCAGGTGCCGTGCGGCCTCGACAAACTGCTCATCGTTCATCAAGGCCAAGGCCTGAAGCGGCGTATTGGTGCGCGGCCGGCGCACGGTGCAGGTCTCACGGGAGGGGGCGTCGAAGAGGGTGAGGGACGGCGGGGGGCTGGTCCGCTTCCAGAACGTGTACACACTGCGGCGGTACAGGGCGTCGCCGTTATCCCGCTTGAAAACTCGCGTGTTGCTGCCGAAAAACCCTACCGCTTCCCACAGACCCGGCGGCTGGTAGGGCTTGACGCTGGGGCCACCCAGCTTCTCTACCAAGAGGCCACTGGCCGCCAACACGGCATCCCGAACCATCTCGGCATCCATACGGAATCGCGGTCCGCGGGCCAGGAGAGCATTCTCCGGATCACGGTGCAGCAACTCCGGCGTCACCTTCGAGGATTGCCGGTACGTGCTGCTCATCACGATCAGCTTCTGCATGTGCTTGACATCCCAGCCGGTGCTCTGGAACTCGCTCGCCAGCCAATCCAGCAACTCGGGATGTGTTGGCCATTCGCCTTGGTAGCCAAAGTCGTTGGCCGTTTTTACGATCCCCCGACTGAAATAGTGCTCCCAATAGCGATTCACGATAACCCGTGCCGTCAACGGCTGCGAGCGATCCACCAGCCAGCGGGCCAGGCCAAGGCGGTTCTTGGCCGCGTCCTTCGGCATCGGCGGCAACACCGCCGGCGTGCCCGGATTTACCTTCTCGCCTTTTTTGTTATACGCACCCCGGAGCAACACAAAGGTTTCCCGCGGCTTCGGCAAATCCGCCATCACCATCGCGGCCGGGATCGCTGCATCGAGCGTGTTCCGTTCCTTGTTCAGGCTGTCCATTCGTTTGTGCAACGGTTCGAAGACCGGGCGCGTGCCAGCGTAAATGTTCTCCAGGAAGTGATCACGGAGGAGCTTGGTTTGCTCGGAGGTTCGCTTGGCCGGCTCGGACTTGAGGGCATCCTGGACCGCCTTGGGCAGTGTCTTCGATTTGCGCGTTCGCTCAAACGCTTCCCACGCTGCCAGGGAGTCAAATTGGCCATTTCCCTGCGGCGTACGGGTGACGATGCCGGCCTTGTCCCAATAGACCGTACCGCCGAACTGCGTGAAGGCCCAACCATTCAAGACGCTCTCAGGCTTGAGTCCGACCTTGGCCGCTTTCACTTCGAGCCGGATCCATTTGCCGGTCTCCGGAAGTGGCCCCATCGACACATGGCCCGGTGTGCTGCCCGAGCCAAACGGGATCTGATCCTCGCCCCAGAAGGCCCGATGCTCCCACGTACCGTCGTTGAACTGGAGCATGATCGTTTTGGGCGGGTTTGCTGAATCGAGATAGACATAGGCGAAGAGCGTGTCGCCGCCGCCGATCCGCAAGCCCGGGTTGGCCTCGGTAAAGAAATGCTGACTCAGCCCCGTGGCGGTCCGTGTCGAAGCGCGTTTGCCACTGAAGACCGGCCCCTGCTCCTTGGTGATGAACTTCCAGGGACTGTCGCCCTGGGGCTTGGCGCCCGGCGGCAACTCATCCTCGATCCAGACATATTCCTGTGGCCCGGTCGGCTTCGCCGTGCTGGCCACGGCCCCGCCCTTCGGCTCGACATAGTCCAGTCGGGCCAGCTGGTCGGTGATTTCCCGCTGAACCGCATGGATCTGGTCCTCGAGGGACTTCAGTTTGGCCTCTTGTTGTGGCGTGGACAGCTTCAGGATCGGCGGCGGGGCGAGCACGTTGCCGTCCATCGCCTTGTCGGCGGCGCTGTTGAAAAATGCATACAGCTGGTAGAACTCTTTTTGTGTGATCGGATCGAACTTGTGATCATGGCAGACGGCGCAGCCTAGGGTCAGTCCCAGGAACACGGTGGAGACGGCATCCGTTCGATCGACGGCATAACGCATCAGGAGCTCGTCATCGATCGATCCGCCCTCATTCGAGGTCACGTTGCAGCGATTGAAGCCGGTGGCGATCTGTTGTTCTCGTGTCGGGTGGGGAAGCAGGTCCCCGGCTAGCTGCTCGATCGTAAACTGATCAAAGGGGAGGTTATGGTTCAAGGCGTTGATGACCCAGTCCCGGTACGGCCAAAGCGAACGTTCGTTATCGAAATGGAGACCGTGGGTGTCTCCGTAGCGCACGGCATCGAGCCAATAGCGGGCCAGGTGTTCGCCGTATTGCGGGGAAGCCAGGAGCCGATCGACGAGCCGCTCGTAGGCCTGGGGCGAATCGTCGGCCAGGAAAGCATCGACCTCGGCCAGCGTGGGTGGCAAGCCGGTCAGGTCTTGCGTCACGCGGCGGATCAGGGTCGTTTTGTCCGCCGGGGGCGACGGGTGCAGACCTTCGTGTTCCAGTCGGGCCAGGACAAAGCGGTCGATCGGGTTCTGCACGAACGCCGCATCCTTCACTTCCGGCAACTCGGGTCGCCGGGGCGGAACAAACGACCAATGCTCCTTGTACTCGGCACCTTCTTCGACCCAGCGCTTGAGCAGATTGATCTGCTCCGGCGAGAGGGTTTTGCCGGAGGCAGGCGGGGGCATTCGTTCTTCAGGCTCCGTCGCCGTGATCCGGGCCACCAAAGCGCTCTCGGCAGACTTACCTGGCACAACGGCCCGGTTGCCGGAGCGAAGTTCGGCCACGATGCCATCGCGGCGATCCAGGCGTAAGCCGGCCTTCCGTTGTTTCTCGTCGGGCCCGTGGCATTTGAAACAATTGTTTGACAGAATTGGCCGGATGTCCCGATCGAAGTTGATCTGCCCCGTCTCTGCCCGCACGGCTAGCGGCAGGCCAAGCAAGAGACAAATCAACGTCGCAAGGAAAGTGAGGGAAGGTTTCATGGCGGGGCCTCATGCAGGTGGGACGTACATTGATATAAATATGAACCGGCGCGGGGATTGCCAGGGGAGCCTTTGCAGCCGCTGGGTGCCAGACCAAAGGCCATGCATGAGCATCTCTCGTAGGTTCGACTTTCCAACGTGACTCCGGATGGGTATTCTCAACGAGAGACTTCGGCACGCTCACAATGCGATCCATCGTGGCCGATTCGCCAACCGGTACGCAGGAAAGGGCGAGAGGGATGGTTTCCTTGGCAATGCGTCCGCACCGACCCCTCTGGTTGGCCCTTGCCCTTACGATCGCACTTTCCCCATCTCTCCCGGCCGCGGAAGCGGTTGCCGACAACTCCGCGGGGAACGAGTTCTTCGAGAAGAGAATTCGGCCAGTTCTGGTTCAGCATTGCCACTCCTGCCACTCCACCCGCGCCAAGAAACCCAAGGGCGGTTTATTCCTCGATAGCCGCGAGGCACTTCTCCGCGGTGGTGAAAACGGTCCGGCCATTGTCCCCGGCCAGCCGGAACAAAGCCGTCTGATCCGAGCGATCCGTTACCACGATGTGGACCTTCAGATGCCGCCCAAGGGCAAACTCCCCGAGGCAGCCATCGCCGATCTAACAATGTGGGTGCAACGGGGAGCACCCTGGCCCCGCGCGCAACCTTCGGCCACCGCCGCGTCGCTTCCCGGCGCATTCGATCTCGACAAACGCAAACGCGAACATTGGGCCTGGCAACCGATACATGGATCGGATCCGCCCGCTGTGGTGAACCGGAGCTGGCCCTGCTGCCCGGTCGATCAATTCATCTTGGCCAAGCTCGAAGCCCACGGACTCTCCCCTGCCCCGCCGGCCGATCCGCGAACGCTTCTTCGCCGCCTCTCCTTCGATTTGACCGGCCTGCCGCCGACGCCGGCTGAAGTGGAAGCCTTTCTCGCGGATACCTCCGACCGTGCCTGGGAAAACGTTGTGGACCGCCTGCTCGCTTCGCCGCATTTCGGGGAGCGGTGGGCGCGACACTGGCTGGACCTGGTGCGGTACGCAGAGTCCCGTGGCCACGAATTCGATTATGTGGCTCCCAATGCCTATCAGTACCGCGACTACGTCATCCGTGCCTTCAACGCCGATGTGCCTTACGACCAATTCGTCACCGAACACCTTGCGGGAGACCTGCTTCCCCAGCCGCGGCAGCACCCGACCGGGGGGTTCAACGAATCAATCCTTGGTACGGGGTTTTGGTTCCTGGGCGAAGTGCTCCATTCGCCTGTCGATACCCGACAGGATGAGGCCGACCGCTTCGACAATATGGTGGACGTGATGACGAAAACGTTCCTCGGGTTGACCGTTGCCTGTGCGCGGTGTCACGATCACAAGTTCGATGCCATCTCCACCAAGGACTATTACGCTCTGCTCGGCTTCTTGCGGAGCAGCAGCTACCGGCTGGCGCGGTTCGATACGATGGAACACAACCGGCGGGTCGCCGAGCAACTCTGGAAACTGCGGGAAGAAAGTCGGGCCTCCATCCAGCGGGCGGAGGCGGAAGCGTTACAGCCCGTGCTGGACCGGCTCGCCGATTACCTCCTGGCCGCGCGGGAAACGCTGCACGGGGAGCTGGCACGCGCTTCTTCCGCTGCGGCCGAGCTCGTGCATCGCCTGGCCCAGGAACGGCAGCTCGATCCAAAAATCCTGGACCAGTGGAGCAGGCATTTGCAACTGGCGGCGAACGATCTCCACGACCCCTTCCATGCGTGGTCGGTCGCGGCAGGCGATCCGCGTGCTGACGACCGGCAACGGCTAACCCAACTCCTTCGGCCGCTGATTGCGGATTGCCGCCAGTGCGAAGCGATAGCCGCCACTGCGCCGCGGGGTGCCGACGTGGTGGTTGATTACGGCCGATTGGGCGCGTCGGAGTGGTTGCCGGATGGCTTGATGTATGGTCCAGGTCCGGTCCAGCCTGGGCAAATCCGCTTCGGCAAGGATCCGGCGCGGCCCATTGCCCGGGTCTACACCATCGCGGCTGCCGAGAAAGATCCAACCTGGGACGGCCTCAAGCTGGTTGCGGGCGCGGAGAACGATCCGGGTGCGCTCGGCAGCTGGGTGCGTGCGGGCCGGACGATCCGCACTCCGAGCTTTCTGATCACGAGCGGTAAGCTCTTCTACTTGGTCCGGGGGAAAGGCTATGCGTATGCCGCCGTCGATTCGCATGCGCTAATCGCCGGGCCTCTGCATGGCCAGCTGATTCAACCAATCCAGACCGGGGACGGCTTCCAGTGGATCCGCCACGACCTGACCCCGTATCAGGGGCACCATGCCTACGTCTTTTTCACCCCCGCGGACCAGGCCGATTTTGCCGTGGCCAAAGTCGTGCAGGCGGCCGCTGGTTCGGGAACAGGCGATGATTCCTCTCTCGCCAAAGAGACGGCCCCCCTCTCCGGTAGCAACCGTGCGCTGTGGCGAAGGTTGGCCAAGGCGGACCTCGGTTCCCTGGAGTCGTTGGCCTTACTCTATCAATCCGTCTTTTCCGACGTGTGTAGCCGGCTGGCAAACGATGACCTCATCGGGAGGGCCGATGCCGCGGACTATGCCGAGCTTGCCGACTGGCTCGTTCAGCACCCCGCGCTTTTCGGCACAGCTGACGGTCCGGCTGCGCGCCGTCTTGCCGCAGCAACGGGTGCGTTTGTCCGAAAGGAGGCGGATCTCACAGCCCAGATTCAGAAGCAATCGCGGCTGGCCATGGCCATGCTCGATGGAGATGCTCAGAACGAGCACGTCTTCATCCGTGGCTCGCCGAAGGCACTGGGCGAGATCGTACCGCGACGTTTCCTGGAAGCGCTGGCGGGACCGCGGGGTCTCGCTGTCCACCGCGGCAGCGGACGGCTGGAGCTAGCGCGGCAGATGATCGACCCCACGCTCAATCCGCTCCTGGCCCGCGTCATGGTGAACCGCATTTGGCAACACTTGTTCCACCGCGGCATCGTGGCATCCGTCGATAACTTCGGCGTGCTGGGCGAACGTCCTACCCATCCCGAGCTCCTCGATTACCTGGCCGCTCAATTCATTCAGCAGGGCTGGTCGGTCAAGCAGCTAGTTCGTACGCTGGTGCTTTCCCGCACGTACCGGATGTCTACGCAAGCCGTCCAATCGAGTGTGCAGGCCGATCCGCAAGACCTTTGGCTACACTGCATGCGCGTTCATCGCCTGGAAGGGGAAGCGATTCGCGATGCCATGCTCGCTATCTCCGGCCAGCTCAACCCTCGGATCTATGGGCCGTCCGTGCCGGTGCATTTGACCGAGTTTCAACAAGGCCGGGGCCGGCCGTCCAGTGGACCACTAAACGGCGACGGCCGCCGCAGTCTTTATCTCGCCGTCCGCCGTAATTTTCTTTCGCCCCTGATGCTCGCGTTCGATACGCCGATTCCATTTTCAACCGTGGGGCAGCGTTCGGTTTCGAATGTCCCAGCCCAGGCTCTGTTGGTGTTGAATGACCCATTCGTCCATCAGCAAGCGGAGCGGTGGGCGGCGCGGGTGTTGGCGACGCCCACCTCGCGCCAAGAACGCATTGCGGGAATGTATCAGAATGCGTTTGCCCGGCCGCCGAGTCCGTCCGAATCTGCCGCCTGCCTCGATTTCCTTGAACGGCAGACCCGGCTATATACAGGCAAGCCTGCGGACCTGGCGGCGTGGGCCGACCTGGCTCATGTCTTGTTCAATGCCAAGGAGTTCCTTTTTATCCACTGACCGCGTGATGAGGTTTCCTGATGCACTGCGGACGCTTCATCGTTCCACCCCTGACCCGGCGTCAAATGCTCCTTCGTTGTGCCAACGGTTTTGGTGCCGTGGCGCTGGCCGCTTTGCTGGCTGAGGAGGCCGCTGCCGAAGCGAAAGCCGGCGCGCGCACGGCCGCGGCCGCGCAGAGGGAGCATTTTCCACCCCGTGTCCGCAACATCATTTTCCTGTACATGGATGGCGGACCGTCCCAGGTAGATACCTTCGATTACAAGCCGCTGCTGGCCAAATATCATGGCCGCGATCCCCGTTCCGTGTTCCCGGTTGAGCCGACCCAGTTCAACAACGTGGGCAAGGTGATGGCCACGCCGTGGAAATTCCAGCGCCGGGGAGAGAGCGGCCTGTGGGTCAGCGAGCTGTTCCCGCATCTGGCGGAGTGTGTAGACGATTTGGCCGTGATCCATTCCATGATGTCCAAATTCCCTGAACACACCAGCGCGAACTATTTCCTGCACACCGGCTCGGGGATGCAAGGCCGGCCAAGCATGGGTGCCTGGGTGAATTACGGGCTGGGCAGCGAGAACAAGAACCTGCCTGGTTTTATTGTGCTCAACGGCGGCTTGATCCCACCCGGGGGACTGGACAACTTCAACAGCGGGTTTTTGCCGGCTGCGTATCAGGGTTCGATCTTCCGGCCGAAAGATCCGCCCGTGGCCAATATTCGCCGCGAGGAACCCAGCGACCGGCACCAGCGCAACAAGCTCGATTTGCTGGCCAAGCTGGATGCGGCGGCACTGGATCGGTTCGGCCACAACGATGCGATCGAATCCGCCATTGCCAACTACGAAACCGCCTATCGGATGCAGACCGCGATCCCAGAACTGCTCGACTCCCGAAACGAATCCGCAGCGACGCGCTCCCTCTATGGCCTGGACGCACCGTATGAACCGACCCGGATTTTCGGGGCCGAGTGTCTGATTGCCCGGCGACTGGTGGAGCGTGGCGTGCGCTTTGTCGAGCTGACCTGTCCGAGTGTGGGTACGGACCGCTGGGACCAACATAGTGGTCTAAAAGATGGCCATGAAAAGAATTGCCGTGCGGTAGACCAGCCGATCGCTGGACTGCTCAAGGACCTGAAGGCACGCGGCCTGTTGAAGACAACGCTGGTCCTTTGGGCCGGCGAATTTGGCCGGACTCCCTTCGCCCAGGGCAGCGATGGCCGCGATCATAACCAATTCGGCTTTACCATCTGGCTGGCCGGCGGCGGGGTCAAGAGCGGCTACCGCTATGGCGAGACCGATGAATGGGGCTACAAAGTGGTCAAGGATCGGGTTGAGATCTACGACCTACACGCAACGATGCTCTACCTCTTGGGCGTTGATCACCAGCGCCTGACGTTTCGCTTCGGTGGACGCGATATGCGCCTGACCGACGTGCACGGGGAAGTCGTGCGAGATCTCTTGGCGTGATCGTCATGAGCCGCGGTCCTATCGCCGGACCTTTGCCCAGATCAGTCCTGTGGTCTCTTTTCCTTGGAAGGATGTCCTCGGTTCCCCGTCTCTGTCGGGATGATCTCCGAGTCGCCGCTCTCCTGGTAGCCCGGGTGCCCTTCGGTAATGTCCGGGTCTACCCGAATTCCTTCCGGCATAGTCCCCGTGACATCGACGCGGCCTTGGCCGCCCCCGGGTTGCCCCGTGTCCAGCTTCCCGGCTGTCCTGGGAAGGCTCTTTGAGAGCGGAGGACTGTCCTTACCGCTGCCTTGCGGACCGACGCCCGATGGATTCTCTTCCTGGGACTGTGTCCCTGGATCTGTTTTCCGCGCGACCATTGTTGATCTCCTTTGCTCATTCATGTCGGTAATCATGATGCTGCCGTCCATGGAGACGGCGTAGGCTTTGCCTTCGGCCACAATCGGTCAGCCGGCGCACGACTTGCTCGGAGACCTGGGCGGCGTCGGGCCTTTCCATGCCGGGCTCGCCAGTTCGATGCATCAGGCCTCCGCCAACGCGGATCGGGGGCGTTCGTTCGCCTCGGATCGAGGCCTCCTTGCGGCCAGCCCGCGCCATTTCGTAGGGCCAGAGAGGCGCTGTCCGCCAAAGATCTCAAACGCGAGGGGAATGGTACTGAGCGCACCGGCCAGGAAGAGCGTCCAGCCGACGGCCCGGCGCTGGTCTGCGGAAAGGCAGTCAGCCAGCAGAAGACCGACGCCGGCGCCCAGCGCTGCACGGGTGCCAGCGACCAGGATGAGTTCCGGAAGAGTAATTCGCGTTTCTCTCATCGCAACACCTCCAGGTAGTCCAGGCGGAAGGATGCAAGTGCTGACCTTCTATGGAGCAACCCGTGTGCCGAATGTTCAACGCGGTTCAGCTTTGGGGAGGAGCACGGCGGCCCCGCGGATCTGTCCGCTCCGCAAACGCGCCAGTGCCTCGTTAGCCTGGGTCAGCGGGAATGGCCGAACCTCCGTGTGCACCGGAACCCGCGGTGCGAGTGCCAGGAATTCCTCGCCGTCCCGGCGTGTGAGGTTGGCGACGGAACGCACGGTGCGTTCGCCCCACAGCAGGTGATAGGGGAACGCCGGGATATCACTCATATGGATCCCGGCGCAGACCACCAGGCCCCCCTTGGCCACCGCCCGCAGCGCCGCGGGAACCAGGCTGCCAATCGGCGCGAACAGGAGCGCGGCGTCCAGCTCTTCGGGTGGCCGAGCGGTCGAGTCTCCGGCCCAGATCGCGCCCAACTCACGGGCGAACTGCTGCGCTTCCGTATCGCCGGGACGGGTAAAAGCGTAAACCTCGCGGCCCTCATGGCGGGCGATCTGGGCGATGATGTGAGCGGCGGCCCCGAACCCGTAAATCCCCAACCGCCGCCCTTCCCCGGCCATGCGGTAGGATCGGTAGCCAATCAGGCCGGCGCAAAGCAGCGGGGCCGCCTCCGCATCGGTGTATGAGGGAGGGACAGGGAAGCAGTAGCGCTGGTCCGCCACGGTGTATTCGGCGTAACCACCGTCGATCTGGTAGCCGGTGAACCGGGCCCGGTCGCAGAGATTCTCCCGGCCGGTTCGGCAATACGGGCAACTACCGCAGGTGTAGCCGAGCCAGGGAACGCCAACTCGGTCGCCGACCGTAAACCGTTCG
>DATGIQ010000045.1:0-7067 GCA_035295665.1 Gemmataceae bacterium | reverse complement strand
GGGGACGAGCATGCCGATACCCAGGCCCGTCGGTGAGGGGATGAGCATTTTGTTGCGAATTCGAATTTCGAGGATCGCCAGCACAATCCCCACCAGCGAGGCAACCACCAGGGCGACCATCGCTCCACGGGGTAAGGCATCAAAGCCCTTGGAGAGGATCTCGGCAAAGCCGGCCCATCGCCGCGAGGTTGGCGAACTCAACCCGGTTTCACCGCCAATCCCATACTGGGCACGCAAGACTGGATACATCCACGACACCGCCGCCGCCCCGACTGGTGTCGCCAAAAGCTGCATGTAAGTCAGGTAACGGGGCGACGAGCCGACCATGTCGCCGGCCTTGTAATCTTGCATGATCGCCTCTGATTCGGTGGCGATCGTGCCGGTGGTGCCACTGGCGACCATGTTGGCCGCGATGTTACCGGGAACGAGGATCGCGAAGATTCCTTGCATCAGGTTGGCAAGGGCGCTGATCGGCCCCCAGTTGGTCTCGCCCAAAACGCGCAAGCCAACCAGGGCGAGCGGAACCGACAGCAAGACCGCAATCACCGTGATCCAGATCGGTTGGCCGAGCATGATTTTCTGCACCGCCACCAAGGCTCCGCCGCTCAGAAGCGCTCCCGCAGCGACCCAGGTGAGAGGGAACTCGTCCGCACCGGCCTTGGTGGAGGAGAGATTTTGGAATGTCTTGGCCAGGACCCGCCAACGCAGGAAAAGCCCCGCCAAGCCGCCGGCCACCAACATCCCCGTGGCCGGCCACATGACCCAGAACAACACGTCGACCCTCTTGAAGTTTTCGCCAAGGATGCCGGCCTGGCGAAGAAAGTAGGGCGCGACCACCCAGGACAGGATGGTGCCCACCAACATGCTGATATTGATCCGCATGCCGATGATCATGCCGGAGCCGACGGCAAGCAGGCTCCATTCCAAGCCAACCCCCGTTGTTCGCAGCATTGCCGCGGAAAAGGGGAGAAATGTCGACGGGAACATGCGGAACACATGGGAATCTTCCGTGAGTGTCATGAGCACACCCGAAGCAACGATGCCGGCAACCATGGCGATCGCAGCCCGAGTGGCCGTGCGGCCTTCGCTGTCGCAGATGAGGATCGTTTCGCCCGCAGCCAGACCATCGGGGAAGGGAAGTTTTTCATCGACGATGTAATGTCGCCGCAGGGGCACAGCCAAGAGGACGCCCAGCAGCCCGGCCGACGTCAGCCACGCAAACGACTGCACCTCGGTGAGCCGCGCCGTGAACTGCACGCTCTGGCTCTCCGTGAGCATGTCGAAGGCTGCCAGGAGAATGCACATGAACGCCGTCTGAGCCGCCGCGGTGCCGGCCGTCTGGACGATGTTATTCTCCCACCGATTGTAGGGTGCATAGCGAAAGCCCAGGAACCGGACCACGCGGGTGAAGAGCAGGCCGAGCACGAGATACCCGAGGATTGCCGCCACAACGGAGACATTCGGTCCGAAACCGAGCTTGAGGACCACGTAGGGGTACGATGCCCCCATTAACACGGCCACAAAAAGTCCGCAGATAATGGCCCGCGGCGAGAATTCGCGCAAACCCGGCGGTTTTGGCCGCGCCAGCCGGGCGGAGGAATCTTCGGGTACAGGGAGGGACTCGTGGTTCATGGTTGGTTTCGCAGTTATCGTTTCGCGACGGTTTGCAGAACCGCGTGGGTTCTGCGGCAACATTACGTCCCCGTTCCGACCGTGAGGTGGGTGACCACCAGACGAATGTCATCGTACGAGACTTGTTCACCCAAGGCGATGAAAATCGGTTTGAGGCGTTCGGTGCCGACCTGCCGAGCCGCGGCGGCAATGCGCTGCGAAAGCGCTTCCGGTATCCACGGTGCAATCGATTCCGGCCGCGTTTCCCGGACAAAATCGCACAGGTAATCCATAATGGTGGCCCGCGACCGGCCGGTTTGATGCATTACATCTTCGACTGCGGTTTCCTGGCGAAACAGGCCAAAGGCAAGCTCTCGGGTCGGATTGGGCCGGCCGGCGGGTTTCGCCGTCGCCGGCGCCCGCGTCCGCGCGGCCGAAAGGTCGCGCGTCAAGCCACGATCCCGACAGTGGTGATCGATCGCCTGCAAAAAACACTCACCGAAATCCCGCAGCTTGGCTTCGCCGATGCCGTACAGCGTGCGCATCCCTTCCAGCGTCGATGGCCGGACTCGCGCCAGTTCCCGAAGCGTGGCGTCCCCAAAAATGATGTACGGCGGGACATGCCGCTCGTCCGCCAGCTGGCGTCTCTGGCCACGCAACACTTCGAACAATTCTTCATCCACACCTTCCCAGCTGGCCGTCTCCGCTTTTGACCGTGCGGCCTTTTCCCCCTTCTTACGGCGAACCGGTTGCATCAACCGCACCGTCCGGTTGCCCTTCATCACCTCCCAGGAAGCGGCGTTGAGGGAAAGGATCGGATACGGATCCCCGTGCTGTACCAGCGCCTCTTGGCTGATGAGCTGGTAAATCCAATCGCGCAGGTCGGCTTTGTGATAATCGCGCAGCAGGCCATAGGTACTGAGCTTGGCGTGGCCCCATTTGCGGATGCTTTCGTTGTCTTCGCCGCGCAGCACCGAGACAACATGTCCAATGCCAAAGCGTTCCTTGACCCGGGCCACGCAGGAAAGGATTTTTTGCGCGATAATCAACGCATCGGCCACCTGCTCGGCATCGCCCAGGCAAAGATCACAGGCACCGCACGATGGGGCGGCAAAATCCTGGCCGAAGTATTGCACGAGAGTCCGGTGCCGGCACAGCGCACTGCGGCAGAACCGGTCCATGTCGGCCAGGTGTTTTCGTGCGCGGGGAAGGTAGGAGGGATCCATCCCGGGCTCGGCGGCCGTTTTTTCCAGGATCGACTTCCATGTCAGGAAGTCTGCGCCGGAGTGCAACAACACGCATTCGGCCTCCAAACCGTCGCGGCCGGCCCGGCCCGTCTCTTGCTGATAATGCTCCAGCGATTTCGGCATGGCCAGGTGCAGCACATAACGGACGTTGGACCGGTCGATGCCCATGCCGAAGGCAACCGTGGCAACGATGATATCACACTGCTCGGCGGCAAAGGCTTCCTGGGCCTGACGGCGGTCCTCGGCGGTGAGCCCGGCGTGATAGCGCAATGCGCGGCAGCCATGCCGCTGGAGCGCTTCCGCCAGCTCATCCACATCCCGGCGGCGCAGGCAGTAAATGATTCCCGCTTCGCGTGGATGCCGGTCGATGATTTCGAGCACCTGTTTGAACGGCTCCCGGCGTGATAGAACGCGGTACGTCAAATTCGGCCGGTCGAAATCTCCGACCAAGACCGTGGCGTTCTCCAAGCCGAGCTGCTGGATGATATCATGGCGGACCGGTTCCGTGGCCGTGGCCGTGTAGGCATGCACGGAAGCGCCGGGGAAGAGCTCCTTCAGACGGCTCAGCTGGCGGTACTCGGGGCGAAAATCGTGGCCCCAATGGCTGATGCAGTGGGCTTCGTCGATGGCAAACGTGCGAACTCCGATGCGCTGCAGCAGCTGGTAGAAATCGGTGAGCACGAGCCGTTCGGGCGAAACAAACAGCAGCCGCACGCCACCCTGCATCACCTCCTTTTCGCAAGACCAGCGTTCCCCGGGCGATTGCGTACTGTCGATTTGAACGGCGTGAACGCCGCAGGCCTTGAGGTTGTCGACCTGATCTTTCATGAGCGAGATCAGGGGTGAAATGACAAGGGTGGTTTCTTCCCGCAACACGGCGGGCGCTTGGTAGCAGAGCGATTTACCGCCGCCGGTCGGCAACACGACCAAGGAGTCGCGCCCGTCGAGGACGGCGCGCATCGCTTGCTCTTGCAACGGTCGAAGCGTGGGGAACCCCCAATGGCGTTGGATGATCTTCCGGAGAGACTCAAGCGAGTGCTTCAAGGCGTCCACAGTTGAGGAACGGTGGTGATAACATGCAGGCCATTGGGATTCCCGTTGATCTTGTGAACTATAGCCGACTACTGTGCACTTGTCTAGGTAAGACACGGGCTCACGAAAGAGTAAAAAGGCAAAAGGGAGAAGGGCAGACACTGGTCTGGTTCATCATCCGGTTGTACCGGTGGAGGAGTTGCCATGTCGTTTCCGCAACCGTTCCGGGGAAAGATCTACGACGACATCACCCAGTGCATCGGTCACACCCCGCTGGTTCGGCTGCGGCGCGTGATTGGCGCGAGTCCGGCGACGGTGGTCGCCAAGCTCGAAAGCTTTAATCCTCACTGGTCCGTCAAGGATCGGATTGGCGTCTCGATGATTGACACGGCCGAGCGCGAGGGCCGGATCAACAAGGATACCACGGTGATCGAGCCAACCAGCGGCAACACCGGCATCGGCCTGGCCTTTACCTGTGCCGCGCGCGGATATCGACTCATCATTACGATGCCGGAGACCTACAGCCTGGAGCGCCGCCGGCTGCTGCGGGCCTTTGGAGCGGAGCTGGTCCTGACGCCGGGGGAACTAGGGATGAAAGGAGCGATCGACAAGGCGGACGAGCTGCTACGGGCGATTCCCAATTCGTTCATGCCGCACCAATTTCAAAACCCCGCCAATCCAGAGATCCACCGCCGGACCACGGCCGAAGAGATCTGGCACGATACCGATGGCAAAGTGGACATCCTGATCTCCGGTGTTGGCACCGGCGGCACGATCACCGGCGTCAGCGAAGTGATCAAGAAGCGCAAGCCGAGTTTTCGGTCAATCGCCGTGGAGCCTGCGACCAGTCCGATCCTTACGCAGAAGCTGCGTGGCCAGCCTTTCACACCGGGGCCGACCCGGATTCAAGGTATCGGCGCCGGCTTTATCCCCGGCGTGCTCAACCTGGGGATCATCGACGAAGTTCTCGAGGTGCGCGATGAGGACGCCTTTGAGATGACCCGGCGGTTGGCCCGGGAGGAGGGGATGCTCTGCGGCATCAGCAGCGGCGCTGCCGTATGGGCGGCCCTTCAGGTTGCAGGGCGGCCGGACAGCGCCGGCAAATTAATCGTGGCCGTATTGCCGGATCTGGGCGAACGATATTTGAGCACGCCGCTCTTTCCGGAATGAGCGGCAGATGAAACAAGGTGGATGAAAAAAGGTGTCGGGACCGACACCTTTTTTTCCGATTGCTACCGCTCGCCAATCATCAGGTCAAAGCATTCTTGCCCACTCGCGAAGAGCAAATCGGTGACTTGCCGCACTCCCAGGAACGCCAAGCGATCCTCGGACGCCTGCTCCAACCAAGGCGTGGTGGCACGGTCGCCGTTTTGCTGCCCGTAACGGGTTCCCAGAGGTCCCGCACGCATTCCGGGAACCACTGAGAACGGGCCCGCCGTAGATAGTTCAATTGCTCGGTTCGAAATGAAACCTCCGTCGCCGATCCCCATCCCTCCACGACCCGCGCCCGGAGGAGGCGGCGGCATCACCGCGATAGCCGCACTGCCGGCCAAACCACCGGCGTCAGCGACGCTGACCGTCTGCCCTCCTGGGGTGACCAGCGTGACACTGGCAGCAAACGTGTGCATTCCAGCATCGTTGGCCACGAAGGAATAGTTTCCCGGGAGAACGACACCGGGATCGGTGTCAGTCGTCGAAAACGTGATCGTGCCCTGGTAATTCGTATCGACGTTAGCGTACGGATCGAGAGCGATGACGGTAACGTCGAACGGCGCGCTCGGCGTCGTGCTGGTGGGAGCGACAACTTGAAACCCAACGGCAGGTGCAGGGGTCACGCTGACTTTGCTGGTGCCGGCAATCCCACTCCCCGTGTCGGCGACGGAGACGTCCCAGGTTCCGACCTTATAAAGCGCGACCGCAGCGGAGAAAATATGGCTACCGTTGTCGGCCGGCGTAAAGGTGTAGCCGGCGGGCAACGTGGCCCCATGGGGATCCGCGCTGGAGAAGCTTACGGAACCGGTGTAGCCGGTCACAGTGTTGTTGTAGGCGTCCTGCACGGTGATCGTGACGGCGAAGGGCGAGCCGGCAACGGTCGTGGCCACCGCCGGCGTGACCAGGAAGTGTGCGGCCGCTGCGGGGCTGATGGTGATGCCCGACTGCGTGGCGGCGATGCCGCTCTGCGCATCGCCGGCCGTGAGCGATTGGGTTCCCGCAGTTACGAAAGTACTGGTGAACGTATGCACTCCGTTATCTGTGGTCATGAAGGTGTAATCTGTGGGCAAGGAAGCCAGGCTGTCGCTGCTGGTAAAGTGGACTGTGCCGCGGTAGCCGGTCGCCGTGTTGCCGTAGGCATCCTGAACGGTCAGGGTGAAGGTTCCCGCTGCGCCGGCGGTGAGCGACGACAAGCCCGACAGAATGACGACACTGGCGGGCCCCGGAACGATGCTCTGGTTGAGCGTTGCCGTGCTGCCGGCAAAGTTCGTGTCTCCAGAGTAGCTGGCCGTGATCGTGTGGCCGCCGACCGATAGCGTGCTGAGGGCAGCGCTTGTGGCCTGGCCGCTGCCGAGTGGCACTGGATTTCCGAAATTGTTGCCGTCCACCTGGAACTGCACCGTGCCGGTCGGTGCGGCCGAACCGATCGTGGCGGTGCTGACCGTGGCCGTGAACGCCACGGGCTGACCGTACACCGCCGGTGAAGCCGACGAGACCACGACGGCGTTCGGATTCGCCTTGTTCACCGTTTGCAGCAACGTAGCAGTGCTCGCCAGGAAGTTACTGTCTCCTCCATAGGAAGCCGTGATGGTATGGACCCCACCGGCCAAGCTGGACGTACTGAAACTGGCAGTCGTTGTGCCCGCGTTGGTGCTGAGTGTGGCCTGGCCGAGGTTCGCGCCGCCATCCGAGAAGAGCACCACGCCGGTCGGGCTGACCGGTCCATTGCCAGTGATCGTGGCCGTGAAGGTCACCGACTGGCCAAATGTGGATGGGCCGGAAGTGATCACGACCGCCGCGGTGGTTGCCAGCGTCACGGTCTGTGTAAAGGTCGGCGCGACACTGGCGCTGAAGTTGGAATCGCCGCTGTAGCTTGCAGTAATCGTGTGATTGCCCACCGACAGGGTTGTGCTTGTGAACGATGCGGTCGTCAGGCCGCCCGAAGTGCTGATGGTGACCGGGCTG
>DATGIQ010000044.1:0-4042 GCA_035295665.1 Gemmataceae bacterium | reverse complement strand
GCTACGGCTACCGCAATATCGCCGAGCTCCTGCGCCGGGCTGGCTGGGAGGTCAACCACAAGCGGGTCGAGCGGATCTGGCGGCGTGAGGGGCTGAAGGTTCCGAGCAAACAACCCAAGCGTGGCCGTCTCTGGCTGGCAGATGGATCGTGCATCCGGCTGCGAGCGGAGCACCGCAACCACGTCTGGTCCTATGATTTCGTGGAGGATCGCACCCATGAGGGCCGCAAGTATCGCATGCTCAACATCGTGGACGAGTACACGCACGAATGCCTTGCGATCCGGATCGCCCGCCGGCTCAGCGCCGTAGATATCAGCGACGTTCTCTGCGACCTGTTCATCTGCCGGGGTATCCCAGGCCATATCCGGTCCGACAATGGGCCCGAGTTCGTCGCCAAGGCGGTCCGGGACTGGATCTCTGCCGTGGGAGCCAAGACCGCCTATATCGCCCCCGGATGCCCGTGGGAGAATGGCTACATCGAGAGCTTCAACGCCCGCCTGCGCGACAAGCTGCTCGATGGGGAAGTTTTCTACCGACCCTGGTTGGATTGCTTGACCGCATCCCAGATCCTCATCGGGTACCGCCGCTACCACGGCGAAGTCCGGACTCTCGATACTCGTGGGTAACGGCGACCCTCGCAGGAGCAATGAGCCGAGGGATCGGGAATGTGCTGGTAGAGCGCCAGCTGAGACTTTGAACAGCACCTGTCCCATCCGGACAAAGTATGCACATCTATTCGCGATAGCTTGTTGGGCGAGCATCAGCGGCGGCAGGAGACGCTGCGGATTTGGAATTTTGATCCCTGTTGAATGACTGAACAAACACCGCGACTCCTGGCAGGCACGCGTCAGGCTCAAGCGTTGGTGCTGAAAAAATGGGAGGGTTGAATGAGTAAGCTTCACATGAGCCGACGCGACATCCTGCGTAGTGCGGCGGGTATGGCAGCCATCACCGCGTTGGGTATTGATCCAACGCGCGTGCTCGGCGCCGACAATGGCATCCTAAAGATTCGGATGGGCGCGGATCTCCAAGTCTTGGATCCAGGCTATGAAATTGGCGGGACGGAGACCGCTGTCCTCTACGCCTGCTTGCCGCGACTTGCTGTGCCTACGAAGGAGGATGATGGCACGTGGGGTTGGCGGCCGTCAGAGTACGTCGAAAAGGTCGGCCAGGACGATCCTACTCATATCTCGTTCACGCTGAAACAAGGCCTGATGTGGAGCAATGGGGCGGGCGAATTTACTGCGGACGACGTCAAATTCTCCATCGAACGAATGCTCCAATCCGACTTCAGCACACGCTGGCCCACCCTCGATCATGTTGACGTCAAGAGCAAATACTCTGGCACGATTATTCTAAAATCGCCGTTCGTTGCGACGTGGCTGATGGGATTGGCATCGGACTCGGGAAGCTTTGTTCCGAAGTCTCTGGTCGAGAAGATGAAGGACCAGAAGTACACAATGCCGATGCCGGCGCAACTTGGCCCCTACACGATGACGGACTGGACACCGAAGCAAAAGGCCGTGCTGCGGGCCAATCCCGATTGGAAGGGAAGCAAGCCGTACTTCCAGGAAATACACTTGGTCGATGTGGAGGACTTCAAGGCAGCCGAGCTCGCTTTCGAAGCGGGCGAGCTGGACTTCACAGGCGTGCCGCCCGATACGGCCGCCCGTTACATGAAATCGCCGCCGCCGAATGGGAAGCTAATGAATCAACCTGGCCCCTTCTACACCTGGATGGGGATGAACACCCAGAATCCGAAGCTGAGCGACATCCGCGTTCGCAAAGCCATCCAAAGGGCGATCGATACGGATTCGATCCTGCAAGCGGGCTACGCCGGCGTATGTCCGAGGGCATATGGCGTCGTGCCCATCGGCGTGCTCGGACATCGCGACAAATCCAATTATTCCTACAATCCCGATGAGGCCAGGTCTCTGCTGAAGGAGGCCGGCGTTTCCGGGCTGTCTCTGGAAATTAAGTCACTCGCCGGAGAAACCGGCAGACTCGCGGCTTGCCAAATCATTCAATCAAACCTGCAGGACGTTGGCATCAGCGTGAAGGTCACGCCAACAGATTCTGGACCCTTCTGGAACCTCGGCCTGGAGTCCAAGGGCGATGCCTGGAAGAGCCTCGAGTTGTGGATTATGCAGTTCCAGAGCACGCCTGACCCGGCGGACTCGATCCAGTGGTTCCAGAAGAGCCAGATCGGCATATGGAACTGGGAGCGTTGGTCCGACCCGGAATTCGAGGCCTTGTGGACTCAAGGGCTAGTCGAGGCCGACAGGACCAAGCGGGCCGCAATTTACATCCGCATGCAGGAAATCATGGAGAACACGGGGGCCTACGTCTGGATCACCTTTGATCCACTGTTTTTCGCATACAAAGACAATATCAACCCAAGCTTCGAACCCTCTGGCAATCCAATGCTACAGCTGATGCGAGGCGCGTAGCCATTCGAGGAGAGCCGATCGGCCGGGCCCGCCTACGAGCCCCCCTCAGCGGTGGCGGGGTAGTTCGCTGCCTTCGGCGAGGAGGCCGCGGGAATAGCCGACTTCTCTCTAGTTATGGATGTGCAGTGGGATCGCCTCGCGTCGTGGTCGCCTACCAACGACGCGAGGCAGAACCTCGTCGGCGCCACCAAGGCGTCAGGCAGACTGCTTATGAAACATAGACCCGCTATTGGAGGAGCTTGATGCCATTCCTCGATACGCCCCAGGCGAAGCTGTTTTATATCCAAAATGGCAGTGGACCGGATATCGTCTGGATTCCGGGAGGTGACAGCGTGGCAACGGACTGGGAAGAGCAGTTCCGTGCATTCGAAGGACAATATCGCAATACCTCATTCGATCCCCGCGGCGCTGGCCAGACTGTGAGCCATCGCGAGCCGCCATGGCTAATTGAAAACTTTGCCGAGGACTGCGCCGCTTTGATTCGAGCGGTCTGCAGCCCACCCGTCGTGGTGGTTGGCCTTTCGATGGGCTCGCTTATTGTCATCCAGCTGGCCCTTGATCATCCCGGACTAGTCCGGACTGCAATCGCCATGGGGGTATCGGGGCGAGCCGAAGGCTTTCTCATGGACTGGCTGAAAGCTGAGGTGGAGTTCCGCCGGCAGGGTGGACGTCTCAGCCGTGACTTTGCTATTTGCCACTATGCAGCTTTCATGTATCCCCCTCAGGTTCTGAACAACCCCGCGCAGTGGGCTAAGGTGAAGCCCATTGTTGACCATTGCTACGGAGAGCGCGATGGGGACTCGCTAGCTGCGCAATGGCAAGCCTGCATTGAATTCGATGCCATTGATAGGCTACCGACCTGCACCGTGCCGCTCCATGTGATTGCCTTCTCGGAGGATCTGCAGGCTCCGCCTGAGCAAGGTAGGCGCGTTGCGGAACTGGCACCAAAAGGGCACTTCCATTTGCTGGATGGCTTGGGGCACGTGTCGTTGGCCGGCCACCAGCCTAATCAGGTGATTGCCTGTATCCGTGAGATCCTGGATAGCTAACTGTGCTTGCTGCCGCACAGTTTCGAGCTGAAATTCATGCTGCTGCAGCCCGCGCCGTGGGTCGCAGGATCCTCCGAATGCATTGCCGGTACACGATGCAGAACAGGGCCAAAGTCTTCCTGGGGTCGCAGCGCGATTCTGGAGCGCCAAGGACGGCAAGTGAATTCTTCACGGCCGTCACACCGCACTGCGGCATGCACGCCGAATCGGAGCGCCAACCAGAGTCGGAGGGGCGATCTATTGTTGGCCGGACGGCCGGAGTGCATCCCCGACCGCAGGCCTAAAGGACCAAGGGCAGGGAAGTTGCTGTCAGTCATCAGCAACGCCGCTGCCCACGCCGCTTGGTAGCTATATGGTAGCTACCGGTCAACCTGGGCCAGCGACTAAAGGTCTAAGTTGTTGTGCCCTTCCTGAGAGAAGGGTAACAGTTCATTCCGGACACATGGGTAACACAATGGGGCTTTTTGCGGGGGACGCAAAATGCCCTGGAAGGTGTGTAAACCCATGGACGAACGACTGAAGTTCATTGCCCGGCTCCTGGAT
>DATGIQ010000043.1:0-15702 GCA_035295665.1 Gemmataceae bacterium | reverse complement strand
GGGGCTAGGTCGGTAACGCTGCGATGCTTGCCGAGTCCTTCAACGAGCATGTCCATGATGAAGCGACAATCAAGCCAGGTTCGGCTCGATAGCTCCCCTGCTTCCTGGGCCTCCCGCTTGGCGTTCAGAAAAGCATTGGCGATATCCTTGACCTTCAGGGCTTGTGGGTCCGGACGGGGCGTCCGTCCGGCATGGAGGTCGTCCTTGTGTTCCAGGTACTTCTTGAGGGCTGCGTGGGGGTCATCCCATTTCCCGAAATAGTGACCTCGGCCCCCGATCTTCTTGGCCCATACGCATGCCGTATGGGCGTAGAGCGGGAAGTCAGGATAGGTCGGATCGGGCTTACTTGGCTTGGCAGACTTGCACGGAACGTCGAAAGGGGTAGAATGGCAATCGGACAAAGTGATATCTCCTTGGCAAAGGTCACTGTGTTCACGGCCGGTGCGGTGCAGATGGACCGGCCATTTCATCCAGCTTGCACGGATCGGAACAGGCGTAGCGAGGGTTTTCCAAGGGATTAGAAATAACAGGCAAGTCCTTGCTATTAGAACACTTGGTGGGTGTAGCTCAGCCGGTTAGAGCGCCAGACTGTGGATCTGGAAGTCGGGGGTTCGAATCCCCTCACTCACCCTTGAGTTAAACCTCGAGCCGAACGTGAGTTAACGTACCTGTCGGCGTCGAACACTGCGGCCCAAAACCCTGATCGAAGCGCGGAAGTCTTCTCCAGTGTCGGCGGCTTTCCTTCTTTCTCGGGCCGCTTCCGGTTTCTGATCCCGCGTGGCGATCTGACGGTCTTTGGCGTCTACATCAGCCTTGCCGCTTCGGCCGGTGTGCTCGAGGGCACGCGGCCGTTTTCGAAGAATTCCTTCCACCAGGCCTAACTCCTAGGAGGTCCCAGGTATCCCGGCACCGCAAGAGCCGGCGGACCTTCCGTCGATGGCACCCATCGTGTTGGGATGGAGGGCGAGACCAGATCAAATTCCACGGGCCAGTCCCTTTGCCAAACGTTTTGCGGGCAGTATGGAGTGTGGGAGGTGTGCGCTGACCACGCACCTGCCGGCGCGTAGGGTGTCCCCCAATCGTCCTGACCTTCAGGCGCCGCATCATGTTTTCATTGATCTTCTCCTTTCGCAAGCAATGTGGCCGTAAGCCCAGCCCCGAGCCCCGCGACCGTGCACGGTTCCACTACCATCCTCAACTCGATATTCTGGAAGCTAGATTCGCGCCGTCGACGACGCAGGGTCTGCACGTCGTGCCGAGCCCGACCATCAACAGCTCGGCACTCAACGCAACTGCTGTGATCAGCTCCAGCGACATGTGGGCCGTCGGATCATTCGCCCCACCGGGCAGCGGCCTGCCCCAGCCGCTGGCCGAGCATTTCAACGGCACGACGTGGAACGCCGTCCCCATGGCCGCCCTGCCACCGGGGATTACGGCCAACTCTATGGCGTGACGGCCGTGGCCAGCAACAATGTCTGGGCCGTCGGCACTTGCTCGAACGTCAGCAGCAGCACTCGCTCCACCCTGGTTGAGCACTGGGACGGCCGCAAATGGAGCTTGGTCTCCAGCCCGACCCCGCCGGTGGGAGGCCAGTTGAATACGGTGGCTGCCCTGGCCGCCAATAATATTTGGGCCGGCGGCAGCAACGGGAGCGCAAACCTGATCGAGCACTATGATGGGACGGCCTGGAGCATCGTCGCGGCTCCGACCCCGCAGCGTCAATCTTCCATCGCCTCCATCTCTGCAATCTCTGCCACGGACATCTGGGCCGTGGGCGCGGGCGGCAAGTATGCCAGCGGCGAAGCCCTGCACTGGAACGGCCAGGCCTGGAGCATCGTGGCCACTCCGCAACCGTTCTTCCAGGGCGCCCTCCGCTCGGTCGTGGCCCTCGCCTCCAACAACGTGTGGGCAGTGGGCGCCGCCCAGCCCCGCACAGGACTAAGCGGCGAAGTGACCGTGATCGAGCATTGGGACGGGACCAGCTGGACCATCGTCACCAGTCCGAACATCGCACCTTCGGTTACCTCGAATTTCCTGAGCGGGATCGCTGCCGTTTCCGCCACGGACATCTGGGCGGTTGGCTTTTACACCGATTCCACCGGGACCCATACTCTTACGGAACACTGGGATGGCACGAGCTGGAGCAACGTTCCCAGCCCGAACGGGTCGGGGGCAGCGAGTGTCCTCAATGGGGTGGCGGCCACGAACACCGGCATTATCGTGGCAGTCGGTGAGAGTGGCCCCAACGGCCTCGTCCTCCAGGCTTGAGGGACGGCAAGGCCCGTCCCGCGATGAGGGACATCCCTGAATTCTGCGGCGGCACCGACAGCCAGACGCCCCAACAGGCCCACTGTCCCGCTCACATCCGAGGAGCTGTAGCGCCGCCTCCTGGAGCGATGGCCCGGCCCGATGGAGAAAAGGGATCTTTGAAGACCGCGCCGATGCCCAGGCAAACGCGAGAACCGAAGCCCAGCAGGGCGTCAGCCGTTGTGCTTTGCTCTTGCCGGGAAACAAGTATCCAGAGTACATTCCGCTCTGATCGCCAAACGACGGCGGGCTGGACAGACAGCGATCGCACGGCTGCCCCTTCCCGTGCGAGTTCTGCGCCATCTGTAACTGTGGCCGCAATGGGCAAGGAAACCCATGTCACTTCCCCCGGGCTGGACCGTACCGCTGTGCCTGGCCAGCCTTTTCTGGGCCTTCAGCTTTGGCGTGAGCGCCTCTCTGGCCCCGCTGTGGATGCAAGCCGCCGGCTGCAGCGACTCCCTCATCGGCCTCAACACCAGCGTGTATTATTTGGGCATCGCCTTGACGGCGGGGGTGGTGCCGCGGCTGCTGCGCCGCTGGGGCAGCGGCTGCCTGCTTTTCGGTATGGCCGCCTCCGCCCTGACTGCCTCCGCTTTCCCCTGGGGCGGGTCCCTGGCCGGCTGGTTCGCCTGGCGCGTCCTCAACGGCGCGGCCGGGGCAGCGAGCCTCATCCCGCTGGAAACCTTCGTCAACCTACAGTCGCCCGCCGGACGGCGAGGGCAAACCTTCGGCTGCTACGCCTTCTGCGTCGCGCTGGGCATGGCCCTCGGGACGCTGGCGGGCCTCCAGACCTACGCCACCGCCCCCCGCGCCGCCTTCCTCTCGGGCGGGGCGGCCGCACTGATAGGCGGGGTCGTGATCCTCGTCTGGCGGCCCCGCTTCCCGGCGGCCGCGGCCGAGGGCCCCCGTCGGACACCCCTCGATTTCGTCGGCAACTTCCTCAGCTTTGGCAGCGCCTGGAGCCAAGGCTTTCTTGAGGGGGGTATGGTCGGCCTGCTGCCCATCTATCTGCTCTCCGTCGGCCTGTCGCAGGAGGCCATGAGCTGGCTCATGAGCGGCCTCATGGTCGGCGTTATCCTCGCCCAGGTGCCGGTCGGCTGGCTGGCCGACCAGCTGGGCGGCACTGCCGTCCTGGCGGGCTGTAACGTCACCGCCCTGCTCGGCATCGCCTGCATGCTGTTGCC
Source organism: Gemmataceae bacterium (assembly GCA_035295665.1). GTDB lineage: Bacteria > Planctomycetota > Planctomycetia > Gemmatales > Gemmataceae > DATGIQ01. The sequence goes on along the minus strand of DATGIQ010000043.1, from coordinate 12,211 downwards.
TGGCGGAGTCGGCTGGCTGGCGCTGTGGCTGTTCGCGGTCGGCGCCTGCTCCGGCGCCTTCTACCCGCTGGGGCTGGCCCGGCTCGGCGAACGGGTCCCGCCCGCTGGCCAGGCCCGAGCCAACGCCTGGTTCCTAGCGATCAACTGCCTGGGCAGCTTAACCGGGCCTGCGGCCGCCGGGGCGGTCATGGACCTGTTCGGTCGCAGCGCCCTGTTCGTGGCCGGCGGGAGCACCGTTGGGTTGGTGCTGGCCATCTGGGCCATCCTGGGCGCTGTCCGCCGCCCCGCCCCCGCGCCCGCCGGCCGGGTCGGGCAAGAGCGGGAGCACACGCGGACGGCCGCCTGAGCGCTGCTATCCGCGCTGCCTGCACAGCCCAGGACACTTTGTGACAAGTTATGACGGGTGATTCTCAAGCCAATCGAGCGGTCCGCTGCACCAGACAGTCAGATCAGCATCCGACAGTCGGTTGAGGAATTCGCAGCCCGTAAACCAGAGGAACTCTATCGGCTGCGTTCGCACGATCCGTGCTTGAAGCGGACAGGCTCGTGGTAAGCCCAACGCCCGGATGCTTAATACCGTTCTTTCCTGCAATTGGACCGCCAAGGCCATGCCAATGCCGGCCGCGGAAATGTTGTAGGCAATACACTGCCACGCTTCCCGTGCCGATGCCTTGGCGGGATGCACGAAACACCGCTGCAAGATCTGGTAACGCGGCGCGGCCCGCATTTCGAGGTCGCTGATCCCTGTCTCAGGCAGCAACCCGCGCGATCGTCTCGACACCTATTGCCTCACCATTCAACGTCTTGAAATCGACTCTCCGTTAAGGACGCCGCCCTCGCCCAAACCTTTCGGTGTTGCTTGGGCGATGGAGGTTGGGGAGATGCTCAACTCTAGGTCGAAACGTCGATGAAGACCAGCCCTCCGATGGTTCCGTTTTGATCGATCCCACAAAAACGAACCGCAGGTGATCGGCACAAGGGTACCGTGGGGCCAAGCTCAGGCTCGCAAAGAACTTGCGGCCAGGCAAGGATAGCTCCAGGACGGCGGGGAAAGAATTTCTGATTTTCTTGTTCTCTCTGCCCGGCCAGCGCAATGAGTTCTTTAGAAGCGGCCACTCACGGGGTGGCCCAAGCATGGGACGACCAGGGGAAGTCCCGGATGGCAACGAACGCTGGTATCCAGCAAAGGAGAATCCAATGTTTACGTTCTTCAACAAACTCCGTAGCCGCCGCAGTACTCAAACCTTCACGGGAGCGGGCCGTCCCTCGATCCGAAAGCCCGCCCAGCCGCGGCGGCTCGAGTTGGAAAATCTCGAAGAGCGGATGGTTTTGTCGCCAATTAGCGACAAGTGGTGGTCATTGGGAGGGCCGAGCGGATTCTTGGGATGGAACACCGGCCCCGAGACGGTTGCCCCGGACGGCATCGGCCGTTACGAGCATTTCCAGGGCGGCATGATCTTGTGGTCACCGGCAGATGGCGCGCACGAGGTCCATGGCGCGATCCTGGGGGACTACGCCAATCTCGGTGCGGAAATGAGCTACCTGGGCTATCCTCAGACCGACGAGACCACGACCGGGAAAGGCGATGGTCGCTACAACCGGTTCGATGGCGGCTTCATCTTCTGGTCTCCGAACACTCCCGCCAGCGCGCTCGATCTCCATACGATCTTCAAGTACGCCAGCATGGGCTATGAAGAGAGCGTTTTGGGCTACCCCACTTCGGACGCCACGCCGATTTTTGGGTCCTTCAGCAGATTCCATTTGCCTCACATTGTGGGCTACTACAACACCTTCCAGCACGGAGAAATCGTTTGGGATGCCAGTACCAACCAGGCCGTCGAGGTTCAGGGCGCCATCTGGGGTGAGTACCTGGCCACGGCCAACGAAACGGATGCGTACGGCACCGTCGTCCAGAGTATTCTGGGGGAGCCCACCAGTGATGAGATGGACGTGCCCGGCGTGCCCGGCGCCCGCATGAGTACCTTCCAGGGTGGAACCATCTACTGGTCGCCGGACGTTGGGGCTCATGTCGTCTACGGCGGCATCGGAGCTTATTACGTCAACACCCTGGGCGGCCCCACTGGCTACGGTCTGCCCACCAGCGACGAGGCCACGTATCCGGGTGCACCGGGAGCTCGTTTCACCAACTTCCAGAACGGCGGCTCGATCTATTGGTCGGCAACGGTCGGCGCCCACGAGGTCCACGGCGCGATCAATGCCTTGTACCAGGGTATGGGTGGACCCAGCAGCTACCTCGGCATGCCCACTAGTGACGAGCAGGGCATCCCCTTTGTTAGCCGGTACAACTACTTCGAGAACGGGAAGATTGTGTGGACTCCTGCCGGGGCCTACGCGGTGCAGGCGGCGACGCAGATGACGTTCGACTCGGGGAACTTCGGCTTTGATAATGGCGTCCCCGTCGACGGCTGGGCGGAGCTGACGGTATACGCGGATGGGACGTACCACTTCACGGGGCATCTCCATGACTCCGGCGCGCTCAGCTACAACGACAACCTGGTAGTTGGGCTTGTGGCTCCCTCCGGAAATGCTCTCTTTTTCGTGCACTCGGGGCACATGGCCGGCACGTTCGAGAGCGGCTCGCGCGATGACAACTGGGACGTTACCGGCACCAATGATGGCTTGGCCAACAATTGGGCGGACTTCGAGGGAAGCACGGCTTTTTTCACGGCCAATATCAACGCGGATTGGAATCCTCTCGTCAACCAGATCGAGCAGGGGTGCGGGATTGTCCTCTCTGTCATCGGCATCATCATCGCCGTATGACGAAAATGGTGTCCGTTCCTTTTTCGCTTCCGCAAGCGGCCTACCGCACGGGCGAAAAGGGAACGGAGACCGTTGTAATAGGGCCGTGAGGCAGCCGCCCGGGGCGGCTGCCTCACGGCCCTGTCCGCCTTATTGCAGTAACAACCCCAACGCCTGGCGAACTGCTTCTGCCTTCGGCTTACGTCTTGCGCCTGGCTCCAGGCTGAAACTCGGCCGGTGGCCCTGCGACTGTCCGCCCTGATCGCTTGGTGTAGTGAGGCGAGAAGGGCAGGACCGCAGCATTCCCAAGCCGCCCGCTGTCCTCCTCGCCGGCCTGCGGTGGGCCGTAATCGCTTTTCCCAACTTCCCGGGGCCTTGTGGACCGGTCCCTGTCCAAGGAGATCCTCTCATGTTTTCGTTCCGCAATCGTCCGAAGTCCCGCGTTTCCCGGCGCCCTCGACTTTCCCTGGAACCCTTAGAAACCCGGCTCACGCCGTCCACGACCGACTACTGGATTGGCACCGACGGCAACAGTTGGAGTGATCCGCTCAACTGGCGGGGCGGGACGCCCCAGCCTGGTGATACGCTCGTCTTCGATTACAGCATCTCCAAGTACAATTACAGTACCGATGACCTTCAAACCTTCACGAACCACTCGTTCGGGCTTCAATTCCAGGGGACCGAGAGTGGCGGCAACGCCTTCCTTATCGACGGACAGGGGGACGATTTCACGAGCGTGACCAGCGAGGCCGCCGGTTCCGATCCGATTCAGTTCGCGATGAGTACCATTTATCTGGAGGGTGACACGACCATCTCGGTCTCCGGCAGCGAACCGCTCGCCCTCCATAGCCAGATTACGCAATTGCTGTCGTCGGGCCTAATCAAGGACGGCAGCGGCGCGCTCTACCTCGACGGCGGCAGCTCTTCTTCCGCCAACAACTATTCAGGCACCACGCAAGTGAAGGACGGCACCTTATACCTGGGCGCTTCGGCCAGCCAAGTGCAAGTGCCTGCAGCGCTGAAAATCGGCGATGGCACGGGCGCCGCTGGCAGTGCCCAGGTGGTGATCGAGGCGAATAGCCAAATTGCCAGTACCAGCGCCGTCACCATCAACAGCGACGGCCAGCTGACGTTGCAGCCGGAAGTCTCGCAGACGGTCGCATCCATGACTGGCACGGGGGCGATCAGTCTCGAGTCGAGTAGCACGCCGGCGGTCCTGACCATCGGGGGCGACGCATCGAACCAGTTCACCGGCAGCCTGGAAGGCAGCGGCACGCTGGTCAAACTTGGCAAGGGGACCCTGTCGCTCGGCAGCGCCAACGCAAACTTCACCGGGCAGCTCGACGTGGACCAGGGCACCCTGGCGGCCAGCAACGCCCAGGCCCTCGGTGCGAGCGGGTCGGCCGTCGTGGTGGCTGCCGGCGCGACGCTGGAGTTGTCCGGAAGCGGTACGGCCATGAGTTTCACAGCCGGCTCGCTGACGTTTGAAGGCGGCTCGTCTTCCACCCCCGGGGTGCTCTGGAACCAGCGTGGCAACAACACCTGGACGGGCACCGTGAGCTTGGCGAACTCGGCCACGCTGAACGTGTCCTCCAATACGAGCCTCACGCTGGACGGGGTGATCGGCGGGTCCAGTGGCTTCACCAAGATCGGCGCGGGCACCCTGGTCCTGGCCGGCAGCGACTCCTACACCGGGGCCACGAAGGTGAATCAGGGCACGCTGATCGTGGCCACGGACACGGCCGTGACCTCCTCGTCGGGGACCACCGTGGTCAGCGGCGCAACCTTGGAACTGCCCGGAGGCATCCAGGTCGGGGACGAACCGCTCACCCTCGGTGGCAGAGGCATCAACGGCAAGGGGGCACTGGTGTCCCTGTCCGGCTCCGAGGCCGGGCTCACGTCCAACAGCTGGGCGGGACCGATCACCTTGGCCGGCAAAGTCAGCATCGCCGCAGCCTCGGGTAGCCAGCTCACGCTGGACGGCGTCCTCAGCGGCGGCAGCCTGATCAGCATGATCGGCAGCAGCAGTAGCCTGACGCTCAATGCGGTGAACACCTACACCGGCGGGACCGAGGTGCAATCCGGCGTCCTGACCGTCGATGGCAGCATCGGCAGCGTAATCGTCGACTCCGGCGCCGGGCTGACCGGCGAGGGGACAACGGGGAACGTAACGGTGCGGAATGGCGGGCAGCTCGAGGGCGGCTTCGCCGTGCCCGGTCTTAGCTCGGGTCTGCGCACGGGCACCGTAAGCTTGGGCGCCTCGTCAAGCTTTAAGGTGTCCATCATGGACGCGGCGTGGGAGCAGGTGAGTGTCACGGGCCAGCTAAACTTGAACAACGCCCACCTGCAGATCGACACGGCTTTTGCTGCCCTGTCGTCGGGCGAGCAGATCGTGCTCATTCAGAACGACGGCAGCGACGCGATCAAGGGAACCTTCACTGACGACCAGGGCAAGGCGCTGACGGAGGGCTCGACCATCACCATCGGCTCGTTCACGTTCACAATCAGCTACCAAGGCGGCACGGGGAACGATGTAGTGCTGACCGTGGCATGAGACGCTCCACACGCCATCCGGGAGTACCGGGTCCCCCGTACAAAGTATGGCGGACCCGGTACGGAGTTCTGCGGGACCGCCTCTCCATCGAGATACTTCTTCCCCGTGGCCGGGACTTGGAAACTCAATCCGGGCCACCCACTTGCAGCTCTGGTGCCTGACCGAGGCCAACTGCTTGGGAATAATCTTCCGCGTGGCGTGGTATAGGTTGATGAGGCTGTTCTTCGCCTGACCCCGAAGCCTGTCCGGCACGGGCCGCCCTGCTGGCGTTCCCGCGGCCGCTACCGTACACGGGGAATGCTATGCTCCAGGGGTAGGGAATTCCTTCCGTTCTCTGGCGGAGGGAACGGACAGAGCATACCTCCTTCCCAGGAAGGATCCAGAGAGGAACAGTTCATCAAAGAAGAGGAGAGCCTTGTGGAAACCAGCCAATGGCCGGGGTCGAGGGGCGAGCATCTGCTGCAGGAAAAGTTTGGCTCGACCGCGCGGGCCCGAGCCTTTTATCGGAGCCAAGTGCGCAGCTACCTCAATCCCTGGATGCAGAAATTTATTACCGGGCAGGAGATGGCATTCATCGCCACCGCGGACGCCCAGGGTACCTGCGACTGCACCTTTCGTGCAGGCGTCAAGGGGTTTATCCACGTTCTCGACAAGCGAACGCTGGCTTACCCCGAGTACCGGGGCAACGGAGTCTATGCCAGCCTCGGCAACCTCGTGGAGAATCCGCACATCGGTCTGCTCCTGATCGATTTTTTCCGCCACACCATTGGCCTGCACGTGAACGGCACGGCGGCAGTCGTATCGAATGAAGACTTACTGCGCCGCGCGAACGTGCCCGCGGACCTGCGGCAAGAGATTGAGTCGGCCGCCGGGCCGCCCCTCAGCCTGTGGGTCGTCGTTCATGTGGAAGAGGCCTACATTCATTGTGCGAAGCACATCCCGCGGTTGGCCAACCGGGAAAAAGCGATCGACTGGGGCACCGATGATTACCGCAAGAAAGGCGGGGATTATTTTCACGTGGATGGTAGTGCGGAAGCGCTGGTGGATAAGGAGTTTGGATGCCCTGTTCACGTCCAGACATGAGGCAAACGATGTTCAATCTGATCGTTCCCAGCTGCGCTTTCCTTCGCTACCGTCCCGCAGCATCTCGCTGCCGCGCTTTCCAGGCGGGGTAGTCCTTGGCCAGCAGTGTCTCCGCCCAGGAGCCCAGCCAGGCGTAACCATTGCGCCGCTCCGGCTCAATTTCGGCAACGTCATAGTGCACGATGCCGTCCCGGCCACAAAAGATGGGCCGATTCGTCTCGATCTCATAATACCGGGCCCAGAGCGGCGGGGCCTTTGGGTCCGGGACGACTACCAGGTCGCCATTCCGCTTCACCGCGCGGATGCCACGGATCTTCGAACGTTCGTACCATCGGCAAGCTGCTTCGATCGCCTGGATGACCTCGGGGCTCGGCTTCTCCAGGCTCATGAGCAAACGGACAACCCGCGCACTCTCTCCGCCGGTGATGGCGACCGGCTCAAACGTTCGGCCGCCGCGCGGCTCCAGCGTTTTTTCATCGTGCTGCTGACACCAGGCAGTCAGCTCTCCTTTTACCCGAATTTGGCACTTCAGGATGCAGGCGATGCCGCGGTCGAAGGCTTGCCGAGCCTCCTTGCGATGAGACTGCGACACGAAGCGAAAACCCGCCGACACCGCCACATCGCGCAGAAATTCCAAGATATTTACCATGCAGTGGTCGTTGAAGGTGATGTAGCGATGGTACTTGTTATCCGGGGGGTAGAATTGTGGCCAGCCGCCGGTGGGATACTGAGCCTGAAGGATGTGGGCCAATCCCCGGTTGAACGCCTGGACGTACACTTGGGCAGCGGTGGCTTGAACCATCCGGGCCAGAAAGCGGAGTTCCCCGATCGTGGCGTCGTTATCGAACGTGCCGTGCAGGTCCTTGGGATTCCCCTGGTACGGCTTGGCTCCGGTATCCAGGTTTTTTGGCCAGCTGCCCAGCGGCGACTGGTGGGAAAGTACGTTGGCCGCGATCTCTTTGGCTTCGGCGCTCGCAAACCACGCCTCCGGCCGTTGGGCGTAGCGTGGCCAAGGGAAATGCTCGGCTCCGCTGGCACAGGACAACCACGAATCGGGCAACACCCAACCCAGTGCAACGAAAAGACCAGCGTAAAACGTGGCACGCATTCGTGAGATTCTCGTGATCGCCGAACCTCTTATACCCAGGCGCTAAACGGACACAACCAACCGGACCATGTATTAGAAATCCGCGGTGACGACTTCCCCGGCACGGATCGTAATGAGAGCCCGCAGCGTCCGCAGATCCGTGGTGGATTTCAGGAAATGCACGGAGCCATCCGCGAACACCGTGTTGGCGCCGCCGGAGTGAAAGCTGTAAATCTCGCGGGCATTCGTGCAGTTGATGGCACAGGGCGGGTTCGGGTTGGCTGGCGCCCAACCCTGCATGTTGGTGGTCTGGTCGAAGCCACGAACTTCCAGATGATTGTTGGGATTGATCCACCGGCCCGTCCAGTTGCCCGTGGTAAAGACGGTGAGATCGATCCCGCCGCTCAACCAGTGTTGTTCACGGCCGGCGCATTCCGCCACCATCATGGTGTTGGAAGTCCCATCGGTAATGTCGGTCATCCGATTTCCCCGTGTAGTGCCGGCCAGCGTGGCCGGTTCGACGACCTTCAAAACGCCCGAGTTTTGGTAAGCGGACTGGGTGCGGTAATCCGAATAATTGTCCACGACACCGCCGGTGACGAAGATATTGGTCGCGGAATAGTCGGTCATCGCACCACTGTCGAAATCGCGACCCGGAGGAGCTGAAGGACAGGTCAGTACGTCGAGGTGCAGCCCGCCGATCGGCACATTGGCCGGATCCTTGTAGGGCAAGTCCAGCCGGTAGCCACGGGCAAGGTTGCCCTGTTCGATGTAGGGTAGGATGTAGGCGATCCAGCCGTGGTAGTCGACGGCGGTTTGGCCCGCTGCCGGCGCGGTCTTGAGCCGGCCGGGCGGAAAACACTGGTTCGCATCGTGGTAATTGTGCAGGGCCAGGCCGAGCTGCTTGAGGTTGTTGGAACATTTCATGCGGTAGGCGGCCTCGCGCACTTTCTGAATCGCCGGAAGCAACAGGCCAATCAGCACGGCGATGATGGCGATGACCACGAGCAGCTCAATCAGGGTGAAACCGGCTTGTCGACCGGAACGGGGATGGACAGAGGGCAGCATGAGAGGTCTCCCGGAAACGGCCAGGGGTAAGGAGATACGGCCAGACTTGAATTTAGATCCCTATCCAGCGGCCGTCAAGATTGGAAGACAACTAAAGGCTGCCAAGGAAGGCGAGCAAGTCCGCCAGTTCATGGCGCGACAATTCCCGGGTAAGTTGATGCCGGTGGCGCGTGAAGACCTCCTCCAGGGTGGCGGCTCGGTTATCGTGGAAATAGGGGCCGCCCTGGCTGATTCCGCGGAGCGATGGCGGATTGAACCGGGTATTGCCGGCCTCGTCCTTCAACCCAACATCGTAGGTCCCTTTCGATGTGTACTCCGGCGGCGTGTGACAGCGGTTGCACGATTGATTGTGGAACACCTCCTGGCCGCGCTGAACGGATGCTGGATCAACCCGGCGCGCCAAGGGCGTTGGCGGAGGCAGGGTCCGTACGTACGCCGCCAGGTCCGTCACCTGCTGCTCGGAGGGCTGGGCGCCGTGCAAGGTCGTCACGATCGATTTGCGGATCTGGCTCTCCAGGTTCGCCATGCTGCCGTTCCAGGCATACGGGGCGGTGTCGCGCGCGCCCAGCAGAGAGAGCACGCGTTTCGGAGTACCAAGCGAGCCGTCGCCGAGGGTGTCGGCGAGCAGGCCGTTCGTGTGCCCGTCCGTGTGGCAGCTGTGGCAGCTCATCCAACCGTCGTGAGACAGGCGGGCATCGTAAAAGAGCAGCTCGCCGCGGTCGCTGGCGGATAATTCCGGCTGCGACCCGAGAGGGACATTGGCCGTCACTGTCCGGTTCAGGAGATCCAGGACTGAGACGGAATCACCGAACTGGTTTGCCACAAACGCCCGGCGGCCGTCCGAACTGAGCACCACGGCGGTGGGCCGCCTGCCGACCGTCACGCGCCGCCAAGGAGCTTCGCTCTCTTTCCCCAGGGCCACGTCTCCCACGCCGGCCAACGCAACCACAACGGTGCCATCCCGGCCAACCGCAACTCCCGCCGGGTCCCCCGCGGCATTGCCCACGTCGCCAAGATAGTGCACGCGGCTGGCAGGGAGCAGGTCGGCTTGTGGACTCAGCACCTCGGTGAGCCGGAGCACGCGCAGGTTGTTCGTCATCAGGTTGCCCCAATGAACATCGTCGAACGTGGCACCGGCCCGGCTGTTCAGGGCTTGGTGCGTGACCCATAGCTCTTTGCCATCGTGGCTGAGCGCCAGACCGCGGAGGTTATGGGCGGGAAGGGTCCGCACCGAATCCGCCTTTCCCCGCCCGATGTCCAGCACCGCCAACTGCCCGCCGAAGGCGTCTGCTACCACGAGCTTCCCATCCGCTATCAGCAGCTCCTCCCGCGGTGCAAAAGGAAGCGATATGGTTCGAACGATGTGGGGCGGGACCGTCGTGAGATCGATCTCGGAAACCTGGCGTGCCCACAGCGAGGTGACGAAACAGCGGTCGCCTTCCTGCGTGATCTGCACACGGACCGGGATCGGAGGAACCGGTAAGCGGTGGACGACATGCACCGCTGATCCTCGGCGGGACAGCACGATTAGCTCGCGCGCCGCTTCATCCACCGCCAACAGCTGCCCACGGGGAGAACTCGCGAGGTCCACCAAGCTGCGGCCCACGGCCAGCTCGGCAGTTGTTCGCAATGTGACCGTATTGACGGTGCTGATGCTGCCGCTACGGCGGTTGGCAACGAACAGGCAGGAACCGTCGTCCGCCAATGCCAGCGCCGCCGGCTGGCGCAAGCGCGGTTCGGCGGGTTCCTTCGCAACGGCGCGTGCCGGACTCTCCGTATCACCATGCACGAACATACAGCACAAGCCGAATCCTGCAAGATCATTGAGCCCGCCGAGGAGCAGGCCACCCACGAGCAAAACACCGATGATGATCCGCACGGTCGCCTCTCCCTTTATCAAGGCTTTCCCTTCGCCGCTTTTGCCTCCAGAGCGGCCTGCAAAAGTTCGACCGCTTTGTGGAGCTGCGGATCTTCGGGCGGACGGTCCTCGGTGCCGGCCGGCAACTCCGCTTGCTCCTTGTGCCGCAGCCAGGTGAGCACGGCTTCACGCTGGGCATCGGTCAGGGGCACGAGATGATCTGGCTGGACCGGCCAGCTCTTGTCCTTGATGGCACGCTCCATGCGCGCGGTGCGGAGGACCAGCGCTTCGCCACTCTCCGGCAAGGGCACAACCGAATTGACGCCACCATCGCACTTCGTCGGCTCGCCCACCACGATGACGCGCCCATTGTCCTGGAGGGCGGCAATCACCGCTCCTTGTGCGCGCTCCGCACAATTCTTGTCCACCAGCACCGCCAACGGCCAATCGCGGCAAAGGCACTCGCGATCGGCTCGGAATTCCTGGACATCGCCATGTGCATCGCGCACCCGCCACATCAGGCCGCCGTCCAGGAGTCCGTCGGCAACAAGGGCCGCGTGGTGCAGGACACCCTGGCCGACGCTCATGCGGAAGTCAAGCACCAGGGCCCGGCACCCCTCGGCTTGAAGTCGGTTCTCGAGCTTCCGCAGCTCGTGCAAGGTACTGGCCCGGAGCGAATTGACCCACACGTAGCCCACCGCCGTGGCCGGATCGATGCGATAGGTCCAGGAATCGTCCGAGCCCCGGCGATATCCCAGGAGCGTATCGAAGGGAATCACCGCCCGAGTCAGCCGATAGGTCCGGCTCTGGGCGGCCCCGGGTTTACGGACCACGATGGTAACACTGCTCCCTTCTTCGCCGCGCAACCAGTCCACGATCTGCTTCATCTCGACCTGATGCGTGCTTTTGCCTTCCACCTCGATCAATAAATCGCCTGATACGGCCCCGGCTTTGCGCGCCGCCCCGCCCCGAAACGCATTCACGATCTGAGGCAGGTGCTCGTCGTTGTTGATGGCCAGCTGAACGCCAATGCCGACATAGCGATTGCTGCTCAGCTGATTTGCCACCCGGGCATAGTCGGCCGTGAGCAGTTGCGGCTCACCCGGAATCTTTTTGAACAGCCCTTCGAACAAGGCGGTTTCCCATTTCGCATCCGGGCCGTCTCCCGTCCTCGGCCAGATCGCCGCCAGCAAGGTCGCCAGTTGCTCGGCATTCTCGATCGCCGCAGCACGGCGTTCAAGGTCGGCCGGCGGCGGGACTTTGGCCGCATTCAGAAGAGCCGTGGCCCCCGCCATAATCATGTCCGAGCGGGAACATGGCTCCAGCTGGTTTTTCTCAACCAAGTTCATGATGGCCCACCAGCGCCGGGACACGGGGCTGGGATCGTACACGGACTTTTTCGTGTCGTCTTTGGTCGCGCTGCCGGCGGGCGTTTCTGCCTTCGGCGACTCCAGGCTTGCGACGGCCTGGGACAACGGGGGCGAAGTGGGCAATCGCTTGGCGGCGAGCCCCTGGCGGAGAAACAGGCCTGGCCCTACGACGAGAGCGCCCAAGGCCAAGAAAACGGTCCAGGTGGTTTTGAGGGTGGTCATGGACATGCCTCCTAGAACTGCTTTGCTCAAGGCGATGGCTCGGGCCGAGAGAATGCCGGTAAGCGTCGCTCGTCCCGCGGCCGTCAGAGTCGCGGCCTGGACGGTTGAGGTCATCAAGGATGCCGGCACCGGTGCAGTCAGGCCCGCCCCGGACAGATCGACGCCGCGTCGGACCAGGTTGGCCCGCAGCCGTTCCCGTGCCCGCG
>DATGIQ010000042.1:0-3658 GCA_035295665.1 Gemmataceae bacterium | reverse complement strand
ATCGCTACCTGTGCGCCGGCGGAGGGTGCGGCCGTGGCATAGGCGGATGAGGAACGGCCGGGCGGGCTGGTGGCCTCATCTAGACTGCGCAGCGGCACATCCTCGGCCTCACCTTCCAGGATGCGGATCGTCTTGTTGCCCACCGTCAAGGTCAGCGGCGGGGCCATGATACGGGATTCATGGGGCGGCAACTCGGTGCCATCGGCGAGACGGACGGGTTGTTGCGTGCTCAGGTTGGTCACCCGTACCCCTTGCTCGGGTGCATTTTCCACGAGGGCATGCCGCCGCGAAACCGTATGTTCTTCCAATCGGGCAATGATCACCCGGCAGCGGTCCTCCACCTGTTTCAGCGCGTAGGGCGATTCGGAGCGGTCCGCCTGGCGTCCCAGCTCCATGGGGAGTTCGGCTTCCCCGGAAAAGACCAGCCGTTGGTTCTCGCTAACCTGGATTTGCCAGCCCATCATCGCAACCTCAGGAACCCCTTCGTAATCAGGTGCGCAGACTTGCACGGATCCGTTCGATGCCGTCCGCTACTCCTTCGCGGACATGGAACACGGCCGAACCGGCTACCAGTACCGTAGCACCGGCCTCAACGGCCGGCCCTGCGGTATGCGGTTCGATGCCGCCGTCGACTTCCAGCTCACAGTCGGGCTGCACCCGGTCGATCATCTCGCGGACACGGCGGATCTTGGACAGCATGCTGTGGATAAACTGCTGGCCGCCGAAGCCGGGATTGACCGTCATCACCAGGACCAGGTCCACGTCCGCCAGGATCTCGTCCAGAACCCATGCGGATGTGGCGGGATTAATGACGACTCCCGCCTTCTTACCAAGCGCCTTGATGTGCTGCACTGTGCGATGGAGATTCACCGCCCCCTCTTGATGGACGAGCAGCGAATCCGCACCCGCCTCTGCAAAAGCATCCAGGTACAGATCGGGATTCTCGATCATCAAGTGGATTTCCAGCGGTAGTCGAGTCACCGGCCGCAAGGATTGGACGATCGGGGTACCGATCGAAATATTGGGCACAAAATGGCCGTCCATGACATCGACGTGGATCCGGTCGGCGCCCGCCGCTTCGGCCGCGGCCACCTGCTCTCCCAGCCGCGCAAAATCGGCCGCCAGAATGGACGGAGCAATCCTGATCGCTGCAGTATTCATTGCGTGCTCCCGGTAATGCATCCATTGGCCTCTACTGGCTCAGTACAGGGATCTGTGCTGCATCTTAGCGGTCGGGAGCGTGCCCCGCCATGCTTTCCGGAGCACGGCCGTTTGCGAGGAGTCCTCCTCCTCATCCGAAGGCTCGGCACGGCCGCTACAACTCTTGTAAACGGCTCCCCAATCCGGATCGCGCATTCGCCGGACATCGCAAACACCCTTTCGCAATTGACGCTCCGCATTTACCCGTTTACTGTAAGAATCACCGAAAGAGCGGAGGAATAAGCCGTGAAGGTGACGCTGGTGCCATCCTCAGTCTCGGCTGCCGAAGTGCGGCCGCACCAGTTCTTGACTTCCTACCGAATCAACGACACCGTGGCGATCGATGCCGGCTCTCTCGGTTTGGCGGGGACCGTTGATGAACAGGCCCAGGTCAAGCATGTGCTGCTCACGCACACGCACATGGACCATATCGCCTCTCTGCCGATTTTCGTGGAAAACGCCTACGAGGGCAAAAGCAGTTGTGTAACGATCCATGCCAGCGAACCGGTGCTGAATTCCTTGCGCAAGGATGTCTTTAACGACCGGGTTTGGCCGGATATGATTCGCCTCTCTCCTCCGAATGCGCCGTTCCTGAAAGTTGCGGTCCTGGAATCCGAACGCACGATTGAGCTGGAAGGCCTGCGGATTACGCCGATTCCCGTCGATCACGTCGTGCCGACCTTTGGTTTCTTGGTGGAAGAAAAGGACGTGGCCGTGCTGATCGTAGGGGACACCGGACCGACCGAGACCATCTGGCACTACGCCAACCGGACGCCCCATCTGAAGGCCGTGTTCCTGGAGGCGACGTTTCCCGACTCGATGGCCGCGCTGGCGCAGGTGTCCAAACACCTCACGCCAACACTCTTCGCCGGCGAAATCCGTAAGTTGAAGCAACGGACCCGCGTGGTGGCTGTGCATATCAAGGCGCGATTCCGCGAGCAGGTGGTCCGCGAACTGGAGAAGCTCGGCATCCCGGAACTGGAAATCGGAACGATGGACAGGGGCCATACGTTCTGATTGTGTCCGAACCCGAAGGGCGAGCGGAAGGGTTCGCTTCATCGCTTCCCCTTCGGGCTCGGACTGATTCCGGTTTGCTTAGATGAACAGCCGGCCCGTGCGGATCAAGTACGCCAACCTGAGGCGCTGGTCCGGATTCAAGATGGCGTGGATTTGCTGCAACGCCTTCAGCACCGCGCCGCGCAGCCGCTCAGCACTTTTCAAGCGCAGTTCGCCGCCGTCCCCAGCTTTGGCAGCGTCGAAGGAATCGCCGGCCATGGCGTCGGCAAACGCCGCCACCGTGCGCTGGCGGTCCACCTCGGCTTGGGCCCGTTCGGTTTTGAGCTCGCTCAGGACACGGGCCATTTCGGCAATCTGACGTTCGTCCAGGCCGAGTTTGTGGGCCAGGAAACGGAGCGGCCGGCGCACACCCAAGCCGCCTCCGCCCCCGGCGAACCCTTCATAGCCTTCCTCGGCAGGGCCTTCCCAAGCGTGAGTGCCCGGGCCACCGCCCGCCCAACCGCCACAATGACCCAGGTGTTCGAATGCACGCTGCGCGTGCCGCCAGAAATGATGCATGCTCGTTCTCCTTCTCGCGGGGCTTTGCGCGCCCGACGGGGATTCTCGCGTGGGCCACATGCCTCACGCTCTGCTTTCATTGTAAAGCCGAAGGACAGGCCATCAAGGTGAAGGGAATCTGGGTTGCGGAGATGTTATCCACAGACGGCTGTCCGCAGCAGGACTCGGCCCGTATAGTCACGATGAGTCCCGATGGTTTGATCCTCTCGGAGGGAGCGAAGCATGGCGAGCGTGGCAACGCCCGATTGGTTGGCCCAGCGCGGTGGCGCGGTTCAGGTGAGCACCAAACGCGGCACCTGGCTCGTGCTCCTGGAGAAATCTCCACAGTACCGGCTGGTGCCGATTCCGGCGGCCGGGAAGTATGGCTGCGAAGTGACGCAAACCGTGAGTGGCTGCCGCCTGGAGGGGAGCGGGACGTATCCAACTCCTGAGGACGCCGTGCGCGGTGGCCTGGAAGACTTGCGTCGATCCCTGGGCTGGTAAGCACGAATCGGTGCGACGGTCTGCTGGCTCGGTCACCTGCCGCAGTACGGCCTCGGCCTCGGTGCGGAATGAGTCCAGCTCCTTTTTCTGCGCGGCGGTGAATTCATCTCGCCGTTCCTGCGCGCACCGCCTGATCTGCACTGGAAGGCGACGAACCCTGCATCATTGCAGCTCCTGTTCCCCGATATGCCGGATCGACGGCGGCCAAGATTGCCCGTTGGGCCGCGCTCCATACTGCCGTTGACGTGTGTCCAGTATGGTAGGGCTTCGGATGGGCCAGGGCAAAACAGTTCATGGCGCGGCGTAGCCACATCCCGGCAGATTTTTTCCGCTAGATGTCCCCTCCCGGGGCCATTTGTGGAGTGCTGTGATAGAGACCCCAGGGTTTGGGTCGGCTGTG
>DATGIQ010000041.1:0-53897 GCA_035295665.1 Gemmataceae bacterium | reverse complement strand
GCCGAGGCAGCCTGCTTGCCGTCCGGATGAAATCGAACCGTGTAGACGGCACCCTTTTCCCCTTCGAACGTCGAAACGCGCTTGCCGTTCTCGGCTTGGTAGACACGCACTTCGCCGCGGCCATCGAGGCTGCTGCCGACGGCCAGGAGGCTCCCATCAGCGCTAAAGCAACCGGCGTAGATGCGTCCGGGCATGGCTTCATATTCGCGGATCCGGTTGGCGTCATCGCCAATGACGCGCTTGGTTTCGCGGTGCATCTTGTACAGCCGGGGTACACCATCGGAGCCCCCGATCAGCAGCTCATCGTAAATCTTCGGGGCTGCACCCGGCGTATCGGGCGGGACCTTGGCCATTTTCTTCTCTTTTTGCGGCCGTCGGGAAACGGTGAGCAAGCCCCCCTTGAGCGCGCCCGGCGTAATGCTCGTGATGTTGTCGATGAAACGCTGCGTGGCTACTTCGGTCAACTTCATCGACCGGTCCCGGCTGATTGAGACTACGTGGGTCGCATCGGCGGAGAAGACGGTACCGAGCACCCAATCGCTGTGTGCCCCCTGGTAAAGGATTTGGCTGCCGGTCGTGGCATCAATGGCCCGAAGGGTATTGTCCGCGCAGCCGAACGCAATCTTGGAGCCATCTCCCGACCAGCTGACTCCGTAGAGCGTATCGAAGGTGACGGGGACGGAGAGCACAAGCTTACGCTTGGCCACGTCCCAGACCTGCACCTCGCCGAAGCGGCCCGGATTGCCGCCCGTCACGGCCAGCCGCTTGCCGTCTGGGGAAAAGGCCAGCGACTGGATTCGCTCCGAAGCGCCGACTAACCGGGCGACCAGTCCCGATCCATCTGCGTGGTGCAGCAATACTTCATGGTAGCCGGACACCGCTAACAGAGTCCCATCGGGGGAATAATCGATCGAGGTAATGACCGGCGGCAAGGCGTAGATAGGGGGATGGTCCGCGTCCACGGGCGCCAGCCGTGCGGAGGGAGGCGTATCATCCTTGGCGCCCTGTTCGATCCATTTCTTGATGAGCTTGACCTGCGGCTCCGGCAACCGATCTTTGCCGCGCGGCATAACCGGGGGTTGGCCGTCCTGGGAAGTAATCTGCGCCACGAGGAAACTTTCCTGTGGTTTGCCGGGCACGATGGGAGCTTCTTCGCTATCCCCCTTCGTGAGGATGTCGGCGTGGCTGGTCATGACGTAGCCGCCCGACGACTTGGCCGGCTGGTGACACCCTTGACAATTTTGCACGAAGATAGGGCGGATCTCGCGGTAGTAGCTGACGGACGCCGATTCTACGGCTGGTTCTGCGGCGACCAGGTGTCCGTTCAGGGCTAACGAAAGAGCTGTCAGGAGGAAAAGCCGGCCCAAGCTCATCGCAAACCTCGTTGTTCGAACTGCGTCCAAGAGTTCATGCCCGACACGTTGGCCTAACAGGAATGCGTTCACCATCAAAAGGATGACCACAGCGGGCAGCCGGCGCTGGGGTAGGTGGGATTTTCAAGCAGCTCCAAGAAATATCTTCTCAGATCAACGGGCGGTTTTCAAGCCCTTGCCTTGCAATTGGCCGGCGTTTCGGGGACAATGATCCTACTGAGAAAAACCCGCCTTGTTTCATCCGGCCTGTTCCGGATGGCCACCTGTGCTCCTGCCAGATGTCGCTCTCTCGTTGACACCAAGAGCAGTGGACGCGACCTTGACTCCGGCGAGTGCCCTTGCAACGATGAACCGTGGACTGTCCTTTGCCATTACCCATGGATTCCTGAAGTAGGTTCCGGCGTGCAAAACAAGCGTAGCAGCCTTGTGATTGCTTGTGGCTTGGCGGCCACGCTGTCGCTTGGCTGTCAATCTGACGAAATCCGCAGCTACCGCGTTTCCAAGCCCGAGGCGACCCGCCTCTTGGCCGCCATCATGCCACACGCCGGCCAAACCTGGTTTTTTAAGCTGACCGGGCCGGTCTCGCTGGTCGACCAAGAGAAGGTAGGGTTTGATCAGTTCCTCCATTCCGTCCGCTTCAACGACCAGGGAGCGCGGCCGATTAACTGGACCGTGCCGCCGAGCTGGCGTCCAGGCCCGCAATCGGGGCTGCGCTATGCGACCTTCTATCTCGGTCCGCAAGAGCACCCGCTGGAGCTTACGGTGACGAAATTCGGCGGTGCGGCCGGCTCCGTGCTCGACAATATCAACCGCTGGCGCGGACAGATTGGGCTTGGGAAAATCGACGAAAGCAAGCTGGGCGAGATTTCCAAGAATCTTCAGCTGGATGGTGGGCCGGCGGTTCTGGTGGATATGACCAACCGGGGTGGAGAAGTCGCCGGTGCCATGTCGGGCCCCGACATTCTTTCTCGCCAGTCGGAATCGCCCGCGCGGCCACAGTACGTCAAACCGGAAGGGTGGAAGGAGAAGCCTGACCCGAAACGAATGCGCTTCGCACTGTTTGATGTCGCCGACGGGGCCGCGGAGGCCGGGATCACGGTGTTTCCTGGCGCAGCGGGCGGGGTCTTGGACAACGTCAATCGCTGGCGAGGCCAGGTTCATCTGGAGCCGATCGACCAGACGCAGCTTGGCAAGGAGGTCCGACAAATCGACGTGGCGGGAACTTCTGCCCCTTATGTCGATCTGACCGGCCCCGCATCCGCCGGTCAGCCACCCCAGCGCTTGCTCGGCGTGATCCTGCCGCGGGGAAGTCAGACCTGGTTCTTCACGCTGAAGGGGCCGGCCGAGCCGGTGGGGAAAGAAAAATCGGCATTCGAGGCGTTCGTCAAGTCCGTGCATTTTGAGGGCGGGAGAGGAAGCTAACCATGAGTAAGACTGCCGTTCGAATCTCCGACAACCCGCCGCCTAAAGCCGTGAGCGTTCCCACCAAACCGCGACGGGCAGACCGAGGACCGATCCGGAAAGCACTCGACGGCCTCGCATCCTTGCGGCTCACCGTCGTTTTGTTTTCACTGTCGCTGGTGCTCGTTTTCTGCGGCACGTTGGCCCAAGTCGAAGTGGGCATCTGGACAGCGGTCAACGAGTATTTCCGCTCGGCGTATGTGTGGATTCCGTTTCAACTGTTTGTCCGCTTCGGGCAAGTGTTTTTTGGCGTGCCCCACACTGCCCGGCTACCCGGCAGCTTTCCCTTTCCGGGTGGCTGGCTGATCGGCGGCCTGCTCCTGGCGAACCTCCTGGCTGCACACGCGGTTCGCTTCAAATTGAGCTGGAAGCGGTCCGGCATCCTGACACTGCACGCGGGCCTGATCATCCTCATGCTGAGCGAGCTCGTCACTGGCCTGTTTGCCATCGAAGGAAACATGACGATCGAGCAGAATGGCTCCTCCAACTTCATCGAGGAGCATCGGGCAACCGAATTAGCCATCGTCGATTCATCCGATTCCAAGACCGATGCGGTTGTGGTCATCCCGGATCGATTCTTGAAACGACCCGGCCCCGTCCAACATCAGGAACTTCCCGTCGATGTGGAAGTCCTGCGGTTCTTTCGCAATTCCGAGCTGCCCAAGGAAATTCCACCGGGAACAGACAATCCGGCGACGGCAGGCGCTGGCCGGTCGGTGGTTGCGATCGAACGGGCCGAGGTCAGCGGCACCTCCAAGGAACAGAAAGTCGACACGCCTTCCACCTACGTGACCTTCAAACGGAAAGGAACGGGCGAGGTACTCGGCACGTACCTCCTTTCGATTTGGTTGAATCCGCAGCCCTTGAGCGTGGATGGCAAAACCTACGACGTTTCGCTCCGCTTCAAGCGGACGTACAAGCCGTATACCATCCATCTCCTTAAATTCAGTCATGATATTTACATCGGCACAGAGACGCCGAAGAACTTTTCCAGCCTGGTGCGGCTGGATGATCCGACGCGGGAGGAGCATCGCGAAGTGCTGATTTCCATGAACGAGCCACTCCGTTACCGGGGCGAAACGTTTTACCAATCCTCTTTCCTTGAAGGGGACAGGGGAACCATCTTGCAGGTGGTGCGGAATCCCGGCTGGCTGATGCCGTATATTGCCTGTGCGATGGTGTCCGTGGGGATGATCTTTCATTTTGGACTGCACCTGATCGGTTTCTTGCGCCTGAGGGCCACGCAATGAGCAACATAGCACGCTCCTTTCCCTGGTTAGTCTTGGCTGTGGCCTCGGCTTACTTGGCCGTCATGATGACGCCAGCGGAGGATGCTCCGGGCCAAATGCAGCTTCAGGAATTTGCCAGGCTGCCGGTTGTGGACCGTGGCCGGGTCAAGCCCATGGACACAGTGGCCCGCACGAGCCTCATGATTGTCAGCCATCGTCAGTCGTTTCGCGACGACAAGGGAAAGACCCAGCCGGCGATCAAATGGCTGCTCGACACCATGGTGAATAATGGAGTCTTCGATCACCATGCGGCCGAGAAATACCAGGTCTTCCGGATCGAGAATGACGACTTGCTGCGGCTCTTGGGACTGGAAATGCGGCCGATGAACTGGCGCTATTCCCTCGAAGAGTTCGGCAGCAAAATCCCTGAGCTGGTCAAGCGCGCCGAACAGGCCCGAGATCGGCCGGCCCAGGATAAGGATGCGTTTGATGCCCAAGTACTGGAACTGGTCCAGCACCTCCAGTTGTACATGGAGCTGGCCAACCTGCACGCGCCGTACGCCATCCCGCCGACTTCGCCCGGCCAGGAATGGCAACCGTTCGATCAAGCATTTCTGGAAGCGCACCGCAGCGGCCAAGATAATCCAAACACGCGGGCATATGGCAAATTGCTGCTCGCCTATGCCCAGGGGAAGACCGATGATTTCAATCGCGAGCTGGCCAGCTACCGGGCACGGCTGGACGAGCGCATGCCGGACCAGACGTACAAGGCGGGTCTCGAAGTCTTTTTCAACCACTTCGAGCCGTTCTATCATTGCACCCTCCTGTATATCTTCGTCTTCCTCATGGCGTGTGTCGGCTGGATCGTTTTCACGGGGCCGCTCAACCGCGCTGCGTTTTGGCTAACCGTGTTGACGCTCGTGGTGCACACCTGGGCTCTCCTCACGCGGATGTATCTCCAGGGCCGACCGCCGGTCACGAACCTGTATTCCGCAGCGGTGTGGATCGCCTGGGGCTGCGTCTTGTTGGGACTCTTCCTCGAAAAAATCTACGGCAATGGCGTGGGCAACGTGGTGGCCGCGATCACGGGCTCGCTCTCCATGCTGTTGGCGCATCACCTTGCCGGCAGCGGCGACACCCTGGAAATGATGCAGGCGGTCCTGGACACCAACTTCTGGCTGGCCACGCATGTCACGATCGTGACGTTCGGCTATGTGGCCACGGTGGTCGCGGGGGTGATTGGGGCCCTCTATGTCGTCTCCGGAGTTTTGACGACTCGTTTGGACAAGGAATTGGCCCGGACCTTGGGTCAGATGATTTATGGCGTGCTCTGCTTCGGTACGCTCCTGAGCTTCACTGGAACTGTCCTGGGCGGAATCTGGGCGGACCAGTCGTGGGGACGCTTTTGGGGTTGGGACCCCAAGGAGAACGGGGCCTTATTGATCGTGATTTGGAATGCGCTGATCTTGCACGCCCGCTGGGGCGGCATGATCAAGCAGCGCGGCATGGCGGTGCTGTCCATCTTCGGTATCATGCTGACGGGCTGGTCCGGGATCGGCACGAATCAACTCGGTGTGGGGCTGCACGCCTACGGTTTCAGCAATGCCTTGGCGATGATCCTGGTTGGCTGCTGGGGGGTCTGCGCGGGGCTGTTGGTACTGGGATCGCTGCCGACGCGGTGGTGGCGAAGCTTTGCCGCTCAAAAGCAAGAGTTGCCCTCACCAGGCAAAGCCCGTGGCCGTTCCGGCGCGCCGATCATGGCTACGTCTCGATGACCCTCTTGCCTTTGCCCTGTCTGGCGACTAATCTGCATGCAATTCCACCAGTGCCTGTTCTGGTACTGAACGCCCTGGCGGTGGAACGGTAGCTTCAAGAGGAGCCATCTCATGGCCGGTAATAAAATCCGCGTAGCCATTGTGGGTCTGGGCTTTGGATCCGAGTTTATTCCCATCTACCAAAAGCATCCCGACGCCGAGATGTACGCCATCTGCCGGCGAACGGAAAAAGGCCTCCATGAATGTGGGGATCGCTTCGGGATCAAGGTGCGCTACACCGATTTCAACAAGCTGCTGCAGGATCCCAATGTCGATGCGGTCCACATCAACTCTCCCATCCCGGACCATGCTGCGCAGAGTCTGGCCGCGCTCAAGGCAGGAAAACACGTGGCTTGCACCGTGCCGATGGGGACCACGATCGACGAATGCCGCCAAATCGTGGAAGCGCAGCGCAAGGCCGGCAAAGTCTACATGATGATGGAGACGGTCGTTTACAGCCGCGAATATCTGTTTGTCAAGCAACTCTACGACAAGGGCGAGCTGGGCCGCATTCAGTTCTTGCGCGGCAGCCATCAACAGGACATGGATGGTTGGCCGGACTATTGGCCGGGTCTGCCGCCCATGCATTATGCCACGCACTGCGTCAGTCCGTGCCTGGCTATCCTGGGCAAGCATGCCGAAAGCGTGGTCTGTCATGGCTCCGGCCGCATCCGCGAGGAATTGATCTCTCGGTATGGCAGCCCGTTTGCGGTCGAGACGGCGACGTTCAAGATCCGCGATTCCGATGTGGCCGCGGAGGTAACGCGCAGCCTCTTCGACACGGCCCGGCAGTATCGAGAAAGCTTCGACGTTTCGGGGAGCAAAAAGTCGTTCGAATGGCAGCAAGTGGAGAACGAAGACCCCATCATCCACACCAAGGGACTGCCGGAACCAAAGATTCCGCAGCGGGTCAAAGTACCCGACTACGCACACCTGCTCCCTGAGTCGATCCGTCCCTTCACCGGCACGATCCAAGATGCCGAGCATCTGTCCTTCATCCAGGGAGCCGGCCATGGCGGCTCGCATCCGCATCTGGCGCACAACTGGCTGCTGGCGATCCGCGGGGAACGGCCAGCCTTGCCGGACGCGGAGACGTCAGCCAATTGGACCATGGTGGGCATCTGTGCGCACCAATCGGCGATGAAGGGCGGGGAGCGCGTGCAGATACCGCGATTTAGCTAGGGGAAGAGATCAAAGAGTTTCTCTGCCTGGCGGATAAGGATACAACGGAGATGGTTCAGGTCCAGAAGCAATACGGCGGCCCGCCCCACGGGCGTGAGCCCGATCCGGTGGGTTCCCTCGAATCGAAATTGCTCTGACCACGTATCGGTTCGAGGGGTGAACAGGGAGACGAGCTTGCTGGACTCCGGATCGGGGGCTTGCGTTCGGTCCACCTTCCCGAAATTGCATCCTGGGCAGGCCCGAGCCAGGTTCTCCAGGTTGGAAAAATTGTCCCAGGACGTCGGCAGGAGATGTTCAATATGAAATGTACGCCTTGCAATGACTCGTGCATGCGACAGGTGTCTCCAACAACTCCTGTTCTCCCGATTCCAAGGTCCCGTTCGTATTGCGGTCCATCTGAATCTGTAGCCGTCCGTTGTGTAGCTTAGGCGGTCCTTCCTATCCAATTGCAGAAAAAACACAATTCTTAAGAAACTTTAAGGAATTTGCTTGCAATCGACGGGGCCAGCCTTATACTCGTGGGGTTGACTGCGTAGATCCATGCGTATCTGCCTGTCTCCGCCAGTCTGTGTGCTCCCGCACACTGGATCGGAAGATTTCGTCGACCAGGGGGAGGCTGATGGTGCACACAGCCTCGATCTCCAACTCATGAATCCGTCCAGGGTTGGCGCACGGCTTTCCCGAGCGCCGGTTTCAATGTAGAGAGGGTCATCATGGGACGCTGCAAGCCGAAGGGACGGTACTCCCCATTGCTGCGGTGCGCGCCAGTGGCGCTCATCCTTCTCGGCGGAGTCCTCATCGAGCGAAGCCTGTCTCAGGGGGTTTCTCCCGAAATCCATGTCTACCTGGGAACGAATACCGATGGGGATGGTATCCCCAGCGGTACCGGATCCGTCAGTTTCGGTCAGACGCTCCAGGCCGTGCCCGCGCCGCAAACCTTCACCATTTTAAACAAGGGAACGGCCAATCTGGTGCTGAGCGAGCCAATCAACTTGCCGGCGGGCTTCACCTTGCTCCGGAGCTTCGGCAGCTTGGTCCTGAGTCCGGGCAGCTCCACGACCTTCGTGGCAGCCCTGAACGCCGGGGACGCCGCCAGCTACAGCGGACCGCTCACCTTCACCAGCAACGATCCCGTGAACGGGTCCTTCAATTTTTCCCTGGCGGGCGGCGTCACGCCGTTTCCGTCGCTGCGAATGGTGGATGACACCGACCCCAGTTTCAGCACCGTCGGCCAATGGACGCAAACGGCTGGCGTGGGCTTCCAGGGGGGCATGACGACCATCGCCCCGGGAACCGGCACGAATACTGCCACATGGACGGTGTCCGGTTTGGTTCCGGGCCAATACCGAGTCTCCGCGACCTGGAACGCTGACCCCAGCGCGGCCGACAACACGCCGTTCACCATCCAGGACAGCAGCACCGTCTTGGCCACGGTGGCGGTCAATCAACAGGCAAGTCCCGGTACGTTTTCGGATGCGAACCAAGCCTGGCAAGACCTCGGCGGCGGAGTTTACAAGATCACGGGCAACTCGCTAGTGGTATCTGTCTCGGACAATGCGGACGGCAACGTCTTTGCGGATGCCATCCGCGTTGAGCGCGTCGGCTATTCGAGCTTTGTCAGCGACGATGGCGGTCCCACCTTCAGCACTGCCGGCGGCAGCTGGCAGGCCACCCCGGGGCCGGGCTTCCAGGGCGGAGCTACCGTCGCACCCGCGGGTGTCGGCGGCAACACCGCCACCTGGACGTTCCCCAACCTCACGCCGGGGCTGTACCGCGTGATGGCGACCTGGCCGGCCAATGCCAACCAGGCAGACAATGCGCCCTTCACCCTCCTCGATGGGGCGACGGTCATTGCCACGACCGCGGTCAACCAACAACTGGCCCCCGTGGGCTTGAGCGATGGCGCGACTACCTGGCAGGATCTGGGGAGCATCGGTTTCCCGGTTTCCACCGGCACGCTTACGGTATCCCTGTCGGACAACGCGGATGGCAACGTCCTGGCCGACGCAGTTCGTGTCGAGCGGATCAACTACGCCACGATCGAATCCACGGCCGACACGATCCGGTTCCTGGAACAAGCGAGCTGGGGACCCAACAGCGACTTGATTCAGCAGGTGCAGAGCGTTGGTTTCCGCAATTGGCTTAGCCAGCAATTCGATGCCAACCAGACGCCGCCGTCAAGCTACCCCCTGATGCCGCAGCTACCGGAGAATCCCTCGCAAGATTGTGTGAACAATATCCCGGTCAACTGCCAGCGCGATAACTACTCGCCGTACTTGCTGCAACGGCAGTTCTTCACCAATGCGTTCTACGGCCCGGATCAGCTGCGTCAACGTGTCGCCTGGTCCATGCACAAGATCATGGTGGTGTCCGCGCTCGAGATTACTCAGTCCTTCCGCATGAGCCCGTATCTGCGGGCCTTCGACCAGGTCGATCGCGACAGCAACAACAACCTTACCTTCGATCACACGTTCGGGAATTTCCGGAACCTGCTCTACACCATCACGCTCAACCCGGCCATGGGCACTTATCTGAACATGGCCACGAGCACCAAAACGAACCCGAACGAGAACTATGCCCGTGAGATCATGCAGCTGTTCACGATCGGCCTGTTCCAATTGAACCCGGACGGCACGCAGGTGCTCGACAGCAACGGCTATGCCATCCCGACCTACGACCAGTCCGTCGTAACGAACATGGCCAAGGTCTTTACGGGGTGGACGTTTGCGCCTCAGCCGGCACCAGGTATCGTGGACTACGTCAATCCGATGGTGCTGAACGGCACTAAGCCAGAGAATGCCGCCAAGCATGACTTCACCCAAAAAGTCGTGTTGGACGGCATGGTGATCCCCGCCCGTACCCCGACTCCGGCCAATGCGTACCTCGATCTCAACAATGCGCTGGATATCATCTGCAACCATCACAACGTGGCTCCGTTCATCAGCCAAGCGCTCATTCAGGAACTGGTGACGAGCAATCCGTCGCCGGGCTATGTGGCCCGGGTTGCTGCTGTCTTCAACCTGAACCGGAGCAACTCTTACCAGATGCGCGAAGTGGTCCGGGCGATCCTGCTCGATCCGGAAGCGCGCGGCGATGTGAAGACCGACCCCAATTATGGCCATCTGCGCGAACCGGCCCAATTGGTCGCTAATCTATGCCGGGCGTTCAACGCCAAGTCGGCGAATCAACAGACGACCAGCGATGGTTACCTCGATCAGTTGACGACACCAATGAGTCAAGATATTTTCCGACCGCCGACGGTGTTCAGCTATTTTTCGCCACAAACCTTGTTGCCCGGCTCGGCGACGGTGCTGGCGCCTGAATTTGGGATCATGACTTCCTACACCTCATTGAAGCGCATCAATTTCGTCAACCAAATGGCCATGGCAGGCGGGGTCGCCGCTGGGGGGGCAACCTCGAATGCTCCCAATGGTACTGCCCTGAGCCTTACCTCCTGGCAGGTGTTGGCCGGGAATCCGGGAGCTCTGACGGATGCCGTCGGCGGCTTGTTGTTGCATGGCACGATGTCAAGCGCCATGCGCACCAGCGTCGTCAACGCGGTCTCGGCTGTGTCGCAAAGTAACCCGCTCAAGCGGGTACGGACGGCGATTTACCTGATCGCCAGCTCCTCGCAGTACCAGGTGGCACAATAATCAATCGACTTCCTCGCAAATTCCATGGGAGATACAACCATGACCATACCCTTGACTCGTCGCGCATTTTTCCGCAGAGCCGGCTACGTCGTCAGCGGCGCAGCGATGGCCTCGACCATTGATAAACTCGCCCTCATCAACGCCTTGGCCCAGCCGCCCAGTTACCGGGCGCTGGTCTGCATCTTCCTGTACGGCGGCAACGATTGCAACAATACCGTCGTCCCGCTCAGCGGTGCGACCGATCCTACCGGGGGATATGCCGCTTACCAAAGTACCCGCAATTCCTCGGGCCTGGCGATTGCGCAGAACAAGCTGCTGCCGCTTTCTCCCAACCCGCCCAGTGGCGGCGGTGGATCTTTCGGTCTCCATCCGAACCTGCCCGAACTCCAGCAGTTCTGGGCCCAAGGCAAGCTGGCAGTCGTGTGCAACGTCGGACCGCTGGTCGTCCCGCTTTCGCGGGCCGATTATCAAGCTGGAACCAAGCCGCGGCCGTATCAATTGTTTTCGCACTCCGATCAACAAAACGAGTGGCAGAATTGCCGTGCGGATGTCAGTACCAGCACGGGTTGGGGCGGCCGTCTTGCCGATCGGCTCGCCGACCCGGCGGCGTCTTTTCCGCTGCTTACCTCGCTCGGCGGCACCCCCACGTTTACGATAGGGACGGTATCCAGCCCCCTAGCGATCTCGCCGGCCCCGACGCCGCTCAACCAGATCCTGGTGCTGTCGGGCTACGGTACCGCTGCGGACGAACAGGCACGCAGGCTGGCTTTTGACTACCTGCGCACGATCGACCTGGGCAATTCCATGGTTGCTGCTGCCGACGCGATCACGCAAAAAGCCTTGATCGTGAGTCAGGCACTCAGCGTCGATCCGACCATCAAGACGGTCTTTCCCAACACGACGCTGGGGAACCAGTTACTGCAAGTGGCCAAGGTCATCAAAGCAAATCTCACTCAGCCGTCGTTGGGACTCAATCGCCAGATCTTCTTCGTTCAGCTGGGCGGGTTCGATACGCACCAAAATGAGCTTAGCACGCAGATCACCTTGTTCACACAACTGAGCAAAGCGATGCAGGCGTTTTACAATGCCACGGTCGAGCTGGGCGTGGCCAATCAGGTCACGCAGTTCACCCATTCCGATTTCGGAAGGACATTCCAGCCTTCCGGATCGGGCGCCGCATCGGTCGGCACGGATCACGGCTGGGGCTCGCACCATTTCGTTCTGGGCGGTGCGGTCAACGGGAGCGATTTCTATGGCATGCATGGCCCGAATGGAATTTCGTATCCCAAGCTCCAGCTCAATGGCCCGAACGACACCGACAATCGTGGCCGATGGATTCCGACGACTTCGGTGGAACAGTACGCGGCAACGCTGGCAAATTGGTTCGGCCTGACCCAATCGCAAGACCTTGCCTATGTCTTCCCGCTGCTGGGTAATTTCAGTCGTTCGAACCTGGGATTCGTTTAATCCAAACACAAGGATACAAGTCATGAACCGTACCATATTCCTATCGGCACTGCTCGTGCTGGCCTCGACCGCGATGCTGGCCGTCGCCGCCGATCAAGCCGTAGAAAAGCCGGTTGTCGTGGATCCCATGGATCTGCGAACGCCTGTTCCCGATCCCGAACAGGGTCTTACGGAGAAATACGATGGCAAGATCGTCGTGTTTGCCGGCAATCTCTATGGCACCGGCCAGGATCCGAGCACCAAGCAACGTTGGTACAAGCTCGCCGTCCAGGTGGCGCGAGAACAGAGCAGCCCCGCCGCCAAGCCAAAGATGCAGACCGTTGTTGTCAACGTGTATTTCGCGGGCACGGAGCGCAACCTTCCCACACGGCCGGCGTATTACACCGTCCAGGGGAAGGGCGAAATCCGCGTAGACGGTTCGCTCGTCATCCACGATGCCAGGACCGTGTCGGTCCATCAGAAGAAATCGGGGACCGGTCGTTCCTAACGGCTGGAAGCGAGAGGTTGTCCGGTGGTTTGGCGGTGGAACGCAATTGTGTGATCTGCCGCCAAACCACCAGAAGCTATCATGTTGCGCACCCGTTGTACCCACCTGGTCCAACCGCGGCGTGGGGTCATCCTGGTCGTGGTGCTCGCGCTCCTGACCCTGTTCGCGGTGGTCGGACTCAGCTTTGCCTTTTATGCCAGTGCGGCCGCGGTGGCCTCGCGCAATTTTCGGGAAGCCGAATCCGAGACGCAGCCAGACCTCGATGCCGAGCTGCTCTTTTCGTATTTTCTCGGGCAGTTCGTTTACGACACATCGGATGACGAGACGGGAATCTATTCCGGTCTGCGCGGGCATAGCCTGGCCCGCAACATGTACGGGCTCAACTACAGCAAAGTGCCGGGTGGCCCGATCCGGTACGAGGATCAGGGTGTGCCCATCAACCAGGTGCCCTTTAACGGCACCGGGCGACTGCACACCAAGTTCCCGGAGGGCTTGCTGGACGCACCGGGCACTTACAACAATCCGTTCAAGATCGATGACTACAAGCTGATCAACTACACCTACCATGGCGAGGATCATTTTCTCCGCGATCCGGAGCGATTCGGCGGACTCGTTCGGGTCGGACCAAAGACGGAGTACCGGCCGTATCGCACGGATCCCAAATATGCGGCCGAGGAGCCGGGCTTCTACGTCGGCGGGTTTAATGCACCCTACACGTATCCGGATCTCAACAATATGTTCCTGGCCGCCGTGAAGGCGGGGACCGGCTCGCTGCCGCAACTGGGCACTGTGGCGGGCGGGACCGTCCTCATTCCGTCATTCCATCGGCCCTGGCTCTTTGGTTCGTTGCGGAATCGCGAGAATCCCAACTGGCACAATCCGGAAGGAAAATACAAGATCCTGCGGCCACGCCCCGTGGATCAAAAACACGATCCGAACGACCCCGATGAGGCGGAACGCTTTCCCTATCCCGAGGACGAAGGAGGCGACGTCAAAAACCTGATTGGCTCGCCGGGAACCCTGTACCTGGAAAACGGCAAACCCAAATTAGCCAACAACGATAGTCTTTGGCTCGACCTGGATTTCCCCGTGATGACGGCCCCCGATGGCCGCAAGTTCAAAGCCCTGTTCGCACCGTTGATCATGGACCTGGACAACCGCGTGAACCTGAATGTCCACGGCAACTTGCGCGGTGCCGGAGGGGCGGACCATGCCTCCAACCAGGGCTGGGGCGCCTGGGAAGTTAGCGCCAAACGTGTCCTCGATGCCAGTCCTCCAGAGTGGCAAGCCCTGTTTCAAACCACGATTGGACCGACGGGCCGCTATGGCCGGGATAACTTTCCCCATTCCCTTCTCGCGCCGCCGACCGCGGGCCCCTATCCCAAGGTGTATGCACCGGTCGACTTTGACGGTTCGGATCAGGAGCATAACGGGCAACCATCTGCTCCGCTCTTGCTAAAGCCCGGCGGTAGCTCGCAAATGGTTCCCTATCAGAGTTTCCCCGATCCTCCCGCGGGCTACAGCTTCGGCGATAAGCTGGACGCGGAACGAGTCCACCATCCCAATCTGTATAATCCCTTCACCCCGGCAATCCCTGATCGTTCGTTCGCACTGTCTAACATGGAGGCCCTGCTCCGCTATGGCGATACCGGTTCGCCGGCGCTGACATCGGAGCTAGTCCGCGCCTGCCCACAGAACTTCGCGGATGGGACGGCAGCCGCGGCTCGGCGGCGTAGCCAAATAACGCTGCGAAGTTTTGATCTCGACCGGCCGGGGATCACACCGTGGTTCTGGCATGGCGCCAATGGAGCTGAATACAACCGCTGGCCGCTGCCGATGTCCGTCGGGACGTTATTTCCGTGCGGCTATCCGATCGCTTCGCCACCGTTCCCGCGGCTATTTCAACCCCCATCGGACAGCGATTTCGGTCCTGATTGGCGAGCCGCGGCACGCCTCACCTCGCTACGCCGGCTCGATCTGAACCGCTATCTGCCCGATTATCCGAAGCCGAACACTGCAGGCGTAATCGAGGATCTCGTGCAATTCGAGGTTGCTCAACGGGCTCGCCAATTCATGGCGGCGGAAATCTTCGAAGTCTTGTGGAGAGTAACGGGAGCCGGCAATCCCGCGGATATCGCCAGTCCACCCCAATCGCCTGCCAATCCATACTATCCGCAATGGAATGCCATGCGCGCTCTGGCGCAGCTGGCTGTGAATATTGTGGACTTCATCGACTCGGATGACTACATCACGCCGTTTATGTGGCATCCATCGGGTCAGTGGGTATTCGGCACCGAGCTGCCGCGTGTGGTGCTCAACGAAGCCTATGTTCAATACATCAGTGACCTCAGCGAGACAGTGCAGTTCGCTCAGCATTACATCATTAACGCTTGGGTCGAGCTCTTGAATCCGCTCTTGTCCAATCCTTCATCTCCCACTCAGGGCCAAGCGAAATTGGGCAACGGAGCCTACTCGATTTATCGGATTGTCCTTTGCCCTGATGCCTTGGGCATCCGTGACGCCGGCAATGTGCTCGGTGATCGGCCATCCCTCAAGACTCCCGGGGGCCAGGAGGCAATCGTTCAGTTTGGCGACGGCAATGTAATTCCGCCGGTCGGAAAGAATTATGCAGGGAATGGTTTCTTCGTGGTCGGACCGCAGTACGCTTTCGACATAGGCTTGCCGCCCGGACTACCGGTGAGCGAAAACCCAGGAATTCCGCTAAACCTGCAGAGCCCGCAAATGAATGCACGGGTTCTTGCAGGCGCCATTGCTCCGATAACAATCCTCTTGAGAAGGCTTGCCTGTCCGAACTTGCCTCCCCAACTCGATTCAACGAAGCCGTTCTATAACCCGTATCTCACCGTCGATTACATGGAAAATGTGCCGGCTGCCTCGGTGTTGAGGCAGGCGGAAGGAGCTACCGTCTCCTTGCAATCCAACAATCGGTTGGCCTACGGACGGAAACAGCCTTACGCCGGCCACAAAGCGATGCTGAAGGCGACAGGGGACCCAGGTACTCCCCACCAAGCGACCCATGCTACTTTTGGCCGCCATAATGGTGGGATCAACCCGGCGAGTTCCGGTCTCGACCCTTTCGACTGGCTCGCCCATCTCGATCGGAAACTCGTTAGCCCGATGGAGCTGCTCCACGTCTCCGCGTTCAAGCCGCATGAATTGACGCAGCAATTCATGCTTCCGCTGAATCAGTTCCAGCACCGGGCGCCTTGGTTTGACGAGGATCTCCCGAGGCCCCGTCAGCCCGAGGCCCTGTCGCATCGCCTCTACCGAGCCTTCGAATTCCTGGGAACTCGGAACCAGACGGTGGGAATGATGGCCGTTTCGATCCAGGCCGACGGAGGTCTCGGCCCGCCCTCAATTCCCGGCGACTCGACCAAAACATTCATGGCCCAACGGTTCGGCACAACAGCGACCGGGGGGACATGGGAGATTATTGAAGGATCTTCACTGATTATTGACAAAGGTACGCCGGCTGAGGAAGTAGTGCGCGTCCGGAGAATTGCCCAAGCGGTCCCGCCCAACAAGGCCATTTTTGAAGCCGAATTCATTAAGACTCATGATGAGCGGTTCACCATCGCGCCGACCACGATCAGCGAACGGGTTCCCGGCAAGATCAACATCAATACGATTTGGGATCCCGAAATCCTCTTGGCTCTTTGCGATCCTCAGTCTTCCAATGCCTTCAACGAGACGCAAATTGGTACAGCGATTTTCAACCATCTCCTGAATCTGCGCAGCAAGCACGGCAGACCAACTCAAGACGATAGGCCATTCCGCAGCGGAGCCACCGGGTTTTATCCCACGCAGAAAGAGATTCAGTTCCCGGGGAGCAGCATCGACGACACGGTCTTGCGCGCCGTCGATGCGGTCGGGCAGCGGCTCTTTCAAGTACCCGTCAACCCGCTGCATCCTTACTTGCAGTACCAGTTGCTCAACAAGATCTACAACAACATCACGGTCCGCAGTAACGTGTTCGCCGTCTGGCTGACCGTCGGCTTTTTCGAAGTGACCGACGACAGCAGCCGGCCGGTGAAGCTCGGGGTCGAACTCGGACGGGCGGAGAACCGCCAAATTCGACACCGCATGTTCGCCATCGTGGACCGCTCCGTGCTGCACAACAATCCCGGTCCGCAGCCCCACTTTGACCCGAAGGCTACGCCCTCTCCCGGGGCATCGACCGGAATGGTCGTTCCTTATGTCAGCATTATCGAATAGTCGGCGCCCCCTGCCCTACCGCACGAGTGCGGAGATCGGTACCCGGGCCGGTGGAGTATCTTTATCCCGCACCTTGATCTGTAGCTCGCCTCGGACCGCGCCTTTTGATTGCTTCGGCCGATAAGTAGCAGTCAGCCGAAAACGGTTCTGCAACCCGATCTTGAGCACGTGGATCTTCATCTCCTCGCCGAGAGAGTGAGTCAGCACAAGGTCTTTTTCGCTCAGTTCGCCCCCCTCTGGCGAAATATCCAGCACGAGCGCCTGTTGGCTGCTGATTCCTGTGGCCAAGACGTGGAAATCGATCGCGTTGGGAACTATCTCCAAAGCCGGCCGCAGCTCCACATGCACGGGAATCACAACCGGATCGAGCGTTGCCGCGTTGGTATGGATTACCAGCTTGGGCTCGTCAGCGACGGTCGGGAATCGGCTCAGATCTGCCTGGACCGTGATGTTCCAGATCTGCCGGGGCGGATTGCCCGACGACGGCCGGTCGCCAGGCTGTGCTTCGGCTTGCAGCCAATCGGGCGCGTCGATTCGGCCGATCTGAATGTCTTGTTCGCTGTAGTTGCGTAGCTGAATCGATTGCCGCAGATTCTTGGATGCCCAGACCCTGCCGAAATCGACGCGCGAAGGCGATGGCGACAGGAGACTGCGGATCTCTCCCTTCATCGCCAGCTGAAAAAACGGCGCCGCGGTTTGGGCAAATTCGATCATGACCGCTTGATAAACAGTCCCATCACGATCTCCGGTGCGGAAGACAACTTCGACAGAAGTGGACTCCGACGGTTTGATCGTCCGCTGCGAGAATTCGCCGCAGGTACAGGAACAGCTGGGCGTGACCTGTTTGATCGTCCAGGTTATGTTGCTGTTGTTGTGGATGGTGTACCGGTGACGCAGCTCCGTTTTTGGCGCGATCACACCAAACTCCCACGTCTCGATTCGTAGCCGACTACCGGAAGCAGCCGTCGGCTCCGCCTTGTCCACGGCCCGCACCGGCGACGTGGGCATTTCTGCTTTGGCCTCCACCGGTGACTGGTCCATGTCAGGGGTAGCGGGCGGCACTTCGCGTTTACAGCCGAGCAGCGCCGAGAGCAGGACTGCGACGAGACCCCTTCGGAATGTTCGTATCTTGGGGCTCATGGATCTACTCGGTAATCTTGGCCACGAAGGCACTGGTCGTGCCGGCCAGGACCGGCTGAAGGGGGTTCACGGTTGGGAAATCGCTCGATGTCGTGTTCCCGGTGACATAGACGGCCCCCGCGGCATCGACCGCGATGGCACCGCCATTCACGCCATTCTGAGGAACGTTCTCATCGCCGCTGCCGCCCAGGTACGAGGAGTAAACCAACGTGCTACCGTCGGAGGTCAGCTTCGCCACAAACGCATCCTGGCCGCCACCAGACACTGCCTGGAAGGCGTTGACGGTGGGGAAATCCAGGGAGTAGGTCGTGCCGGTCAAGTAAATGTTGCCGTTGGCATCGAGGGCCAAACCGCTCGCTCCATCGCCGCCGCTGCCGCCGAGATACGTTGCGAAGAGCAGCTCCGTGCCGGCGTTGTTGATCTTTGCCACAAAGGCGTTGGAGGTGCCACCTCCGTAGGTCGGCTGCACGGCATTCACGATCGGAAAATCGACCGCGGAGGACGTATCCCCGGCGATGTAAATATTTCCCGTACTGTCCAACGCGATTCCCAATCCTCGATCCTTTTGGCTGCCGCCCAGGAAGGTCGAGTAAATCAACGAATCGTCGCCGGAAGCCCGCGGATCGAGCTTGGCCACGAACGCATTGTCCAGGCCGCCGCCGTAGGTGGGCTGCAAGGCATTCTTCGTAGGAAAATCATCCGAGTTGGTGTGCCCGGTCACGTAGATATAGCCATTCGCATCGACGGCAATTGCATTTCCCCGATCCGAATTGCTGCCGCCCAGGAACGTGGAGTACAGGACATCGGTGCCCGTGGCATTGAGCTCGGTGATGAATGCATTGGGACCCCCCTCGACGGCACCCTGGTAGGCCGTTTGGGTCACGGGAAAGTCGTTGGACCTCGTACCGCCGGTTACATAAGCGTTGCCGCTGGAGTCGATGGCAATGGCGATGCCGGAGTCGTTCGCATCGCCCCCGAGATAGGTGGAGTAGTTCAGGTGATCTCCGGCTGGACCGATCTTGGTCACGAAGGCATCGTATTCGTCGCCGCGGAAACTATCTTCAAAGGCGCCATGCGTGATCGGAAACACCCGGGAGTTGGTCTTGCCGACCACGTAAACTGCGCCCGAAGCATCCACCGCAATGCCATTGCCCCGATCGAAGTTTTCCCCGCCGAGGTATGTGGAATAAAGCAACGTGGAACCGGTGGGATCCAGCTTGGCAACAAATGCATTCGAGGTGCCGCCTCCGTAGGTTGGCTCAATGGGGTTCGCGGTTGGAAAATCGGGGGACGTGGTGTCGCCCGTCACATACACATTGCCGGCGTTGTCCACGGCAATCGCATTGCCAAGATCATCCATGCTGCCGCCCAGGTAGGTGGAGTAGGCCAACACCGGATCGATGACGAGTATCCGCGAAGAATCGTACGTCCCCAATTGGAAGGCAACGTGATCTGGACCCTTGAGCACATAACTGGCTGCGATCCGTTGCCGGGACCCGTTGACGTCCTGGTAAACCGTGGGCTTGAGCTGCCGAACGACGCCCACCGCGGTCTGTAACAGGAGATCGCCCTCCGCGCCGATTTGCACTTGATCGGCCCCGTGGAAGCCCAAGGTGATCTTGCGCGGGTCGGCTCCGGGTTGCACGACAAAATCGTATTCCAACTGCTGTTGGTTGCCGTAGTAAACGAGATTGATGCCATTGTAGATTTCCGGATAATCGACCCTGGCATACGTCGGAATATCGGTGTGCCAATGTGCGGGGTCGTTGCCCAGGAAATAATTGACTTTGCCCGGCAGTTCCTGCTCGCCCACGGGCTGAGCGTTCGGATTGGCGCCGACTACCTGCATATCGAGTTCGCCGTTTCGGGTAGGCGTGGGCGCTGTGGCCGAGTCTGCGACCGCTTGCCGCAAGGACAGCACGGCTCCATTGCCGGTCAAGAACAACGTCGAGCCGCTCCCCGGCGAAAGGAACCGAACCGAGGCATCGGCTTGCCCCTGGTTCGCGTCGAAGTGTAACGGTAACTGGCCGAAGTTGCCCAGGACTTGCGATTGCTTCGCCAAGGCTAGTGGGGCTGCGTTTGGGCTAGTGCCTACTGGGCCTGGCAGATGGCCGGCCGTCTGCGGTGGCGGCAAAGGGGCTGAAACCGAGGCACCAGGATTGATGCTGATGCCAAGGCTATCCGCTGAATTCATGGCCGAGGCTCCGCCGATAAGCATTTGTGCAGCCGGGGTACCGGTCAGGGCGACTGGCGGGATGGTTGAAACGGCGTCGGGAACAGAATCCTGGTCACCCGGAAATGGAGTGAGAAAAAGTTTGTCACTTGCCAGGGCGAGATCCTCATTCTTCCAATCCACTGCGTCGAAAGCGGTGATGCGGGCGTCGGTCCACCGAAAGTTGGTGGACTCGGCATTCCCTTCGGAGGGAGTGCGGTCGGCAGGCCGCTCAACGAGCGCGATTTCGGAAGCCGGGGTGGGTTGAACCCATGAAGAAGGATTCACCGCAGCCGAAGGCCACAGCCCCTGGCGGATCACGACTCCCGGGGGAAGCCGGTGCTCCAATTGTTCCAAATGGGGATGATAGAAGTTCTGCCGATGTATCGAGAATCGTGTACCTGCTCGCAAAATACGCTTCAAGGCACGCTCCTCCAGGGGTAGGCACGGTAGATGAAACTGTTTACCGTCCTGTTGCGGTTCTGTTCCGTGGGCGTGAGATCCAGACTAACACGTTGGATAACCGGCTGTCAAAGTCGATGGACCTCATAAACCCTTCGATGGACGTGCCCAGGCAAACACCAGCAAGGAAACGGCCTGCCGCGGAAGGTCGATACGCAGCGTCGCTTTGCCGTTGGTCATCCGCAGCCATTCCGGCGCAGCAAAGAGCGCAAGCTGTCCCGATCGCTGCAGCTCGGCGTACTGTTGTGGCGTCGGCTTCTGCGGCGAACCCATGCGTTTCCACGCCTCGAAGGCGTTGCTGTGTTCCTGATCGATGCGATAGTGGTGGAGGAGGAGCGGAACGTCGTTCGTGGGCAGCCCAGTTAGCGACAATGCAACCGGGCTTGCTGGTCCGGGCAGGTCATCGTCACGGTAGTTCCACAACATAACACACAGCCGGCCGTCCTGGAAGCTCGCCAAGCCGGAGACATCCGATTGGCCACGGACCCCATGTTGGCGAATGAATTCCACGCCAGCGTCCGCGCTGCTCTCCACGGCCAAACGCCGCCCACCCATCAGGCCGAACATTCGGAAGACGTTGAGCACCGGGAGATCGATGCCGTTGCTGGAGAGGACGCGGAAGCCTGCGAAGTAGGGTTGGTCTTCGAATTCGAAGGCCCAGGTCAGGGCTCCCTCGAAATTGACGCTGTGTTTCTCAGCCAATTGATATTTCCGGGCAAAAGCGGCGGCGGTGTAACTGGCGTAAAGGGTACCATTGCGGTAGCCATATTGGGGGAAAACGTTGGCCGGGCAAGCCGCACAGCCGTCCGGATCCGATTCGCCAATGACGATGGGCTTCTGACGAAGTTCCGGATAGCCGGCAATGATCTCGAACCCGTGGTCGATGTCTTGCAGCTGGGCGCCAATTCCCATTTGCACATGGCCGTCGACAACCCGCGGCGCCCCTTTGGCGTGGAAGGAGATAAAGTCAAGGGGAGCACCCTGCCGCCCCGTTGCATAGTTCTTGCCGCGGAGACAGTGTTCCAGAAAATCGCGCAGGAACTTGGCGGCACGCGCTCCCCGAGGTCCCGTCGTTTCCGGTCCACCGACGCGGGCCGTGGGAAGGGCTCGCTTCACGGCATCGGCGGCGTGATCATAAAGCTGGAAATACTCTTGCGGGGTTCCCCTCCAGTAAAAAATATCGGGTTCGTTCCACACCTCCCAGTACCAACGTTCCACCTCCGCGCGGCCATATTTTTCAACGCAGTGGCGCACCCATTGATGCACCAGCTCGGCCCACTTGCCGTAATCCTTGGGAGGATAGGCCCAGCCGGTGGAGAGGGGGTTACGTTTGTCCGGCGCCCACTGGTGCTGATAGGGCACCGGCTTGGTCGACAGCGCCTCCGGCATGAAGCCAATTTGGACGTAAGGCCGGATCCGACGTTCACGGTACGTGTCGAAGATTCGGTCCAGGATAGTCCAATCGTACTGGGGATGTCCCTGGGCATCTTCGGAGTACACGCCGGTGGAGCCCCATTTGAGGGCGGGCGTGCCATCTCCCGAAGTGAGCAAATTGTGGGTGCGAACATAGACTGTGACCGGGCTCAACGTGGCCAGTTCGGAGAGCAGCTTCCTGCCATCTTTCATGTAGGTGTAGTTGGGCTCATCGTGGCCGAAGAAACGCCAGACCGGGCGCAGTTCGCCTTGGGGCTTGGTGGCGTCGATGTGAATCGTAACGCCTGATTCCACATTCTCAGACTTGGATTCGGGTTGGCCTGTGTCCGCCGCCGCAGCCATGATGCTGAACACTGCCAAAGCCGATACGGCCAGCATTTTTCGAAACGACCGCGTTTTCGAACGTGCAATCACCATTGGATGTCATCTGCTCCCAGTACATCGATGGGTTGGTAGAGGAATGCCCTTGGCGGACCAATTCCAACACGCTTTGCACGGGCATCCGGGTGCCAGCTATACAAGACTTGCCAAAATGGATTTGCGGGTTAACCGCAATTCGTAATTCCATGGTCGAGGGTTGACGGCATTCTGCAAAGGATCCAGGCGACACAGGAGTGCGATCCCTTTTTGTTTGACCATCATACTTGATTTGTGCGGGAAAAGCATTACCCTGATTTGTCACCTGATACAGGGGAGGACGAGTACCCCACTGAGCCAATGTCCTTGCCAACGGAGGAACCTCTCGATGCACGTAGACTGGAAAGGCATCTTCCCCGCGGTTACCACGCAGTTCAAAGCGGACCAAAGCCTGGATGTGGCGGGGACCACCAAGCATCTCGGCCGTCTGCTCGATGCCGGTATGGATGGATTGATCATGCTCGGCACGGTGGGCGAGAACTGTTCGCTCGAGTACGGGGAAAAACAGGAAGTCCTGCGGGCTACCCTGAAATTCGTGGCCGGCCGGGTGCCGGTGCTGGCCGGGGTGGCGGAGTGCTCGACGGCCCTAGCGTGCCGATTCGCAGCCGATGCGGAACAACTCGGTGTCCATGGACTCATGGTGTTGCCAGCCATGGTTTACAAGTCGGATCCGCGGGAAACGATCGCGCATTTCCGGGCGGTGGCACGAACCAGCCGCTTGCCGGTCCTGTGCTACAACAACCCGGTTTCCTACGGCATCGATATCACTCCCGAGATGTTCGCACAACTCGCCGACGAGCCGACCCTGGTCGCCATCAAGGAGTCTTCCGACAACGTACGCCGCATCACCGACCTGGCCAATACGGTCGGCGATCGCTACCTGTTGTTCAACGGCGTCGACGACCTGGCGCTCGAAAGCGCAATGCTCGGGGCGGTCGGCTGGGTAGCCGGGTTGGTGAATGCTTTCCCGGAAGAAAGTCGGCTTCTGTGGGACCTCGCCACCACCGGCCGCTATGATGAGGCACTTCGGATCTATCGCTGGTTTACTCCGCTTTTGCACCTGGATACACACGTGAAACTCGTCCAGTACATCAAGCTGGCGACGGCGGAATGTGGCCTTGGGACGGAGACGGTTCGAGCCCCGCGTTTACCGCTGGAAGGCCGGGAACGCGAAACCGTGCTCGCCATCATTCGCCGTGCGATCGCTACGAAGCCGCGAAACGTGTCAGGTAGCGCCTGAGCCGCTCCGCCAGAATTACTGCTTGTTCGGTGCAGTCGTTGAGCGCCACACCGTGGTATGCATTGCCGCCGAGGAATAACCCCGGATATCGGGCCGCACGCTCTTCGATCCAGGCCACCCGGTCGAGATGGCCCAGGTGATACTGTGGAATCGCACGATCCCAGCGGACGATGTGATGAAACACGGGCTCGGCAGCAATCCCCATGGCCGAGTGGAGATCGGCCCGAACGGCCCGCAACAGCTGGGTATCGTCCCAATCGACGACCTCCGGCCGGTTCCAGCCGCCGCACATCCCGCGAAGCAAGACCCGGCCCGGCGGGGCCCGATCGGGAAAGATCGATGAGCACCACTGGACGC
The DNA here is from genome assembly GCA_035295665.1 of Gemmataceae bacterium. Taxonomy (GTDB): domain Bacteria; phylum Planctomycetota; class Planctomycetia; order Gemmatales; family Gemmataceae; genus DATGIQ01. Next base: position 29,733 of record DATGIQ010000041.1, on the reverse strand, counting down.
CGAGCAGGTCTCGTCGAGTCCGTTGCGGTACAATGAACCCGAAACCGTCGAGAGCGATCGGCACATCGGAATGGCGGTAGCCCAGGGCGATTACCGCGATTCGACAATAGGGAATGGCGGAGAGGGTGTGCGCCAATTCGCTGTCGAGGTCCGCAAGGACTGCGGCCTGCTGGGGAGTCGGGCAAGTCAACACCACAGCGTCGGCCAGCCAGCGGTCCTGGCCTTCGCCGATGACGGTCCAGACCGTGCCCTGACCGTCCGCGGCCGGGGCTCGTTGGAGGCGCTGAGCCGCCACGCCCAGGAGTGGTTTGTTCGGCAAGCGCTCGCAGAGTGTTTCGATTGCCAGGCGGAGGCCCTCGGCAAAGGACCACATCCTGCCAGCGCTGCGGTATCGTTCACCGCGAGCCGCGGCTTCGGCCCGGCGCTCGCGGGCCGCGCCGGACATGCCCTTGAGCACACTGCCGTACTGCTCTTCCAATGCCACCAGGCGCGGGAATGCCGCACGGACACTGAGCCGTGTCGGATCGCCGGCGTAGATTCCAGTGACCATAGCGTCGGCCAAGACTTCGGCTACTTCGTTCCCGGCACGGCGGCGAACGAAGGCATCGATCGATTCGTCGGAGGCTGCGCTCGGTCGGGGACGCCAACGCTCCAGGAGAATCGATAATTTGCCGCGCCAGCTGAGGAGATCGCTCCGAAGGAACGAGCCGATGCTATTCGGCAACCGCCGCAGTCGGCCATCCAGAAATAGGTAGCGATTGCGTTCGGCCGCTTCCGCGGCGGGCACCAGCCGATCCGCCAGGCCAAGGTCCCGGCACAACGCCAAGGTTGAGGGCTTGTTATCCAGGAAACCGTTTGGCCCAATCTCGACCTGGAACCCGTCGCGCTGCTCCGTCCAGATGGTACCACCCGGTCGGTTCTGTTGTTCGAGGATGGTGATCTGGGCGCTGGGAAGGAACTCGTTGAGCCGGTAGGCAAGGGCAAGTCCCGAGATGCCCGCGCCAACGATCACGACGCGCATGGGGATGTCCGATCGCCGCGAAACGGGCCGGTCCGAGCAGCCAAACGTGAGCGCTCATTCCGCGGACGTATGCCCGACCAAGGTCAAACCAATGCCCAGGCCGGCCGGCGCTGGCTGTCCCTGAATGGCAACCGGTTCCTTGAGCATCGCGACCCAATGGTCGTTCTCTTTCTGCACCAGACTTGGCTTGTCGACCGGCTTGTCATTGGGGAATAACAGCAGCACCGCTGGATGGCTGCCACCGATCGACTTGGCGCTCATTTCCTGGAGCCGTTTCGTTTCGATGAGTTCCGGCTTTGTGTCCGCATTCGCCGAGATCAGGAGGCAGAATTCCGAATACGGAGCTGTCCCCATGTGGTCGCCATCCATCGGCTGAAAACCGAGGCGGAGCGTGTATACTCCCGGTTTGATTTTGTGCTTGCGGTAATCTGTCCATTGTTGATCGAAACGCACCGCCCCGAGGAGCGTCGATTCCTCCAGATCCCGGTAGCTCAGCCCGTTCTTGACCTGCGCCGGCGTGGCCCGGACCGGCAGCTGTTTGCGTAGCCAAACTTCGCAAAACACAGCACCCTTGTTGTCGGTCAACTGGAGGGACTGGTCGCCGAGCAGCGTGCGAATGGGTTCGGCAAGCTCCTTGGGCGCCGGCGTCGTTGCGGCCTTGAGCGCGTATTTGGCATCCGCTGCGAAAACCGTCCCAGCGGAGAGCAACAGGCCCAAGGCGACCAACCGGGTGATGCAAGTCATGAAAGGATCCTCTCCGCTCTCCGATATCGAAATCATGCTTAGAACACGAAAAAAGTGTCTGGAACTCTACCATCGAGGTTCCAGACACCTTTTTTAGTGTTTCTTAGCGGATTTCAAAGGACCCCACGTAGGCCCCACGCCGCTGGCTGTCTTTCCAGGTTTCGTTGAACGCTGTGCCGGCGAAGCTGTGCTCGATGGCGACCGCGGCTTGAGCCTTCACGTCCTTGCTCAATGGCGGATAAAAGGCCGATTCGTTGCCGCACACCTTATCGTGGTGTCCATCCAGGCAGCGGGTTTCGATGCGGGCTTTCCCCGCTTCAAGGCGGGCGCAGCCACCGTCGGTGCAGGTCGATGCTTCGAACTCAATTTTCGAATTCTGAATGGCCACAACTTTGCCGACGAGGTCACCCGCTTGCCGTTTGGCCAGACCGATGAGGGCGGCCCGTTGCGCTGCACTGGCGCGGGAGTCCACGATCAGCACGCTCTTGGCTGGGCCGGTTTGCTCCAGGCCGAGCGTGTCGCTGGCCGACACAATGGCCACTACCGCAAGTCCGTCCAAGCGAACGTTGTCCAGGGCGCCTTGATCGACCTTCCAGGCCAAGACGGCATGCTTGCCATCCAGGCTCATGTCGGCGTTGGCGAAGCAAGGACCGGTCCAGACATCACAGGTGCGCGCTTCGATATATTGTCCCGAGATCCCTCCCGCTTGGGCCGGGACCACGATGACGACGGCGAACAAAAGAGCCAGGCTGAGCCAGCGATACATGGCAAAAAACCTCCTTTGGGGAAAGCGACGGCAAGTCCGGGATGAAGAACCCCGATCATGGCCATTGTTCAAAGGAAAACCGGTGGCGTCAAGGGGTGTTCGTGGAACTCGGGCACAGGGTCCCGGTGATTTTTTGGCTGCCGTGTGATACGTTGTCCCTAGCGCAGTTATCCGGCGCGACGATCGTGCCATGCTTGGAGGGGTTTGGGCTCGGGGGATATCATGGCCAAGAAAACGCTGGCGGATCTGCCAGCATTGCGTGGCAAGCGCGTGCTCATCCGGGTGGATTTCAATGTGCCGCTCGATGCCGATGGCACGATCACCAACGACCGCCGTATCCGCGCGGCTCTGCCCACGATCCGGCATGTTCTCGATGCCGGCGGCAGCGCCATTCTGATGAGCCATCTGGGCCGGCCCAAGGGCGATCCAAAGAAAGATGCTCCCTTCAAACTCAACCGGGTGGCCGAGCGCTTGCAGGAGCTGCTCCAGCGTCCCGTGCGCAAAATCGATGAAGTGGTCGGGCCGAATGCCCAGGCGGCCGCAAAGGCGCTGAAGCCGGGCGAGGTTTTGGTGCTGGAAAACCTCCGCTTCCATCCCGGCGAGCAGGCGGGGGACCCCCCGTTCGCCCAACAGCTCGCCAGTCTTGCCGACGTGTATGTGAACGATGCCTTTGGCACCTGCCACCGCAACGATGCATCCATGGTGGCCGTACCTCGAGCGATGGCGGGCAAACCGCGTGTGGTCGGCGACCTCGTGGCCAAGGAACTCGAAGTGCTGGATGAATTGCTCTCCACGCCGCGCCGGCCCTTCGTTTCCATCCTCGGCGGCGCCAAAGTCTCCGACAAGATCGGCTTCATCAAGAGTCTTCTGAATCGAGTGGACCAGGTCCTGGTCGGCGGCGCGATGAGCTATACCTTCATGAAGGCGCGTGGGCGAGGCACCGGGAACTCCAAGGTGGAAGCCGACAAATTGGATGTTGCCCGAGAGTTGTTACGGCTGGGCGATCAGAAAATTGTGTTGCCGCTGGACCACCTGGTTGTGCAACGCCTGGAGGAGTCGCAGCAGGCCCGGGTGGTCGAAGGCGATATTCCCGAGGGCTGGATGGGCGTCGATATCGGTCCCCGGACCATCCGTACTTATCAGGAGAAGATCGCGCCAGCCGGCACGGTCATCTGGAATGGCCCGCTCGGAAAGTATGAGGACGAGGCCTATAGCCACGGAACTCGTGCCATTGCCGAAGCGTTGGCCCATTCCGGCGCCGTGACCGTTGTCGGCGGCGGGGAAACGGCAGAGGCGGTCGAATCCTTCGGTCTTGCCGACAAGATGGCCCACGTGTCCACTGGGGGCGGCGCGTTCCTCGAATATGTGGAAGGGACACCGTTCGCCGCATTGGCCCAGATCGAGAACCGCAACAGCTCTTGACGCTTCGGGATGCTCGGGTTGTGATATCTAAATGACCGTGCGTAACCTTGCAGCGGTCAGGGTGGCATGCCCTGAGCCTGCGAAGGGCGTCGGCGGTCGAAGAGGGAGTATGGGTCCCAAGCACGCCCTTCGCAGGCTCAGGGCGTGTCATCCTGACCAGCGCGTGCTGCCGATTCACACACGCTGATTACAGGAATGCGGGCAACCATCCTTCTCGGATTCGCGGCAGTGCCACGAAACCGGGAATTGACCAGGGACGGCCGCGGGAGGAATCATGGAACACGGACTACGGACCATGGCAAAAAAACGCGGCGTGCCGGAGGGGCTATGGATCCGGTGCCCCCAATGCAAGGCCACCATCTTCCGCAAAGAAGCGGAGAGCCGATTCAACGTTTGTCCGGAGTGTCAGTATCACTTCTATTTGCCGGCCCGTGACCGCATTTGCCAGCTGCTGGACCAGGACAGTTTCGAGGAATGGTTCCAGGGGTTACGGCCGCTCGACGCCCTGGGTTTCCACGACCGTATTCCGTATGTCCAGCGGCTCGAACAGGAGCAGAAGAAGACAGGAATGCTCGATGCGGCGGTGGTGGGCAAAGGATACATCCGTGGCCGGCCTGTGGTTTTCGGCGTGACCGATTTTGCCTTCATGGCCGGCAGCATGGGCTCCGTGGTCGGAGAAAAACTGGTCCGGACCATCGAGGCGGCGACGGAACTGCAGCTGCCGCTGATCGTGGTCAGTGGTTCCGGCGGCGGCGCCCGCATGCAGGAAGGGATCCTCTCGCTGATGCAGATGGCCAAGGTCTCGGCTGCCTTGGGACGCTACGACCGGGCCGGCGGCCTGTACATTTCCGTTTTGACCAATCCGACGATGGGCGGGGTTGCGGCGAGCTTTGCCCTCCAGGGGGATATCACCTTGGCAGAGCCGGGCGCCTTGATCGGCTTTGCGGGCAAACGAACGATCTGGAACACGGTTCGCCTGGAATTACCCGAAGGCTTCCAGACCAGTGAATTCCTCTTGCGGCACGGTTTCGTCGACCGAATCGTCCCACGGAAGGATCTGCGGACGGAAGTGGCGAGGATCATCGATTACTGTGAACATTAATCCGTAGGGAATGGAGCGGCGGCGTACGCTGCCGTGAAGCGCCCTGCGGACCTGGTGGGTCATTACTGTGGGATTCTTTACAAGCCTGTTCTCTTCCAAGCCTCAAAGCAAGAAGCTGCCTGTTGTCGATGTCAAGAAGCGATTCGAGCTCCTGGGAAGGACCGGCCAGGGGAGCATGTCGAAGGTGTATCGGGCCCACGATCGGAAGCTCGGCCGTGTGGTTTGCTTGAAAATCCTGGATAAGGAAAAAACCGCCAAATTCGAAGCCCGCTTTCCGGGCCTGCACCGACCCATGGAAGGAGCGGTGTGCGCTTCGCTGCGCCACCGCAACGTGGTCCAGACCTTTGAGTATGGCCTGACAAAACAGAGCGAACAGTACCTGGTGATGGAATTCATCGAAGGCCTGGGATTCAACTTCCTGATCGAAACCCAGAGTCCGCACCTCAAGGGAAAGCGCGTCGAGTTCCTCAGCCAGCTGGCAACCGGCCTGGAGTACGTCCACCAACAAGGTTACCTGCATCGCGATATCTGTCCGCGCAACGCGATGGTGTCGCAAGAGGGGGTGTTGAAGATCATCGACTTTGGCTTGGCGATTCCGTACCGGCCCGAATTCTGCAAGCCGGGCAACCGTACCGGCACGCCCAACTACCTGGCCCCGGAGCTCATCAAACGCACCAACACGGACCACCGCGTGGATCTGTTTGCCCTGGGAGTGACGGCTTACGAATGCTTCACGAACCAGTTGCCGTGGGAGCGGTCGCAATCGCTGCAAACCTTGATGAGCCATATGAATAGTCCTGGGAAAAATCCCCGACTTTTTTGCCCGGAACTGGACGATGACGTGGTCGCGTTCCTGACGAAGGCCATTGAGCGCGATCCCAACAAACGCTTCCAGCACGCCGCGGCTTTTCGTGATGCACTCAAAGCGCTGCCCCGGCAGGATTATTGATGGGAGGGCATCGTGACACGCATCCGTTGGAAGCGGCAAGGGGCGTTCACCCTCCTCGAACTCTTGGTGGTGCTCGCTATCTTGGCCGTGCTGATCGGTCTGCTCTTGCCCGCCGTCCAAAAAGTCCGCGAGGCGGCCAATCGGATCCGCTGCTCGAATAACCTCAAGCAGCTTGGCCTGGCGCTGCACAACTACGCCGGCACGTATGGCCGTTTTCCCTCGGCTTACCAGGCCATGGATCTGAACCCGGGCTGGGGATGGGGCTCAGCTCTTCTACCGTTCGCGGACCAGGCCCCGCTCTACAATGCTGCCGGCGTCAGCACCAGCCGCTTCGGCGATGGACGCAATCCGGGCTTGCCCAATCTGTACACGCAGATGCCCTTATCCCTGTTCCGCTGTCCTTCGAATGCCACGCCCGATCTCAATGACTTACGCTTCAATTTCGGGATGTCCAACTACCGGGCGGTGGCCGGTCCCCAGGACTTGCAAACCGGGTTCCCGTACACGGCCGGCATGGACCTCGGCGGAGCCATGTTTCAGAACAGCAAGATTCGAATCATCGATATCACCGATGGCACGTCGAACACCCTGGCTGTGGGGGAGTGCGTCTTCGATAAGCCGAGCGGCAAGAAGGCGGCCGTCTGGCCGGGGATGAGCGGGACGACAGACGGGACGGTCTGGATCAGCGATGTGATGTGGTCGGTCAGCGACAATGACTCGCGGATCAACGGGACGGCTCCGCAGGCCTTCAGTAGCCGGCACCCCGGTGGTGCGTTTTTCGTCTTCTGTGATGGTTCGGTTCGGTTTTTCAGCGAAGGCGGAAATGTGCAAAATCTGCGGTGGCTGGCCGGCCGCAATGATGGGCATATCGTGGATAACGATTTCTAGATAGCGAAGGGGCCAAAAGTCGGAGGTTTTCTGCTTGGTCCCCTTGGAAAGGCGTGCTATTCTGGAGCGAAGCGCCGGCGACGGAGGGTTGTCCGCAGATCCTCGCCCGGACCAGTCCTTGCTTCAGGCTCTCGGCATCTCAGGGGGAGGGTACCGTGAAACGCATTCATTCGAAGCCGCACTCCGCGTTTACCCTGATCGAGCTCCTGGTGGTCATCGCCATCATCACGGTGCTGATCGGTTTGCTTCTGCCGGCGATCCAGAAAGTCCGTGAGGCCGCCAATCGGATCCAGTGCTCGAACAATCTCAAGCAGATTGGCTTGGCGCTTCACCTCTACGTCGATACCGTTGGGCGCTTTCCCTCCGGCTACGAAGCCATGAACACCAACCCAGGTTGGGGGTGGGGGTCGGCGATCTTACCTTTCGTGGAACAGGGCCCCCTGTACAACACAGTCGGCGTTCCGACCCGCCGCTTCGGCGATGGCCAAAATCCGGCCGCGCCGGATACCAATCCCCCGACGCAGACGCCGTTGCGGCTATTCCGCTGTCCATCCAACGCGGCCCCGGACCTCAATGATGTCCGGCTCAATTTCCCCATGTCCAACTACCGGGCCGTGGCCGGAGCGCTCGACTACCCGATTTTCTTCGCCAATATCGACATGGGCGGCGTCATGTTCCAGAACAGCAAGGTCCGCATCATGGATATTACCGACGGAACGTCCAATACCCTGATCATCGGTGAATGCGTGTTCGACAAGGTCGTGGACAAACGGGCAGCGATCTGGCCGGGAATGACCGGGCTTCGCGATGGCTCGGTTTGGATCAGCGACGTGATGTGGTGGGTGGACAATGACAGCGCGCGCATCAACGGGCCGGCCCCCCAGGCCTTCAGCAGCCGGCATCCCGGGGGGGCGTTTTTCGCGTTCTGTGACGGCTCGGTTCGGTTCTTCGTCGAGGGCGGGGACATTCAAAACCTGAAGTGGTTGGCCGGTCGCAACGATGGCCACATCGTGAATAACGATTTCTGATGCTCGCTCATGTTTCACGGCGGTTCGCAGAACCGTGCGGTGCTGCGAACCGCCACGAAGCTCACGTCACTGTCGGATCTGTGGCTTGATCAGCCGCTTGATGTTGACCTCCGGTTCGTTCAAGTCGATGAGCACCGGCTCCGGTGTCTGATCCACGCCAAGGTTGCCGGCCGCATCGCTGACCAGCATGCGCAGGTAGACCCGATAGGGAACTCCCTGGGTCAGCACCCATTGGTATCGGCCGGTGTTGGGCAGTTCCTTGGCAATGTTCTGCCAGGTTCCCTCGGGCCGTTCTGCGTATTGCAACGTAATCGGATTCGCAGCCAGGTTACGGTCGCTGGCATTCCAGGTGAGGATCAACGCATCGCGCCGGCTCGGGTCAGGTTGGGGCGGATTCAGCTTCGCAATGGGCGGCGTGATATCGACCTCGATGCGCATCTGAGGAGGTTCACCCGGCTGCGGCGGTTTCTTGGCCAGGCCCGCGCCGCTGGTGACGAGCAACCGCAAACCGAAGACCCCTTCCCCTGGAAGATTCACATTCAAGGGCGAACCGGGCCTCGGATGTACATCTTCGGTGTAGTGCTCCCAGCTCCGCCCTTCGTCCCGGGTCAAATAGAGCTCGACCTTGCTGACTCCCGACGGTCCCGTCCGCGTTACTTCATAATCGATCGTCGTCTGGGTGGAGTTGGTGATCTCCACCGGAGCGCTTGCCTCGACCGAGCCGCGCCCGCCACCCGTGAAGGCAGCCGGCGAAGCGGAGTAGCCCGCATTGACCACGGCCGGTTGATACCGATTCACAGGCTCAGGATTGGAACTCCGCGCGGGCGGATACGTGGATGGCGGATTGGATCCCCAAGTCCGCTCCGGCGTGCCCGGCGCGTCATTTCGCCGCACGCTGGTCGACTGCGCCGACGAAGCCGAATCCCATGCGGTCCCCGAGGACGGGGCCGGTCTCGTGTAAGATGCTGCCGGCGTGCTCGTAACATAGGAAGGTGCGGGCGAAGTTCCCCAGTTGCTATTCATTCCCGTCACTGGCGCGGGAACTGGAGTAGCCGGCGGAGCAACCGTGTTGCCTGGCGGCGGAACCGACGTGAGATTGGTCGCATAGGGGCTGGCCGCCGCGCTTCGAGCTCGGACTTCCAGCTGGCTCTCGCCGATGTTCCCGGCCTGGTCGGCCATCTGCATGTGGACCATCAGCGGGCCAAAGGTCGTTACACGAAAGCGGGCCTGGCCGCTCAGCGATGACGTGATGTTCACCGGGGTCCACAGCAAACTCGGCGTGTCGGACGTCCGGTATTCCAGCTTCAACGTTGCCAAATCGGGGCGTTCTTCCTGGATTTCCCAGGTGACCATAACTTCGTCGCCGTTCCGCTCTGCGGCCACGATGCGCAGGTTGGGCGGAAGCGTATCGACCAGGACTTTCTGCCGGGGCGCGGATTTGTAGATGTCCGGCGGCTCCCGGCGGCCTGAAGAATCGACCACGCAAATATTGAACCAGTACACGCCATCGCTGGGGGCGTAAAAAATGAACGCATCCTTGTCCGGCGGAGCCGCCGAGACCTGATTCCAGGTCACGCCTTCATCGGAGGAAGCGAACAGGATAAGTTCCTTGATCTTGCTGCGCTGTCCCTCAGCGATATGGATGGGAATTTGGAAATTGCGGCTGTTCATAGGCACCACATCTGGCGGAGCCGCAGCCGTGGTCAGTGCCAGCAAGGCCAGCGTCAGCGTTCCCGTCGGCATTACCGCATCCTCCCCTTTTTTGTCAGCCGGCACGACTTACCCAGTCCCCGGACCGATAGACTCATGAGCCTGGGAACGGGCCTGTGAATCGGGGCCGAAATTGCCGTGAATAGGGCTCAGTTGCTATGTATCGGCTGTAGGAGCGCGCAACTTGAGATTTTTTGGAAAAAAGCTCGGAATCATTAAAGAGTGGGCTACTTCCGCACAAAGCAGGTGTCCGTCCGGCCAACCGCGCAGCAGATAGGAGTCGGTGTCCAGCCGGCACCTTTCTAAATTAGCCGTCGGGCATGAGGAGTGAGTCCAGGCAAGTATCCAACCCCCCTCGTTGCCTCCAATCTTTCGGAGAGTCCGTCCGAACCGAGAATCTGCAAGGACTCGCCTTTTGCGAAACAAGAACGTTGTGCGCTGGAGTGTTGCAACACGCCAGCCCGGCAGAACTCCTGCCGAGCACTTCTGCACGCCCAAGGCTATGCGTCAACCTGATCACGTTTCACTGCGCGCCTCGCGATGGTTAGTCCAAGGAACGCCAAGACGATTCCGGTCACGCTTACCCATGCTTTGCGGTCAACGGCCATGAGATTCTGTTCGAGCAAAGCAGCACCGAGGAGGAGGCCGAGGCCGATCCCCATCAGTACACCGGCCCAGAAGCGCTGCCCCATCCCAGACCAGCCTCGCCAGCTAACAGGGAAGCCAAAGAATCGGGACCGGTTCGACGGGTTGTTCATAGGTGACTCCTGGGGCGAAAAAGTTTTGAGAGACCTATCGTTCGTTCGGCTCCTCTGACCAAGGCGCGGTCAGAACAGCTCCGGTGATTGCTGCTCGGGCAAGATTCAGGATACGCGATCCCACAGATGACGGTACGGTCGCACGTCGAAAATGAAACGCTGAAGCAGGAAAGAACCGTCCGGGAATCCCAATCGCCATCGCCAGAAGAATGGAGCATCTGGTGTCGACGCAGGCGGGTAAGGAAAGTGGGGCGCCTTGCCGACGCAAGGCACCCCGCTCCGCTCGGTTCTGGCATCCTTCCGTCACGAAATGTTGACGCTGGAGAAGCCGCTGTAGGTCACTTCACTGTCCAAGCCGCCAGGGAACGTCACAATTTCGGTCCCCGACGAGGGATTCGGCGTGGGGTCGCTGAACGTTCCACCGAACCCAGAGATGAACAGCGACGCAGGGGCAGGGCTGTTCCGGAAAGGATTGTTGGTCAGATTCAGGTTCAAACCGCTCTCGGCATCCAGGGTGACGACAACACTCAGTCCCACGGCGGACTCATCGCCGATGTCAATCCGGCTGGCGAAGGTAGCGCCCGGCGTGGACGCGGCAATGGCGTACGTGTTGGCCAGCTGGCCGGTGCCGAGCGCGAGTACTCCTGTGAGGCTGTAATGCACCACGACCGCGTTGTTGCCGAAGAGGCCGATGCCGGAGATAGTCGATTCGGTCACCAGCACGTTCTCCTGCGTCGTGTTGTTCCCGCTATCCAGCACGTACAACGTCCCTACGTTCTCAATGAATACGTCCCGCTTGATGCCGGACGTCACCGAGGAGGGGCCGAAGCTACTCCCCACGATGACGGAGGCCGAAGAAGTGCCATTGACAAACACGCGGCCCGAGTTCGCCGTCACGAACACTTCATCGAGCCCAGCCGCGACGACATTGGTGTCCACGGTGCTCGGCGTTGCGTTGATGTGCACGATTTGATTATCGCTGAACGTATCGATCACGAAGAAGTGCTCGCCGGCGGCAGCGGCGGCGGCGTTCAGGTTGGCGGTGGCATCGGTGCCGGACAGCTCCAAATTGACGAGGTTCTTGTTGCTGTAGCGAAGGAAGTCACCCGCACCGCCGTTAGCCAGGCCCGTGAGCGTCTGTGTTTTGCTGTCCTGGTTGAACATCGTCACGTTCGCGAAGTTGGCCGACGCCTTCACGACGAGGGGGGCTGTCGTCTTGACCTGGTCGATGACCGAACCGATGGTGTTACTGAATTCGTACGTAGAGCCGCCCAGCGTCAGCGACCCGCCCTGATCGCCCTCCCCCGCGGTGTACGTCTCGCCGCCGTTGATGGTGCGGGTACCCGTCAGGGTGAGCGAATTCGACTGGCCACTGCCGAAGATCGAGATATTGGTCCCGGCGACAAACGGTAAGACGTTGCTGTCATCGACGATCATGGAATCGAGGCCTTGGACGTTCACTTCCACGTTCTTGATCAACCTGGCGGCGAACTGCCCCAGCAAGGTGTTTCCGTCGAGCACGTCGAACTTCTTGGGCTGGCTCGCATCGACCTTGAACGTGATCTGACGGAACTCCGGGATGATGCCGATCGTGCCGTTACCGTGGACGATGGTAATAGTGCCGGGATCCGCCGTGACAAGCAGGGTCGAGCCGGACAGCGAGGCCGTGGACAGCACCGTACGTTGTTCCAATCCTTCCACCTGGAGGCTTGCACGGCGCGGCGCCCGCCGAGCGGAACGGGCCGCGTTGGTCGAACGGAAGTTACTCAGCAGTTTGTTCAAGAAACGTCGCATGGGAATCTCCTTGGCTCCTGCGGAGCAGTCTTGGGTTCTGGAAACTCAACCGGCGGTGATGGTGCTGGGTCACCCGGCCCCCACCCAAAGATCAGTGCGAAAACGAGCGTTGAGTTCCCCAACGGATTTTCAGTTTTTTTGCGCGCGGAGTCCCCAGTTGCATCCGGTGTTCCTGGGATTGGGCAGGCGCGAGGCGTAAGCTTGTCGCGGATCAGAAGTTAAGGAATGTGCGGCGATTGGATACGGGATGGCCGAGGGGGAAGAGGGGTCCGGACGGACACCAAAGCAGAGATGTCAGATCACGAGAACCTTTTGCGGATCGATCTCCTGCCCACGCCAGATCTGAAACCAACCACTGTCGCTGTTCATCTCCACGAACAAATATTGGCGCACCGGCTGACCGACCGGGTCGGTTGTGTCACGCCAGTAATCCCAGTATTCCAGGTTTTCCTTCTTTACCTCACCTTCGTCCACTTGCCCATCTTTGTTCTCGTCCTTCAGGATACTAAGCTTGGCTTTGTAGGAGGTCGTGACATTGTTGATGCGCCCGTACTCCTCGGTCACCTGGCCATTTTCGATCACCTGGAACAGCTTGGTGGTGTCAGTCACCACCTTGTAAAGGCCATCATCGTAAGCCATCTCATCGTACAGGCGGAGCAGCAGGGCGGTATGCGTCAGACCGGCGGCAGCCTCCGGATCGTCGACCGGGTTGAGGCGCAGCCGCAGCCAGACATCGTCGCCGTGGAGTGGCCGGGCCAGCAGCACGTAATCGACGAACAGGAATTGCTGGCCGTCGATCCATCGCTGGTATTGGCGGATTTCCTTGATGAAGAAGTTGTAATCGCGCAGGTCGATTTCGTTGATCATGATCGAGCTGCCGATTTTCGCCTTGAGCGGGTTGTAATAATGCAGCTCCACCGGGCCCTGCAACTTCGCCATCAGCATTTCCCACAGCGTCTTTCCCTTGGCCATGGCTCGAATCTCCTCGGGACCCTAACGGACCACGGTGGCAACGAGGTAGCAGACACCCAGGATAATCGCACCACAGACGACGGCCACCGCCACGTTTTGTTTTTCCGCCAATTCCTTCTGAATGTCCATGCGCGGCGTGATCCAATCGAAGACCTTGAAACCAAGGACTGCCAGGACGATGCCCGTTCCGCCGAACAACAGCGAGCTGATGAAGCCCTTCAAGAGATTTTCCCAATACTCATCCATCGCGTCCAATCCTTTCCAGTTCAGAGCCGAAACGCCTGTCGTGCCGCCGGGCCGTTTCAGTCACCGATACTTCCCCACCGCTTGTAAAACACCAACCAAATGGTCAGCGCAAGGAGCAGCATCACGACGAAGACCCACGCCATCGCGCGGGCTGTCGCTGCCGAGGAAACGCGCCAGCTGGGAATCGACGCAGGCGCCGAAGGCACGGCCGCGGAGGACCTCGTCGCCGGTTGCGGGTTGTAAATCGCATTCACATAGGGGTCGCTATACATCAGATCCGGATCGATGTGGTTCGGCCGATACGTGGGATCACGCGGGAGGTTTTGGGCTTCCATCTGTCGGAGCCGCGCTTCCAGGTTCGCATCGCGGGCCAGCAAGTCATGGTACCGCGCATCATCGATCCAGGGACGGTGGTAGTAGGCCCAGTAGGCGCGCTCATCGAGACTGCGGTCGAGCAGCCACCACCAGAAAAAGGAGCTGTACGGGTCGTGGTACACCACGACAGGGTAATGGTAGTAGGAACCGAAGAATTGCTGCTGTCGCTGTTGGCGATTCTGCCAGCGCTGGTAGTCCAGCTCACGGCGGAGGTATTCGATTTGGCGATCCTTCGGATCGATAGGATGTTGCACACCGCCCCGATCTGTGTAACTCTCCTTGGGCTGCGGTCCCGGCCGAGCCTTTTGAAAAGCGGTCCGGCTCTCCGCTATTTGTTGGTTTCGGGCGGCCAAGGTATCGAAAGAGCCGGTGGATGCTTTTGGGTTGCTGCTCGGGGTGGCGTAGCTCCTTCCGCCCATCGACACGTTGCCGGAGGAGTAACTTTTTCCCGCCGGGGAGCCGTTGCTGCTCGGCGGTATCGTCGGACCAGTCGGCGGCCGCGGAGAGGGCGGTTGGGCACCCGAGGAGTAGGATTTGCCGGCCGGCCGGTTAGGATTGGTGCTGCTCGGCGGCGAAGTCGGGCCGGTCTTGGTCGTGACCGCGGCCGGGTTGGAACGCCTCGGAGGGCTAACGGCCCGCGGCGGGCCTGAGCTACTGGTTATTTTGCTGGAACCGGAGGAATAGCTGCGGCTGCTATGGGAAGCGCCGCTGGAAAAACTACGGCCACCGCCGGAGCGACCACTGGAAAAGCTCCGGCCGCCGCCGAAACTGCCGCCACGGCCGGCCTCGGCGGTGTTGCTGGCCGCCCCGCTCCAGAGCAGACTGGCGCTGAGCGCCAGGGCGATCCAGAATTTCCTCATGGGCTTTCTCTTTTATGGTTAAGTCCACGTATCCCATCATGATACGCCCACTTTGGTTTACCGAGCAATTTTCTTTTGTGGCGCGGCTCCTTCTTAGGTTTCTTCGCCTAGAATGAGCGTATCTTGTGCCCGTCCAATAGACGGTCGCTGCAAACGAATGGGTAAAGAGAGGGCGCAGCCGCTCAGGCTGCGGCAGCATTTCCGCGGTCGATAGACCGCCCAGGAGAAAGGTCAGGTGTGGCGATGATCTTTGGCAAGCTCTGGCGCTCCCTCCAGGCGCAACTGAACAAGATTGCCAATCTTTTGTGGACAGCGGATCCCATTGCACAAATGCAATACGAATACGACCGAGCGGTGGATCAGCTCAAAGAGGGGCGCGTTGGCCTGGAGCAATACCGTGCCTTGGTCGAGCGGGTCACCCGGCAGGTCGCCAATAATCAGAAAACGGTTGCCAGCCTGGAAGCCCGCATCAAAGCCTACTTGCAAAGCGGCGACCGAGAGACGGCCGGCAAGTTTGCCCTCGAACTCCAAAAAGCCAAGAAAGAGCTCGAAGAAAACGAAGGCCAGCTCAAGATGCACGAACAAGCCTACAACAACAACCTCATGAAGATCAAACACGCCAGCGGCAAGCTGGCCGACCTTCGTACCAAGATCCAGAAATACGATGCCGATCTCAAAATGAGCCGGGCCGAGGCCGAGATGGCCAAGCTGGCCCAGGATTTTCATTTTGATGTGACCACCGATTTCGGCGAAATCGAACAGGTAGTCCAGGACAAAATTGGTCTGAATCGTGCCAAGGCACGCGTGGCCGCCGATCTGTCTGCCGAAGGTTTGGGCGACATCAAGCAGGAACAGGCCATGGAAAAGGTCCAGGCCGACCAGGCCCTACGGGACTTCGAAGTCCAAATGGGGCTCGTCACGCCGGAGACCGCCAAGGTCGGCGAGGCAACCAAGGAGCTGGGACCCGCCGCGCGGGCCAAGGAAAAGGTATGAACCCACTGTCTCAGTGGATGCTTTCGCTGTGATTCCTGAGCTTCCATCCTGGTATCCGCCCTGGGCCCGTGAGTTGGCCGAGCTGTATTTTTCGGGTACCACTTGCTTGTTTGTTTTGCACGGCAATGTCCATGATGTGCTCCGTTGCCCGGCCGACAACGAGGATCATTACTGCAATCTGCCCGAGTTCTTGGCCACGCAGGTATTCGGCTCCTGGGACATCGTTCTGCACTACGATCTCGGCCGGGGCTTACGTGCCTTGGCTGGCGGCGACAGCCAGCGACTCAAGGAGATGGCGCAGTACCTGAGCACCCGGCTGGGTGAGCCGGGCTCCTGGCCGCGCGACCCCGAATCGTTGCTCTTGATCCTGGACCGGTTCATCGAGCGCGGACTGCTGGATGAGCCGGCGGCCGGGGGCAAACGGATCGCCATCCTCCTCGATTACGCCCAATACCTCGTCCCTTCCGGGGACCTCGGCGCCCTGACGCGGGGCCAGGGGACCAATCTGGTCCGTTTTCTGAACTGGGCGCAAAACCCGTACATCAAACGGGCCAACGTCGCTTTCTGCCTCATCGCCGAGAAACTCACGGAGGTGAATGATCGCCTCGTTCAGAGCGCGCATGTGGCCGCCATCCGGATCCCATTGGCGGACCGGGCGGAACGAGAACGCTTTTGCCGCTGGTGGGGCCAACATGAGGAATTCGCCAAGGCGACCGAATTTTCCGAAGCCACCCTGGCCGAGCTGTCCAACGGCCTGAGCCTGACCAATCTGCAGGTCCTGCTCGCACAGGGGACCCACTCGGGCCGGCGCGTTGATGGCGAGCGCTTTCGGCAATTGAAGAAGGGGATGATCGAACGGCAATGTCAGGGACTTCTGGAATTCCTTGAGCCCGGCCACACGCTCGATCTGCTCGTCGGGCAGCAGGCAGCCAAGGAACGACTCCGCCAGGATGCAGAACTCATCACCCGTGGACAGCTGGATGCCGCTCCGATGGGATATCTGCTCTGCGGCCCCGTCGGCACGGGAAAATCCTTCCTGGCTGAGTGTTACGCCGGCTCCATCGGTATCCCCTGCGTGAAGCTGCGGAATTTCCGCTCGAAATACGTTGGCGAAACTGAGGGAAACCTGGAGCAAGTGCTCGGCGTGCTGCGCTCGCTCGGCCCGGTGGTGGTTATCATCGACGAGGCTGATGCTGCGCTTGGCACACGGCAAGCGGACGGGGATTCCGGCACGAGCAGCCGGGTCTTCGCCATGATCGCCAGCCAAATGGGCGATACGCGCTATCGGGGCAAGATTATCTGGATGCTGCTGACTTCACGTCCGGAGCTGTTGCCAGTCGATCTCAAACGGCAAGGCCGGGCCGAGGTGCATATTCCGATGTTTTATCCCCAGGACGAGGCCGAGGTCCGCGAGATGTTCCTGGTGATGGCGCGGAAGAACAAAGCCATTCTCACCGCGGAGGCGTTGCCTCCGGTCCGGACGCAGCGCTTCCTGAGCGGCTCCGACATCGAGAGCATCGTGCTGGCCGGCAAACGCCGCGCCCTTTCCGCCGGACGGTCGGAGCTGCAACGCGCGGACCTGGAAGAAGCCCTGAACGATTTCATTCCCTCGGCCCAAGGGCTCGAAAAAGAACTCCAAGAATTGGCGGCAGTGCTGGAGTGTACCCAGCTGAATTTCCTACCCGCCGATTGGCGGACCCGTGTGCTGGAACCCAACGGCCGGGCCCGACTCCAAGAGCGGTTCATGGAGATTCGGCAGCTCCTCGAGATCTGATTACCGACGATGGAGGATCTTGCGATGGCCAAGAAGAAAAGTAGCCCAACCGAACGCCTCAGCTGGTTTGATGAGAAAACACATGAACCGCTGATTGAACGCTACGCCCGGCAGCTCGACTCGTTTGTCGAAACCATGGCCGACGGCAAAGTCGAGCCTTCCGAGCTGTTGGCGCAGGAAGAACGGCTTGTGACGCTCATGAAGGAGATCGAGCCGCAGCTGGACGACGCGCTGCATGCCAAGATCACGCATCTGCTTTGCGAATTGACGGCGTATGATCTGATGCAGACGATCTCGGCCATGCAAGCGGTCCGGCCCAAGACTGCGTTCCGCGGGTGAGCCCAGCGCACAGGCAGTCGGGGCGGGCGGATGGTGGAAAAGTTTGAGCACACCCAGATTTTTCACAAGAGGCATTGCCGCGTCCCGCTCCGTGCTCTACAATTGTGGCTGACAATTTGGTGAGTATCTTATCGAGAGTGGCTGAGGGAAAGGGCCCGTTGAAGCCACAGCAACCGGTCGCCCGCAAGGGCGATGCTGGTGCTAAGTCCCCCCCGGTGCGGCCGGGAGAGATAAGATCGTGCTCCGCACGCCTCTTCTTCTCTACAGCCGGAAGAGGTTTTTTATTTCCTCTTCCGAGCCTTTCTCGACAAGACCCACCTGAACTCGGCAAGGGACCCAGGACAAAGGAACCGGAGCAATGCCAAATTCGGTACGTGGTCTGAAGTGTCGTCTGTGTGGCAAGCTGTATTCCAAGCAAGCGCTCAATTTCTGCACCGAGGATTTTGGCCCGCTGGAAGTGGATTACGATTACGACGCGATCCGGTCGGTCCTGGATCGTTCGAAAATCGAATCGCGGCCCAAGACCATGTGGCGCTTCCGGGAGCTCTTGCCGCTCGATGAAGCTCCGACGGTCGGTGTGCAGGTCGGCGGGACACCGTTGCTTCGGGCTGACCGTCTCGCCGCCGCGCTGGGAGTCGAACGCCTCTGGCTCAAGAACGATGCTGTCAATTTCCCAACGCTTTCCTTCAAGGACCGGGTCGTGGCGGTGGCACTGAGCAAGGCCCGAGAGTTGAACTTCCAAACGGTGGGGTGCGCCTCGACCGGCAATCTCGCAAACAGCGTCGCCGCCAATGCGGCCGCCGCTGGCTTAAAGAGCTACATTTTTGTCCCCGCCGACCTGGAACGGTCGAAGATCCTCGGTACGAGCATTTACGGGGCCAACGTGATCGGCGTCGCCGGCACCTACGACGAAGTGAACCGGCTGTGTACGCAGGTTGCCTTCAAATATGGCTGGGGCTTCGTGAACATCAATCTGCGGGCGTTCTACGCAGAAGGATCCAAGACAGTTGGTTTCGAGATCGCGGAGCAGCTCGGCTGGCGGACGCCGCAGCACATCGTCGTACCGATGGCCGGCGGCAGCTTGATCGGCAAAGTACAGAAGGCCTTTCAGGAGCTGGCCCGGATTGGCCTCATCGCGGACCCCGCCTGCAAGATCTACGGAGCCCAGGCGACCGGTTGCAGCCCTATCAGCAGCGCGGTCAAGAGCGGCTCCGACCGGCATCGCCCGGTGCGAAAACCCAATACGATTGCCAAGTCGTTGGCCATCGGCGATCCGGCGGACGGCTACTTTGCCAGCAAGGTGATCCGGGAATCGGGCGGCTGGGCGGAAGATGTCAGCGATGCCGAGATTGCCGAGGCGATGGTCCTCCTGGCCCGCACCGAGGGCGTGTTCGCGGAGACGGCCGGCGGCGTGACGGTCGCCGTGGCACGCAAATTGATCGAACAGGGGCGCATCCCGCCCGACGAAGAGATCGTCCTGTGCATCACGGGCAATGGGCTCAAAACGCAGGACGCCGTGGCCGAGCATCTGGAGCAGCCGGCGGTGATCCGGCCGTCGCTTGCCGCATTTGAGCAACTGGTTGAAGGAACTCGCGAAGCAGTACTTGTTTGATACGTCGTCGCGCGGCGGTTCGCAGAACCGCGCGGTTCTGCGAACCGCCGCGCAACCGAACGGGAATTTGCCAGGGGGACATCATGGCGGTGCGAATCCATATTCCCACGCCCATGCGGCAGCATACCGAGGGGCAGGCTGCAGTGGAGGCCAGCGGCGCGACCGTTCAGGCGGCGCTCGACGATCTGGGCCGGAAATATCCCGGCGTCCATCAGCGCATCTTCGAGAATGGCCAGGTCCGCCGCTTCATCAACGTTTACTTGAACGATGAAGACATCCGGTATCTCGATAACCTGTCCACGGCCGTCAAGGATGGCGATGAGCTGAGCATCATCCCTGCGGTAGCCGGAGGCTGAAATGGCCGAGGAAGCCGAGAACCCGGTGCCGGAAGGTGCGGCCGTCTTCCCGTTGATTCCTCCGGAGCTCGGCGTCCATCCGCTGCTGCTTGCAGTCCTCCACGCGATCGTCTTCCTGGAAGGCTCCGACGATCAGATCGTCGATCCGTCGGCCGCGGAAGAGGCCAGGCAGTATATCGCCGCTTACCTTCAGCGTCTCGACGGACCGCCGTTGCAGCAAATCCGGGAAGACATGAAATGTCTGGCCCAGTACGCGCGGCAATCCAAATGGCCAAAACAGGAGCTCCGTTTCCTCAAGGAATTCCTGGCCGATTACGGAGTGGAAGGAGAGACGCCATGACCGTTGACGGGTCGTTGGACCGCTACAGCCGGCAGATGCGATTTGCCGGCATTGGCGAAGCCGGGCAGCGGCGCTTGCTCAACAGTCATGTAACCCTGTGCGGCTGCGGGGCCCTCGGAACGGTGCTGGCCAACGCGCTGGTTCGGGGCGGCGTCGGGCACCTGCGCTTGATCGATCGGGACTTCATCGAGACCAACAATCTACAACGACAAGTGCTCTTCGATGAGCATGATGTGGCGGAGAATCTGCCCAAGGCGGAAGCGGCTGCCCGGAAGCTCAATGCCATCAATTCGTCCGTGCACGTGGAGCCGGTCGTCACCGACATCGATCGCACCAATATTGTGCAGCTCGTGGAAGATGCCGATTTGATCCTCGATGGTACCGACAATTTCGAAATCCGGTACCTGATCAATGACGTGGCCGTGAAGCTGGGCAAACCCTGGGTCTACGGCGGCTGCATTGGCAGTCATGGGCAAACGATGACGATCCTGCCAGATCAGACGCCGTGCCTTCGCTGCGTGTTCGAGGCCGCGCCGGCTCCGGGAGAGGCGGGGACTTGCGAAACCGCTGGCGTACTGTCGCCGATCGTGAACATCGTGGCCAGTTACCAGGTGGCCGAGGCGTTCAAGATTCTCACCGGCAAGCGAGAACAGATTAACCGTGAGCTGATTTACATCGATGTCTGGGAGAACACCCAGCGCCGCATCAAGATCGCTCCCCTTTTGGGCAAGGTGGATTGCCCGTGTTGCCGAAGGCGCCGCTTCGAATGGTTGGATGGCGAACAGGGCTCGCACACGACCAGTCTCTGTGGTCGAAATGCCGTGCAGGTGGCACACCGCTCGGCAGCCCACCTGAATTTTGAAGAGCTGGCCCGCCATCTGGGGAGGTTGGGCGACGTAAGTTACAACCGCTTCTTGCTGCGCTTCGATGCCGAAGGATATCAATTCACCGTGTTCCCCGATGGCCGGGCCATCATCAAGGGAACCAGCGATATCGATAAAGCACGGACGCTGTACGCCAAGTACATTGGTCATTGACCCGAGCACATGCCCGTCTCCCAGTGGTTCGCAGAACGGCCTGGCGCTTCACGCCGCTGCGCTACCGGACCTGGTTCCGCTCAGATCGAAAAGAGCGACTGTGCCGAACCGGGAAACGCTCGGCCAAGGAAGGGTAAGGTTTTGCTCATTTTTTGTTCCCCGCGGTTGCCGATCTATATCTAGCTCGCAACATCCACTCAACCATTGGGGGGGCCAAGGGCCGGCTTCGGCCTTCACGCCGGCAGCGGAGACGGGTGTGCTACGGCTTGCCTTTCGGCAGGCCTCGACGCATGGAAACAATTGCTGCAAAGGCACTTGCTTCACCCAGTGACCGGCACGGAAATTGCTATTGACAACAGCGACGCTTTTCCGAAAGAGATTGGCAACGAGGATTTGATTTATGGTGATCGATAATCGGCTTCTTCCGTCGGCAGCACGCTCATCTTCCGATGCCTATGAGACCTACTGGTCTTCCACCGAGGAAGGTACATCTGAGTATCCGAATGATCGCCTCTTCCCGTCTTCCAATTCGCTGTCGACCTGTCGGCCTGGCGAGGCTTACAGTGAATTGTGGCAGCTGTGGGATGCCCAGTGATCGTGCTGCCGATGCACAAAGGATTTACTTGGCGGGTCTCTTCAAGAACAACAGTTCCTCATTTTCATGCGCAATTTCCCAACCCGCCAAGCGGTGGAAAGAGCGCACCTGATTCCGGGCAATCAGGACGTAGTCCATAGCGGCCAGCCAAGAGCCGCCCTCCCCCTCTTCAAGCCAGGCTCGGACCTCTCCGATCCGCCGCCGGAACTGGGGCGTTTCACTCCAATGCCCGAAGTAAGGGCGCACGGCTGTATAGGTGGCGGAGAGGTAAGAAAGCTTGGCATCGGGGCTGAGCAAGACGCCGTCGAAGCCTTGGCTGTCGATCCATGTGAACATGTCGCGTTCGGCCGGGGTGAGAAAGAAGCCGGCCTCGGGCGAGTTCTGCCATTGATTTTGCCCTTGGCGAACAAGAAACGCGGCGTTATCAGAGACCGCCAGCATACCGAGACCGAGCAGGATCAGACGGAACGACTCTGGCGCCAAGCGGTGCCGTGCCCGCATGAGCACATTTTGCAGCGCCGGCAGGGCGAGCAGGCAGAGCGGCAGCCAGAGGTGGCCACGGGTGAAATGGAGCGGCTGCCGGGGGGCCATGAAGCATTCATGTTTGGCAAGCAAGAAGGAAACGGCAAAACTGACGATGAGGAAGCAATCACCCGCGTCCAGACGGCTCCGGGCCGTACAAACCCGAGAGGCGGCAATCGCAAAGATTGGTCCATAGCCTAGCACCAGCGCTGCCGAATCCAGCGTCCACGACAACGACCACGTCTCGCGCAGGGACCGGTGTTGCGGAAAAGACTCCAGGAAGATGAAATAGTATCCCAGGAACAGGGCGAGCAGCGCCACAACGGTCAACCAAAGGCCCAGGAGGTTCCCGGTCCGTTCACGCCACAGGAGGATGCTGAACCACGCAAGGAGGATCAAGAAGACTTGCAGCCCGGAGAAGGGATGCGTGGCCGCCAGCACGGCAGTGGCCGCCACCGCGAGCTTCCAGCGCCGGCTGAGCACGGCCAACCACACGCCCGCCACGAGGGCGTGGTAGACCGCCTCGGTCGGGAAGATCAGATTCCTGCCCCAGTTCTGAAACCACCATCCATCGAAGGGATCGTAGACGAACAGGGAATCGGCGGCGGGACGCCCCTGGAGCAGATTCTGCACGGCCCGGCCCAGACAATAAAGTCCGCCTCCCCACATCGTAAAGAGAAAAAGCGGGATTCGATCGCGGCCATCGGGCCGCCGGGTCTCGACGAGACGCAGGGTGAGATAGCTGCAAGCCAGGCTACCGACCACGCCAAGTGCTGCAAACAGCAACCCGGGGTCCAGGCCGAACTTCTTGATGCCATAACCCAGGATCCAGGTGAACCAATGGAAATAGATGACCGGAGCATCCGGATCGGGGTCATACGGGTTCGGATGAGCCCAGCCATTGCCGCGCTCGAAAACTGCTCGCCCATTGGCCGAGTAGTAGGGCATATCGCCGTGAATGAAGCCCGTGGGAACGCTGTGCGGGTTGGCGTAGTGTGCCAGGTACAGGCTGAGAAACGGTAGCGCAGCAAGGGCTGCCCAGAGAATTCGCGCCGCCACGGAAAATCGGTCGGATGCGCGGGAAGTTTCCACCGGTCGAATGCACTCCTCGTATCGTAAAATGGGACGACAAAGCCTAGCTCACAGATTCTGCCGAACGGATCGCATGCTATCCTTGAAAATACCGCAACCAATCCGAATCCCATTCAAGGAAGCGATCCCGTGTTCCGCTGCGTGAACTCTTACCTACTTCTCGCCGGCCTGGGATTGGTGTATTTCGGGGCGCTGCTCGTCCACCCGACTTGCGTCCTTTACTCGGATCACTCCGACCTCTTGGCGACCTTTCTCCCCGTCAAATGCTTTTTGGTACGCTCCTGGCAGGAGACCGGCGAGCTACCCCTGTGGTGTCCGTACAGTTTCGGGGGCATGCCGTTCGTCCACGATGTGCAGGTGGCGACCTTCTATCCGTTCCATTGGCCGCTCTACCTGCTGCCAGAAGATTGGCTTGGCCCGGCCATGAGCTGGCTCATCGTGATCCACGTCATCCTCGCGGGCTGGTGCATGCATGCCTATGCCCGCAGCCACGGACTCGATCAACCGGCCGCCCTGGTGGCTGCGATGGGCTACATGTTCGCGGGGAAATGGCTCCTCCATCTCCTGGAGGCTGGCCACTATGTGCTCATCCCCTTGGCCTGGCTCCCTCTGGTTCTTCTCTGGCTCGAACAGGCTCTCCGCTCGTACAGCCTGCTCCGCGCTACCTGGGCGGGTGCAGTTTTCGCCATGATCGTGCTTGGTACGCACCCGCAGATGACCTTCTTTGCCGGGTTGTTCATCGTGCTCTGGACGGCGGGGAGTGTGCGAGGGCGGGAGGCTCTCACCCGCTGGCTCATCGTCGGAAGCTGGACGGCAACGGTGGCCGTAGCGCTCAGCGCCGTGCAATTGCTGCCCGCCTTGGAAGCAGCACCAGAATCGACACGAGCAGCCGGGGTGGCTGCCAGCGACGCCGCGGCCGTTGCTCTGCCGGCGCTGATTGGGCTCACGGGCCCGGCATGGCACGGCAGTTGGGAGGACCGCGGCTGCCTGGGGCTGCTCTGGGTCGCCGCCGCGGCCGCTGCCCCATTCGTATGCGGCGGGCGTATCCGCTTTCAGGCTTGTGCTTGTCTCATTCTCGTTTTCTTTTCCGCGGGAGGCGCCGCCTTGCTTCAGTGGCTGCCGGGCTTCCACCTCTTCCAGCTCCCTGTGCGCATGCTCATGCTGCTAGCTTTGCCAGTCGCCCTCTTGGCCGGCCAGACAACACAAACCTTGCTTGCGGATTCCGCGGCACTCTCTCCGGCGCGAAACACTTGCCGGCGGGTATGGTTCCGTATTGTCGGTGCCGGCCTTATCCTGGCCGGGTTGGATTGGCTGCTTTACCGTGAGAACCACATTCCGGCTTACTGGGCTGTGCTGGCGATTGCGGCCCCGGTTGGAAGTTGGTTGCTGAGCGAGGCATGCCGCTTGCGCCGCCGAGCGTGGATAGGTGCATGGTGCGCCGTTCTGCTTGCCGATACATGGGCACTGACCTGGTCAAACGTTGGCGTGCGTCCTGCCGAGGAACTCTACGCTTCTTCGGATTGCGTGCGCGCTTTGGTCCAAGCGAGCCGACGCGCCCCCCACGATCACTGGCGCGTCTTCGACCGTGGCCTGGCCGGCCAACCATCGAGTGCTCCCCTTGGAGCGGCCTTACCCATGTTCGCCAGTGTCAAACTTGAGCCGGTGCTCGGGTACAACCCCTTCGATCTCCGCCGGTACAAGGAGTTCTTACAGTTCATCATGGACGGAGACCGTCCGGTTCGCCCTCATGAAGGGATCTTCGGCTATCCCATCGTGCAGGGATTTCCCATCATCAATAAGTCACTCCTGGACCTGCTGGGTACGCGCTACCTGTTGCACCCCGCAGACGCGTTGGGAGACTTTGACGCGGAGGGAGAGCCAGGCAGAGACCCGCGCTGGCAGAAGGTGGGACTGATGGACGCCCGTCCGACGGCCTATTCCTTTCTTGCAGGCGGCGTGCAGCAACTGCCACCTTACCAACTCTACGAAAACGTCGACGCCTTCCCGCGGGCTTTCGTCGTGCACCAAGGTGTGCCGCTGGCCGGCCGAGCACACGTCCTGGCTCAAATGAAGTCGACGAACTTTCATCGTGAGGTCTTGCTGGAAGATGCTAGTTCCACGGCGGATCGCAAGTCCACGTGGGTTTCTGATTCGCCGCAAAACGGTTGCGATGCGGCAACGATCCGTGAGTACTTGCCCAACCGCATCGCAGTGGAAGTGCGGAGCACGGAACCTGGTTACCTGGTTTTGACGGAGGTGTGGTTTCCAGGCTGGAGCTGCCTGGTGGATGGCCAACCGGTGCCGATTCACCGTGCCAACTACCTGTTTCGCGCAGTCCCGATTTCGGCCGGCAACCACGATGTGGTCTTTACCTTTGCGCCAGCCAGCTATCGCTGGGGCAAGGAGGTAAGCATCCTGGCCTTGCTCACCGTGGCCGGCTTCACTCTACGGTCGTGTTGCTTCCGGAAACCAGCGCGCTGATAGATTCGGAATCCCCCATCTCTACGCAATGGTGCATTCGACAGCGCGTGGTTGCAGCGGTGCACAGAACGGCCAGCATCAGGATCGTGGCCACGAATGCCCATTCAGTGGCCAGCAGCGAACCGCTCTCCTCCCGCCATAATTTGCAGAGCCATGAACCCACCGGTGGAACGCTCCCTTCGGCTGTGGCGAACCGTGTGGCTAGGGCGAGCCGGGTTCCAGTTGGGGAGTACTGGAACCCGGCTAAAAGAACGATCCGAGAGCCGTTTGATCCCATGCCCATGTTCGCTGCCGAGGGAGAATGCACAAGCTGTGCCGCGTCCGCGCTTTCGCAGGGGCGACTTCGTTCGCTGCCCACGCCCCGATCCGGGCATTTCCCAAGCACCTTGTACCCAGGGTGTTGCAACGAGCATCGGCACCAAACGAGAACGGCCCGGGCTTGGTAGCGGCAGCCACGAGACCTGCTGGCCGTATGGCGGTGCTAACGTCCGCGGCGCCTCCCTGTTAAATCTTGGAAGCGCTTCGATGCCTCTTGGATCTTGATCGACAATAAATATGGTTAACGGAGTGCTGGGAAGGTATGTGTCAATCTTCAAAGGAGTACCCCATGAAGAAAGAGGCAGGTGTGCTGTTAACGGGGACCGCCGTCCTGAGCCTGGCGATCGGGTTCATGGCTGCTGGCATCGGCGCGGCGGCGGATGACAAGGCAGATTTGCGCTCCGTGGTCCAAAAGATTGCCGATGCCCTGGAGAAGAACGATTCAGATCAGGCGAAAAAGCTGGCCCAAGAAGTGGCCAAGGGCCATGATGTGGAAGATGTCATGCACCTGATGTCCAAACGGGATCCGCAAGGGAAAGCGAAGGTATTCGGCGTCGGCAAGAAACCGGGCGCCATCTCCCCCGACGGTATCGAAGCGAAGATTCAAAACATGGGCAAAAAGCCCCTCCCCCCAACACAGATGGACAAGGAAGCGGCCGATCTCACCGAGATGGCGTACCGAGTTGCGGCCATCGCCGAGGTTGCGCATGCCAAGCCGCCGGAGAAAGATGAACCGAAGAAAAAAAAGAAGGATTGGCTGGACTGGTCGGACAGCATGAAGAAAAAGGCGCTGGCATTGGCGGAATCTACCAAGGCGAAGAAGCCGGCGGACGCCCGAAAAGCGGTGGCCGATCTGAATAGCACGTGCAATGAGTGCCACGGAGTTTTCCGTGATCAATAAGGAGCATGAACCCAAAGGTGTCTGGAACTCTTCCATCAAAGTTCCAGACACCTTTGAGTTCGTGGTTCTGAACTACTTCTCCCCGTACGGAAGGATCATCCTTCCTCGAGGAGACCGTTTCCTGTCGGAAGGGCGTTCTGCCCTTTCGAACCCCTCGCTTCCTGGCTCTGCGTTCTTTGCCTGAACCTCTTTGGGCCGACGCTCAGCGATCTCACCCCAGCCGACGTCACAATCGGCAGCTTCCCTCCAGTCCAGCTACTCGCTACGCCCGGTGTGCGAAACGGGAAATTCGGCCTCGCTTTGGACGAAGCAACTTGCGGCGCGACGGGGCATCGGCTACCGTTTGGGATGTGGAGTCTTTCCACACACGCATTCGAGGTAGTGGCTGAGCGACACTCGCGGTGAGTCGTCGCCTCGCGCTGGGAGCCACTACCTCGATTTTTTGCGCGCCACAGCAGGCAGAAGGGGGTCGCCTCCCTTGGGGCTTCTTCCTTCTGCCTTTTTTCGTTGCGATTCTGCGAACCGCCGCGAAGCAAAAACGGATAGCTTCAGCCGGATCGTGGATTAGGCAGCCAACGGAGTGCCAATGGCCGAACTCAACGGCTTGAATGCCTTCAGCACAAGGACATGGCCCATGAGGCGTTCCAGAACGGAGAGTGGGACAAAGCGGCAGAAGTGCGGGGTTTCGGCGCGGCGGAGATGGCGTTTGTGAATGCGATGCTCGATGAACCGTCCAAAGAGTCGGCGCAACTCACGACGACTGAACCGCATGAGTTGGACAGGCCGACCAGCGGTCGGCGAAGCGAGCCAGTGCCGCCAGGGGAAACACCAGCTGTTCCAGTAGTCCACATCGTAGCGTGCGGGCGTGACGGCCAAGACCTTGCCGCCCGGCTTGAGCACGCGGTAAATCTCGTCCACCACCGCATGCGGATCGCCCGCTTCGTGGAGCAAGCTACTCAGACAAACGACATCGATGGTGGCATTTTCCAGAGGCAACGAATCGAGCCGGGCGTGTAGAAACCGTCCGGTCAGACCCCGAAGCTCGAAATTACGGCGGATCAGGGCGAGCTGCTCGGCTGCCGGACTACAAGCGATGACTGCCGCGCCATGGCGGGCATACTGGAGCCAATCGGTTCCCAGGCCATTCCCCAGGCCGAGCAAAGTTTCACCGGGATGCTTGGCAAACTCCAGGAGACGAGGAATCCATCGACCTTGGCGACCGTGGCGTTGATTTTCGAGATGCAGGAACCATTGCAGAGTATAGGGTTCCGCGCCCTCGTCTGTTGGCGGCGGCGCTGCGGCGGGATTCAACGCCTCCCGGGCGTAGAGCTGGTCGGCATAGTGCACCCATTGCTGAGGACCGGGCAGCCCGCTTCCCTGGGCCGGCAGCGGTAGCTCTTGTACCGCCGTCGGAACCCATCCTTCCCAAACACGAAGCTTTCCGAGATACGGGCCGTCCATGCCATCCATCTCATTTTCCGCTGACCGCGCGATTCCCTTTGGGTCGACCGCAGAGAAGCGGCGCCAACTTGGGGCGAGATAGCCAATTTCCCAGACGCAGTCAAGCCATGTTCTCCTCACTTTTGCCATTTTGCCATTTGCCGTTTGGCACTTTCGCCCTCCGCGCGTCGGTCTGTCTTCTGGATGTATGTTCACATCTTCATTCTTCTGATGACCAAATCACGCGGAAAATCGTTGACAGCCACAGGGCCTGAGCGTCTAATGAGTTGCATTCGGCGGCCCACCCCCTGATCGATTCCGCCGTTGATGACCGCTTGTTTATCGCCCCAAGACAAGAGCGCCCGAACTCTTCCCCCCTGGCGGACGCTTGCTGGAGTCCCACCACACCATGAGTCGCGCTCTTTTCCGCATCTTGCGCCATCTGTTCCCTCGTGAATCCAAGCAGGGGCAACATGGTGCCATCAGGGCACGGTTGTGTTCCAGATATTGCGATCTGGAACTCTTGGAGGATCGCCTCGCGCCGGCCGTCTTCAACGTCAACAGTTTGGCCGACATCCTGAATCCCCCTTCCGGCACCGTTACCCTCCGCTCCGCCATCCAGGCTGCCAATGCAACTCCGGGCAACAACACGATTAACTTGACCATCCCCGGAACCTACAAGATCACCCTGAACGGATCCGGCGAAGATAAGAATGCCACCGGCGACTTCGATATCATTCCCAACTCGGCCAGCCCTCCAGGAAGCTCGTTGACGATCGTCAACACAAGTGGCCAAGCGGTCACTGTCGATGGCAACCATCTGGATCGGGTCTTCGATATCAATCCCGCCGATGCTTCGATCCCGGCAAACTTCACCGTGATCTTCGGTGGTCCGCAAGCCGCGCAGGGCTTCACCATCACCGGCGGGATGACGCCGGTTGCAGAATTTAACCTCGGTGGCGGCGGCGGTATCGAGGATCAAGGCAATGTCAATTTGACCCTCAGCAGCATGGTCGTCACGGGCAATTTCGCCAATGATGACGGTGGCGGGATTGCCATGTGGGACTTTGCCGATGCCTCGTGGACTCTGAGCCTGAACAGCAGCACGATCAGCAATAATAGCGCCAATGATGCCGGCGGCGGCGTGTTCTCCAATGGCACGGGTAAGATCCTCATCACGGCCGGCACAGTCATTACGGGCAATCTCGCGTTCAACCAGGGAGGGGGGATCTGGCTGGACTCCATCGGGCAGGATAGCGCCAACCTGACCATGGACGGCACACTGGTGAGCAACAACA
>DATGIQ010000040.1:0-28262 GCA_035295665.1 Gemmataceae bacterium | reverse complement strand
ACCAGCCGGGTCCGCGTACTGACGTTGCGCAAGAGCAAAACGGCCGTTGCCAGTCCGCCCATCTGGATCAAGAGACGCTCGAGGTTGCTGCCCAGCGCAACGGTCGTGGCCAAGGAGAGGCAGAACGACATGAGCAGGGCGAACTGCGGATTGTAAGCGATAGTCAAGACCATCGCCGTCACCGTCAACGGCACGAGTACAGCATACCAGGGGGGACCGCTCAGCAGCAGGCCAAGGCCCAAGGTCAGGACAACCCCGGCGCAGACGCCAGCGACCTTGGTGAGGCTTTGGGCCAGGGCCGGTTGAAACCGCACCGCGTAGAGGAGCACCACCAGCGTCAACTGGCTCATGATGAGCAGCACAGCCAGGCCGCGGCGGGCGCGGTCGGCGGGCGTCAGGCTGCGCAAGTAGGCCCGGTGCTCTTGCTTCAACAGGTTCAGCTGGGCTTCCGTGATGGGCTGTCCGTGGCGCACCAGGGCCGCCCCTGCCTGGAAGGTATCGACGACGGGGGGGACCGCCAAGAGCGCGCGTTCCCGTGCCGCGGGATTGACAATCTGATCCGGGGGCAGTTGCTGGAGGATGGCCTCCGCGCGTGCGAGGTCGGTCTTCGGTTGATTGATGATTTCGAAGGTCGCCCGGACACGCAGATCCGTTGCGTAGACTTCTCCGACCCGGTACGGCATGGGCGGCCCTGCGCGATACGCCAAGAAGGTGACGAGCAACATCGTGGCCAGAACGGTTGCCAGGCGCAGCAAAACGGGCAGTTGCCACAACCGGAGCAGCAAGGGTTCTTCGTTGCGTGAGGACCGCCGTCGGCCATCCCATTGACCGAGGCGGGAAGATTTTTTGTTGGAATGGAACATACGGGCTGTTACCTACTCCTTTTTCTTGCGGGGCCTTTCATCCTCGTAGGCCCGAACGACTTGTTGAACCAAGGGGTGTCGAACAATGTCGCTCTCATCTAGATAGATAATGGCGATCCGGTCGATGTCGCGCAGACGCTGGACTGCGTCGGTGAGTCCGCTGCGTGTCTGCTTGGGCAAATCCACCTGCGTAATATCCCCGGTGACAATGATCTTGGATCCGGTACCCATGCGCGTCAGAAACATCTTCATCTGGGCGATGGTCGTATTCTGACCCTCGTCGAGGATGATGACGGCTTGGTTAAGCGTGCGGCCCCGCATATACGCCAGGGGCACAATCTCGATGATATCGTTGTCCATGTAGCGCTTGACCTGATCCGGCTCCATCATATCGTTCAGGGCATCGAAGAGCGGACGCAGATACGGATTGACCTTGGCCACCAAATCGCCCGGCAAAAAGCCGAGGCGTTCGCCGGCTTCCACGGCCGGGCGGACCAGGACAATCCGCTTGACTTGGCCCTGGCGGAGTAGGCTGACGGCCATAGCCACTCCCAAATAGGTCTTCCCAGTACCACCCGGGCCGATGCACAACGTCAGGTCGCTATCGCGCATGGCACGGACATAGCGTGCCTGTCCATCGGTGCGCGGGCGGACGTGGCGGCTGCCCTCGACGAAGGTGAGCGGCTTTTGACCCAGATCATCGCTTCCCTGGTGGACGACTTCCAGAACGGTGCGCACGTCTTCCGGAGTAATCTTGCCTTGCTGGCGCAGCATTTGGCGCAATTGTTGGAAGACACGATCGGCCTCGGCCACGCGATAATCCGCGCCTTCCACCTGAATCGTGTTGCCCCGCGCGATCAAGCGCACCTCGAGGGCGTCCCGGATCAGCCGCAGATTCTGATCGCGATTACCGAACAAAAGGACCGCCTCATCGCGGTTGTCCAGGGTCAAGGTTAGAGTGGCCTCGCTGCTCATCGTGCCAACACCGTCCTACTTGATCCACCAATACGCCACCGGAGCCGCAAACACGATCGAATCGACCACGTCCAGGACGCCGCCAAAGCCGGGGACAGCCTGCGATGCATCCTTCTGCCGGCAGTCGCGCTTGATCAGCGATTCGGCCAGATCGCCCACCATGCCCGTGATCCCCAGCGCTGCACCCAGGAGAGCAGCCGAGGGCCAGCCGCCTCGAACGACGGGGCCGAGACGGTCCAGCCCGACAGCAGCCAGCACCGACGCCGTCACGCCGCCGGCGGCCCCTTCCCAGGTCTTCTTGGGGCTGAGAGTCGGTGCCATGCGATGACGGCCCAGTAACCGCCCGGTGAAATAGGCACCGATGTCGCCGCACTTGGGCACAAAGATGGCCATCATCAGCGCGGCGGTCGCTCGGTGATTGTGGGAGCTCATTTCCCAATCCGGCAACCAGCGGAGCTGCACGAAAAAACTAGGCAAGAGCCCCAGGTAAGCCGCTATCCAGACGATCAGCGAAATGCGCACCACCGATTCTCCCGGCACCTGAAACGCGGCCATTTCCACCACAAACGCAGCCAGGACGACCACCGCGAAAGCGCCGCCGACCCAGAGCCACGGATCTTGATTCCCGATCAGGCCAGGGAATAATTCCGCACCCACCGTGGGCAGCCAATTGGCGATCACCAGACCCGCCACCGCAGCAAAGCACAACCCAGCGGATGGGCGGTGCGTGGTCCCCAACAGCTGGAGCAATTCATGGCAGCTCATCAGGGTTAGCAAGAGCACGAGTACGAACAGGAAGGGATACCAGGGCGCCAACCATTGATCCAGCCCCACTCCTCCGACCGTGAGGCCGATCAAGATCGCCCCCATCCACAGTCGTGTCGCCAGCATGGGATCAATCCTTCAGGCCGCCGAACCGCCGCTCGCGGCTGGCATAGTCGCGCAGGGCAGCGTGCAAACTGGCGCGGTCGAACTCCGGCCAGCACGTGTCCGTAACCCACAATTCCGCATAAGAGATTTGCCACAGGAGGAAGTTGCTAACGCGCAGCTCGCCCGCCGTGCGGATGAGAAGATCCGGGTCCGGCATTCCGCCCGTATACAAAGCATCGCTCACCGTCAGTTCATCGATGTCGCTGGGAGTGAGCGTGCCCTGTCGAACCTGCTCTGCGATCGCACGCACCGCATCGACCAGTTCGGCCCGCCCACCGTAGTTGATCGCCAGGCAGAGAACCATCCCGCTATTGGCCCGGCTGAGCCGGACATTCTCGTCGATTTCGCGGCGGACCGGCGCCGGCAGTTCGCTCTGCCGGCCAATGGTCGTGAAGCGGATGTTCTGCTCCATGATCTCCGCGCGTTCTTCGATCAAATAATAACGCAAGAGCGCCATCAAGAAGTCCAACTCTTCCTGCGGTCGTTTCCAATTCTCGACACTCAAGCAATAGAGGGTCAATTGTCCTATGCCGAGACGGCAACATTCCTCGATGGTGGATCGGACACTGGTGACGCCCCGGCGGTGCCCTTCGATGCGCGGCAGACCGCGCTGCTGAGCCCAGCGGCCATTGCCGTCCATGATGATTGCCACATGACGCGGCAGCTTGGCCGGATCCAGGCCCGCGGCGGCGAGTCGTTGGAGGGTGTCCGGGCTAAATGGGGCTGTCTCAGGCAACGGATGCCCCTCCGCTGCACCTGGGAGAGTGAGAAGCATTGAAAATTGAAAATTGGCCGACGAATGGTAGCGATGCTTCCATTGCATCGCGGCAACGATCGTCAATGTTCGATTGATAATTTCGAATTTTCAATTTCTTCTCAACAAATGATTGTCTGTTCCCGATCCGGTCCGACCGAAATGATCGAAATCGGAAGTCCGAGCAATTGGCTCAAGCGCTCGACATACCGCCGCGCCGCCGCCGGGAGATCGGCCAAGCGGCGTGCTTTGGAAATCTCGGTGCGCCAGCCCGGCAGCGTCTCGTAGATGGGCCGGCATTCTTGCAACACAAACGCATCGCTCGGGAAATAGTCCAGACGCTGTCCTTCGATCTCATAGGCCGTGCAAATGGAGATCTCGTCCACTTCACTGAGGACGTCCAGAAGCATCAGCGCCAACTCATCCGCCCCGGCCAGTGTGGCGGAATACCGGGCGGCGACCGTATCGAACCAGCCACATCGCCGCGGCCGTCCGGTCACGGTACCATATTCCCGGCCTGTGCGGCGGATGCGTTCGCCGATGCCATCGTTCAGCTCCGTCGGAAAGGGACCGCGTCCCACACGGGTGGTGTACGCCTTGATCACGCCGACGATGCGCTCCAGTCGCCGTGCCGGCACGGCGGAACCACTCCAGACGCCGGCGGGCGAACTGTTGGAGCTCGTCACGTACGGATAGGTGCCGTGGTCCACGTCCAGCAAGCTGCCCTGAGCCGCCTCGAACAAGATCCCTTTACCAGCTAGCAACGCTTGGTGGAGGAGGCGTGTCGTGTCCGTGATGAACGGGCGCATTCGTTCGGCATATTCCAGGTACTGATCGCAGAGCGGCTCTGCGTCAAAAGTTTGAGCCTCGGCGGACAGGGCGCGGAGGATTCGATTCTTGCGGGCGACAATTAGCCGCAAGCGCTCGCGCAGATGCTGGGGATGGAGCAGCTCACCCAGACGCACGCCACAGATCCGCCCCACTTTATCTTGGTAACACGGTCCAATGCCGCGGCCGGTCGTGCCGATGGCTTGGCCGGACCCCGCTTCGCTCAGGCGTTCCTCTTCCAGGTGATAGGGGAAGATGACATGAGCATGGTCACTGACGTGGAGGTTCGCGCCGACGGAGATCCCCGCAGCTCGCAGATTGTCGACTTCTTCGAGGAAGCGTGGGGGAAAGACGACGACCCCGTTGGCAATAACCGATTGCAGCTCGGGCCGTAGCACGCCGGTGGGCAATAATGACAGTTTATACGTTTGGCCATTGGTAACGACGGTATGGCCGGCGTTGGCACCACCGTTGTAGCGAACGACGATGTCGTGCTGGGGGGTCAGCAGATCGACGATTTTACCTTTGGCCTCGTCGCCCCATTGCAGGCCGACGACACACGTACAGGCCATTGCAAACACCTACCTCGGAAGACAGCCGGACAACCAGGCACGACAGATCCGTGCTCAGAGAATGGAGCTGCCAGACTGCTTACCGATCTTTCAGGCGAACCACAAAAAACGCCCGCGACCCCACAGGTCTCGGGCTCCCTAGGTTGAAGCGCACCGTTATCTAGATGGAAATCTAACGGGGTTCGTCAGATCCGTCAAGAGCAATCAAGCGGTCTGCCGGAAACGCCAACGAAACCGGCTCGCGTGCTGCATGGTCAACCGGTATAATTCCACGTCTGCAAGAAATCCGGGGCATGAGATAGAATTTCCGGTGGTTATCTCGACGCCCCAGCGCAGGAGGGTTTTCTCAATATGCCACGCTGGAACCTAGCTTGGTTGCTGGGCATCGCTTCCGTCGCCCTGTTGGGTTATGCCGTTTCCCACAGCGCGCCGCCCCGTGAAAAGGATCAGGATTATGAGCTCGTCCGGCTCGTGGTCGATGTCCTCGATGAAGTCGACCATAAATACGTGCGGCCCCTCGATATTCAGGCGAAGCGCAAGCTCGTCGAGGACATGGTTAACGGCGGGCTCGAGCACCTCGATCCGCACTCCGGCTTCATCAATGAAAAGGAATACAAACGGTTTACGCTGAACAGCAAAGGCAAGTTCGGTGGCGTGGGGATCCAGATTTCCCTCGATCGGCTCAACGCGGGGCAATTGACGGTGATCAGTCCCATGGTGGACACGCCGGCCTACGAAGCCGGTGTCTTGGCCGGCGACGTCATTCTCAAGATCGATGGCCGATCGACCGAAAATATGCGCGTGTCCGAAGCGGTTGATCTAATCACTGGCGACCCGGGGACCAAGGTTGTCTTGACGGTCCTGCACGAAGGGAGCAAGGAGCCTGTCGAGCTAGAAATTACCCGCGCCCTGATCGAAGTTCAAAGCGTGCTGGGTGACCTCCGTAAGCCCAGCAGTCCCAAGGAATGGGAATACTACATCGATAAGCCGAACCAGATTGGTTATGTCCGCCTGATTTCGTTCAGCGAAACGACGGCGGCGGAGCTTCGCACCATCCTTGGCAACCTGGAGAAAGAAGGACTCCGCGGTCTGGTCCTTGACCTGCGCACAAACCCCGGCGGCTTGTTACGGGCTGCGGTAGATATTAGCCGGATGTTCTTGAATGAAGGACGCATTGTCAGCACCAAGGGGCGCAATCAGCAAGAGGAAGTTTACGATGCCAAGGCCGGCGGAGCGATCGTGCCTGCGGATCTTCCCGTTGTGGTGCTCATCAATCGACTCAGTGCCAGCGCGAGCGAGATTGTGGCCGCGGCCCTTCAGGACCACAAACGCGCGGTGATCGTCGGCGAGCGCAGCTACGGCAAGGGAAGCGTCCAGAATATCATCGAGATGGAAGGGCGAAAGAGCGCCCTGAAGCTGACCACGGCCAGCTATTGGCGACCGAGCGGCAAAAACATTCACCGTTTTCCGGACAGCAAAGAATCCGATGAATGGGGCGTGCGGCCCGATCCCGGTTACGAGGTCGTGCTGAAGGAAGACGAGCGGATCGACTACCTGTATTACCGCCGCGATCGGGACATCGTTCCCGGCAAGGCCGTTCCATCCAAGCCGAAAACGGACAAAGAGAAGCGCAGCGAGAAAAAGCCGTTCGAGGATCGGACCCTGAACAAGGCGCTCGATTATCTGCGCGGACGGATCGAGAAGGCCGGGACTGCCTTGGGCGCCGCACACGGCTAATCCGGCTTACCACCCTGTTCATGCGCAGTTAGCTGTTGATTCGGCGCCTTACGGAGTCTCGAGCAGCTCTTGCCAGCTGGAGACGGTGAGCAAGCGGTCCGTCATCCGTTCCAGCCGACCTTCATCCCGGATGGCCTGGATTGCAGCTTGCACGGCCTCGCTGGGCGGGTTGTGGACTTGCTGCCGCCCCAGCCGCAGTAGCGTCTTTTGCAAGGCTTCGATGCGTCCCTCAATGCGTCCCTCGGTGCGTCCCTCGGTGCGTCCCTCGGTGCGTCCCTCAGCAAGAATAGCCTGGTATGTGGAAGATTCTTTCATGGTACGCACTCCTTGAAACAAGCGCTCGGCTATCTCCGGTGTCACCCGTAGGCCGGCCAGGACATAGGTAGCGGCCAACAATGTGGCCCGCTCTTCGGGCGTAGCTTCCCGTTCGAGCCGCTCCGCTACCCGGTGAATTACGGGAGTCAGTGCCGCCTCCAATGAAGGTGCTGCCGGCAGCCGGCAGAGCGGCGCTAAAGGCAAAGTCCCCAATCCACCGGTCAGAAAACGTCGCACCGGCTGCTGCCATAGCCGGATAACTTCGTAGGTAAAGTCCATTTTACCCTTGCGCCGGCGGCCGATGTAGCGAACTTTGCCAGTGAGCTGCCGCTGGTCGGCGACCGGACGAAGCAATACGACCAGGCTATGGATGGGGACCCGATAGCGGAAATGTAACAGGGCATGATAGAGCAACACCCGCGCCTGGAGGTCTTCGTCCGGACCGCTCTGAAAATTGATATCCACAATGCGGTCCGGCGGGTTGCCATGCCCCAAAGCGATGTCGGTGGCGGCGGTGATGGTGGATAAGTCGACGTTGAGTGGTGTCAAGGGGCCTAAATCGCTCAGGCCCATTTGAACTTCGTAATCGTGCAGGAAGTGCTGCACGAGTTCCTTCAGGGTTGCATCAAAGGGCAACGGCATGTGACATTCTTTGAAGGCGAGCCACGCAGAAACCAGGAACTATGGGCCAAGTACTTGTCCGATCAGATCCAACAACTCCAGCTCCATCTCCGCGGTCCTCCTTCCCAAGCTGGCTAACTCAATGCTCGGTGCCTGGCCCGACAGATGGCGATATGCCTGGGAAATGCAGCCGACTGCCCAGCGGAAGTTGCCGAGAATCTCCCAGTACTGGACCGCCTCGTGATCGATCGCCGGACCGCCGGCCTGTTCGTACGCTTCGAAAAACTCTTCTGCCCGACCGACGCCGCCCAGACGAAGCGCATCCTGACCGAATCGCCACGAGCGGACACAGGGCCATGCCAGGTCCTCCGCCGGATCGCCCAGATGAGCGAATTCCCAATCAAACACGCCGCGCAATCCATCGGCGCCGACCATCAAGTTACCGACGCGAAAATCGCCGTGGACCAACACCACCTTGGCACAGGGCGGAGCATATGCCCTGAGCCAGCGGAGCGATAATTCCAGGGCCGGATGCGGTTCCCCGAAGCGCTCGAGCTGATGGGTCGCACGATGGAGTGCCGTCTCGGCTGGTGAACATCCCGGGTCGCTCGCCGACAGGAAGTCGAGGGATTGCCGGGCCGGATCGATGCGGTGAATCCGCGCCAGCTGTTCACCCATTTGGCGGGGAAGTTGACGGCGAGCCTCCGTGAGCGCCGCTTCCCGCACAATCCGCCGGCCGACGGATTCCCCCTCCAACCGATCCATGAGAAAAAAGGGGCTGCCCAGCACCGCTGGATCGCCACAGACCCAGCGCGGCCGGGGAACCAGCACGCCTGCCTGGTGAGCGGCTGCGATCAAGCGAAATTCCTGCTCCCGCGAGAGGGCTTCATCATGAATGGTCCCTCCCATGTCTCTTCGCAGGACCAGTGCCTGCTGGCCTGCTTCCGGGCCGTTTTCGATCTCCACATCAATGGCCCAAGTCTCGCGACTGGCGCCGCCGGTGAGTTGTCTGGCGGCGTGAATGTGTACAGGGGCTTGTACGTTTTCAGCAAGAAATGTCTCCAAGCGCTGCCGAAAATCGTTTATGGTGTTCATCGAGAGAACTCGGACGGCTACAGATTCGGAATGGAGTGCCACGATCGCCTGACTCCATAGTGCAGGAAATGCCGATGGATGCAACAGAAAACTGGCAGTACACGAAGCGGCGGCGAATTTACTTGCTGCGTCACGGCGACGTCAGCTACTTCGATGAACATGGCAAGCCTTTTCGGCCGGCGACGGTGCCGCTGAATCCGCAAGGGCAGCTTCAGGCCGAGGCCGCGGGCCGTGCGCTCGCCGACATTCCACTCGATCGCGCCGTGGCGAGCAATCTCCTTCGCAGCACCCAGACCGCCAGCCTGATCATCGCCGGCCGGGCACTGCATGTAGAATCCTGTCCCGAATTGCGCGAGATCGAACCAGGACGATTGGCCGACATCCCTGCCGATGCCGTCGAGGAGAGCTTCCTGCGAGCCTTCTCCACGGGAATCGACCGTGAAACCTGCTTTCTGGCGGGGGAAACGATTGGCTCCTTGGTGGACCGTGTGCTGGGCACCTTACGGCAGCTGCTCGCCGATCCCGGGTGGCAACACTTGCTCTTGGTGGCTCATGGCGGGGTGAACCGAGCCATTCTGACCCACGCTTTGGGGATCGATCTCCACAGCTTCGGCGCCTTCGAGCAAGATCCAGGCTGCATCAACATTCTTGATGTCGATGCCGCCGGCCGGTGGTTGATCCGGCTCGTAAACTACACCCCGTATAATCCGTCGAAAAAAGGGATCGAGCTGACGACGATGGAAGGCCTGTACCTGCAGTATCGAGGACGTCACAGCATCGGATTCGGCGAGAGCTCGGGCCGCCGCGAAGAACTGGGGTAAGCGATCGATCTCCGCCGCTTTCAGGCCGCCTATGCTGGGCAGCTTCGAAATCCGTTCGGTTAAGAACCACGTACCCAAAGGTATCTGGAACTTGGATTGTAGAGTTCCCGATACCTTTGGGTGCATGGTTCTAAGTCATGACAACGCCCACGATGGCCAGCGCCTCTTGCAGCGCGGTCACCTCTTCACGCAGCCGCTCCACTTCGCTCTGTAACGCGTGGTTGTTTTCCTCGGCCTGGCGCTGGGCATCATCGAGCTGCTGCCACCTCTGGCGCTCGGTCTCCGTACGGGCCTTTTCTTCCGCGGCCTCGGCACGAGCCGCCTCCGCAGCTTGCTGGATTGCGGCGAGGCGTTCTTGGTGCTCGGTCTCGCAGATGCGCTGCTGATCGAGCTCACTGCGCAGCTTCTCGAGCTGTTCGGTCAACGCCCGATTTTGTTCGGCCGTGACTGCCTCTTGTTGCCGCGATTCTTGCCAGGCCTGCGTCAGCCGGGCCATGTCAGCCCGAAAGCCCTCCACCGCGTCCTTGTGGCGGGTATCGATCTCGTCCCGCTCTGCCGTGATTCGGTTGTGCTCATCGCCCAGAGTTTTGATCTGATCGAGAGACGCATCGTGTTCCGCGCGCAGAGTGCCATGCTCTTGCCGCAACTGCTCGAGCTGACCTTGAAGCACGGCAGACTCCTGCTCGTGATTCTGTCTTACTGCCTCGTGTTGCTCTTGCCACTGGCTGCGTTCCGATTCGATTCGAGCCTTCGCCTCCTCCAAGCGTTGCTCCGCTTCGCGAAGGTGGGATTGAAGTCTTTCCTCCCATTCGCGCTGCAATGCCTGGCGCTCGGTCTCCCACTGCGCCTGCCCTTGTTGCAGGGCCTGTGACGTATCCGTATGAGCGGCAGTCAACTGAGCCAGGGATTGTTCCAGTGCGGCAATTTGCTGGCGCAGTTGGGTCGCTTCGGCCTCGGCCGTGTGCCATTGCTCGCTCAATCGCTCTTTGTCCGCTTGGGCTGCTGCCAGCTCGGCGCTCAGCCGATCGATTTGTTCCTTGATCGAGGAACTCGCTTCGAGTTGGGCCCGGATATTTTGTGCCTGCTCCAGCAGGCGGGTGCGCGTGGGAAAGGCTCCACTTGACGGAACGGTCGATGAACGTTGCGGCTGGCTCGGATCCACCGCTGCCCCTGCCATGGGATGTTCGGGCAGAAGGCGCTCCGGGTCGGCAGAGGAATCTTGCCGGCTCAGAGCCTGGGCTCGCACTTGCTCGAGTTCCGCCAAGAGCTTCTGGTTTATCTCGGCGGCATTGCGTTGATCGGCCCATGCTTGATGAACTTGTTCTTGTAAGTGGCGCAGTTCTTCCTGCGTGTGCTGGAATTTCTCGGCGGTGGCGGTAAACTCCGTCATCCGCGCTGCCAGTTCTTCCCGAACTGACTGGAGTTCCGACTGAGCCGCCCATAGTTCCTGCTTGGAGTTGGCAGCGTTGCGCTGATCCGCCCAGGCTTGATGAATTTGGTCTTGCAGATGACGCAGCTCTTGCTGTGCTTGCTGGAACTTTTCTGCGACCGCAGTATGCTCGGCCGTGCGCGAGGCGAGCTCCTCGCGAAGCGAGCTCAGCTCTGTTTCTAACACGGTAATCCTTCGTTGGGCTGCCTGTCCATCCTCCGTCTCTTCCGGGCCGGTGGAAGCCCAAGGAATGTCCTCGTCTGCCGACGGGCTTACGAACTCATGCGCAGTATTTGCACCGGAGCTTTCCGCCGAGGTATTCGTATTTGACACGCAGCCGATGTTCGCAATTCGGACAGGGAAATTCAACATACGGGATCATGAATTTTTTCGGCGAGTTGCTTGTCTGCATGTGCAAAACCCATTCCTGCCACTTCTCGTTTTCCCGTCTAGGGCTCCCCGCGCGGAGTCGGTTCCGCTGCGCTCGGAGCTTCGACCCACAGAAACCGAAAGGACGTGCTTCCCGGTTCCAATGAATCTTAGGCTGCAATCTCCTCCGGCGGCGGAGCTTGTTCAATGACGCGCATCGATTTCCACTTCCCCGTCCGGAAGCGGAACAGAAAGGTTAGGGCCAGGGAAATAATGTAAGCGCTGGCAAAAGTCCACGCCCAGTAGAGTCCCCAATGGTAATGCCAGGCTGCCCAGGTCGGAAAGACCATGAGCGGCCAAGCCAGCCCCAGGGCCACGATCGTCACGAAGCGGGTGTCGCCGGCGCCGCGCAGGGCGAACGAGAAAACCAGGGACATGCTATCGAAGAGAGAATAGACAGCGACAAATCGGAGCAGGATCGGCACGAAGCCGGCCACGACAGGCCATTGCGCATCGCTGCTTTCGAAGCAGTAGAGAAAGGCTCCCGGCACGAGGACGTACAGCAACACCACGGCCGCCATGTATAGCCAGGCCAGCCGGAAGCCATTCCACGTCGTACGTTCCGCCAACTCCGGCCGGTCTTGGCCCAAGCGTTGGCCGACCAGAACACAAACGGCTTGCCCCATACCCAGCATGGGAAGCAAGGCGACCATGTTGATCGTGAAGGCAATGTTGGTGGCGGCCAGCTCTCCCTCTCCCAAGCGACCCACCAGAAACAGGAAAACGGTGAAAGCCAGCGCGTCGAGCATCCACTGTAGCCCGTTGGGAAGGCCGAAGCGGAGGAGCCGGCCAAAGAGCCCCGGTTCGAGCCGCCAGCCCGTGAGCGTGGCAAAGGTCTTGCGGTATTGCGGTCGAAAAAAGAGGAACAACGCCAACGTTGCCGATGTTGCCGATCCAACTACGGTGGCGTATCCCGCACCGGCAATGCCCCAGGCAGGAAGGCCCCAATGGCCGAAGATCCACGCATAAGCCAGCAGTGCATTCAAGGTCATGCCGGTCGCATCGATGAGCAACACGGTCCAGCTGTCGCCGCGGCCGGCGAAGAAGCTGTTGACCGAAGCGACCACCAACGCCGGCAGGGCCGCAAAACAGAGGCAGCGAAAGTACGTGACCTCCAGTTCCTGGATACGCGGGGCGTGGCCGCCCAGGCTGATGAGTGGCCGTGCTAACGGCCACAAGACCAGGAAGGCGGTCCCCGCGGCCACGCTGAAGTAGAGGGCTTGCCACACCGCAGGGCCGACACGGTTCGGCCGACCGGCACCGGTATACTGGGCCACGAACGTAGTGGCGTAGTTGGCGGTGTTTTGCAAGAGCGTCACAAAAGTCCAGTAGAGCACCGCTGCGGGCATCGACGCAGCCACCGCATCGCTGCTCGCTTGGCTCAGCAAGGCGCGATCAATGGTAATTTGCAGGGTCATGAAGCTGCTGCTCAGGATCAGCGGCACGGCAAGGCGCAACAGTTCCCGGCCACCCCCTTCCTGATGCCATTGTTCGCTCCATCGCATGCCCAGCTCCTTGTTGGTGAAAAGGAGGCACCGTGCGCGCACGAAGCCCCCTGGAACTTTGTAAGGATTAGACAGCAGGAAGGATACAAGGTTCGCATCGTGCCTGAAAACTTCCGTCCCCTCGGAAGGGACCGGGCCCCATCGCGCCGGCCACAACGCTGGCAAAGCGACCACGCGAGCATGGACTCTGAGCTAGAGTTTATCGCCCGATGCCTGTCGGGCGCCGCGGACGACCTATGTCCGTGCGGCCAGAAATATGATGGTCTTTAATTAGGACAGCGCTGTGCCTCCGCTAGCCACCACTCGTTTTGATGAACTGAAGGCCACCAACCAGCTCCCTTCCCCTACGGGGGTGGCGCTGGCCATTCTGCGGCTGGCCGAATCTGAGAAGAATACGGCGCAAGAGATCACCCGCGTCCTCCAGAGCGACCCCGCGATGTGTGGGCGACTGCTCAAGATCACCAACAGCGCCCTCTCGGGGCGAGCGCGGCCGGTGACCTCCGTCCGGGAGGCAGTGATGCACCTGGGCGTTCGCATGGTGCGCAATGTGGCCCTGAGCTTCTCGCTGGTGTCGCAGCATGAGCGGGGACCTTGCTCGGCCTTCGATTATGCCGGCTTCTGGTCGCATTCGCTGGCCATGGGCGTTGCGGCCCAGGCGGGCGCGCTTCAGGCCGGCGGCATCCCGCCGCAAGAGGCGTTCACGTGTGGCCTGCTCGCTCAAGTGGGCCGCCTTGCCCTCGCCTGTATCTACCCCGACGTCTATACCGAGATTCTGACCAGCACGGGCCAGGGCGGCTCCAACGAGCTACGCCGACACGAGCGGGCGCGGCTGGCCACCGACCACAATGAGCTCACCGTTGCCATGTTGCAGGACTGGGGTCTGCCGGAAGTTTATATCCAGGCCGTCGAACACTATGACGACCTCAAAGCAACGAACGCTCCAGGAGAGCAGCGTGCGCGTACCCTGGCACGCCTGTTGCGCATGGCATGGCGGATGGCCGACGTCTGTCTCTCGACTGGCACGGAACGCTCGAATCGGATGCTGGATCTATTGGCTGCGGGGGAAGAGGTCGGCATCGAGACACCCAATTTGTTAGCCTTATGCGACCGGGTGGTCGAGGAGTGGCAGGACTGGGGCCGGATTTTTCAGGTCGAGACCCGAGCCGTGCCACCCTTCGGCGAGCTGGCCGAGCGGGCCCGCGCGTACCGTGAGCAATCGACGGACCCGCAAGAATCGCCCGGCGACGCCACGGGAGAGCATCGATTGAGCATCGTGGCCGTGGATGAGGACGCCGAGGAATTGCAGATGCTGACCCGGCAGCTGATCAAGTCCGGCCACACCGTTCACGCCGCCGCAAGCGGCGAGGAAGCGCTTCGCCTCATCATGGACGTCAACCC
This sequence comes from Gemmataceae bacterium, assembly GCA_035295665.1. Lineage (GTDB taxonomy): Bacteria > Planctomycetota > Planctomycetia > Gemmatales > Gemmataceae > DATGIQ01. Next base: position 13,990 of record DATGIQ010000040.1, on the reverse strand, counting down.
CCAGCTAGTTATCACCGACTGGCGGTTGTCGGGGATGGATGGCAAGGCGCTCATCAAGTCTTTGCGCCAGACCAAGATCGGACGGCAACTCTACGTCCTCATGCTGACCGGCAGCGAAGAGGACGATATGCAGGTGGAAGCGTTCGAGGCGGGTGTGGACGACTTCATGGTGAAGCCGTTGCATCCTCGGCTCTTGGCTGCGCGGCTTCGCGCCTGTGCCCGGGTCGTTCAGCTTCAGGAGGAGACACGCCGTGACAAGGTGCAGCTGCACCGCTGCATGGAAGAGTTGGCCGTGGCCAATCGAAAACTACAGAAGGCGGCGCTCACCGATGCGCTAACGGGGGTGTACAATCGCCGGTTTGCCCTGGAGCGTCTCGAGCAGGAATGGACCGCGACAGCCAATTTCGACCGGCCGCTCGCCTGTCTGCTTTGCGATATCGATCACTTCAAGCGCGTCAATGATCAGCATGGCCACGACGTTGGCGACCGTGTGTTGCGGGCGACGGCGGATGTGCTGCGCACCAAACTCCGGCCGAGCGATGTCGCCTGTCGGCTAGGGGGCGAGGAGTTCGTGGTCATCGGTACGGGGATGGGCCGGGAGATTGCTCTGGCCTGTGCCGAGCGTTTGCGTGCCAACGTGGAGAAGCAGATTATCGAGGTGCCCAATGGCCATGTCCGCGTAACCATGAGCATCGGTGTCGCGATCCGGCGGGCGTCGATGCGGAACTCGGCCGAGCTGCTCAAGAGCGCCGACGAGGCAGTGTACGCGGCCAAGGCGAGAGGCCGAAACCAGGTTCAGTTCAGCGCCACATCCGAGCTGCACGAAGCGCCCGTACGGACTCGCTGACGATGGGAAGCTACAAAGAGCCGAATCGCGTTCCTGCATTCGGTTTCGAGGGAAGGCAGGATTGACTGTCCCTGTTTTCGTTAAACCCCCTTTATCGGCATCCTCCCATAAACAAGAAGGCCAGGACCACAATCGGCAACGGGAGCCCGAGTAGCAGGGCAATCAAACCCCAGCGGGCATTTCCACGTCGTTCCGTACGTTCGGGTAGCATAGCGTTGCGTTCCTTTCTGAGTGTGTTGGTGAACTCGTGCGAACACTGCTAAGCTTGAGCAAATCGCATGCCGCTGAGCAAGGCTGCGAGCTCACCCTGACCACAGCAACTGAGCACGTATTGGGTTGCTGTATGTAGCAGATGACAAGGAGTAAAATCGAAATCCCGCGAACGGTCGATAACGGTTCGAACGCTTGGGACCCGGAGCTGGCACATTAGACCGGTGGTCCGCGCCGCCCAGTGACGAGCATCACGAGAAAAAGAATGATGAAGATGAAGAACAGAACCTTGGCGATCCACATCGCCATGCCTTGCAGGCCCCAAAAGCCAAAGATTCCCGCCACGAGCGCGATGAGGAGAAACAAGAGTGCCCATCGTAACATGCGTGTTGACTCCAATCGGTTGATGCCATTTTCCCGGACGAACGCTTGAACCGCCCGCGAAGCGGTGGCCGGGACCTTATACCGACTTCGTGTCTGCTATTGTGCAGATTCCTTCCCAAGACGTGGATATCCTGCTGCTCAGCAGAAAGAATTTGTTGCCGAGGATATGCCGTAAAGAGAACTGGGTCCTCGGTGCGCGGCGCGCAGCACCAAGGACCCGGTTCGGAATAGGCCAGGGGGTTACCTGCCCTGGTCCTTGATTTTCTCACCAACGTTTTTGACGCTCTGTCCCACATTCTTCGCCGCATTTTTGGCCGCGTCACTGGTCTTGTCGGTGGCGTTCTTTGCTTTCTCCGCGGCGCTGTCGATCGTGTCCTTGATTTTCTCTTTTGTGTCTGCCATGAGACTGCTCCTTGGTTTGAAATGATGATTCGAGCCGACGCACCGATTGTTGAGCAATCGCCATGCCAGCGCAAGAGCTTTCCATCCCTTTCCTCGGCTGAGGCTACGGACGGGCCATCTCAATTTGATTGGCCCCCGCCTCCTGACTCTGGGAAAACAGGGATCTGTCGAATCGTTCGCCCCGTCGCCCTCCTCTCGGAGGGGAGATATAATAAACTGCTCCGACCCGTGGCCGAACGAGATTTGCCTGCCGCGCAGCGGTAAAGGAAGCCCCGATGTCTGTCGATCCCCAAGTGATTCGCGCCGAGCCGCATACGGAAATCGGTAACCTCATCCAGCTTCATGCCGGGACCATTCTCGAGCGCTGGAGCCACCGAGCCGTCCAGGAGCAGCCCCAGGCCCCCCGCGTCCACCATGCGGTGCTGCTGAATGACCTTCGCGACTTCCTGCAGACCTTGGGCCGCAGCCTCGCGGAGTCCCAGGCTCCCTCTACCTGCTCGCATTGCCTGCCCGCCTCCAATCACGGCGCGCAACGCTGGCAGACGGGTTGGTCCTTGCCTGAGGTAGTGCGTGACTACCAAATTCTCCGCCTGGTTCTCGTCGAGTTTCTCGAGGAAACTCTCGATCGGCCGCTGGGTTACCGGGAGGTACTGGCCATTGGTCTCGCCCTCGATGAGGCCATCTCGGCCAGTGTGGTGAAGTACGTCCAGGGTCGAGACCAGGAGTTCCACGAACTCCAAGCAAACCATATCGAGGAGAACCGGCAGGTGCAGCAGCGTTTGCGCGTGCAGGCTGAAGCCTTGCGGGAAGCCGACCGGCATAAGAATGAGTTCCTGGCGATGCTGGCTCACGAGCTGCGCAACCCGCTTGCGCCCGTCCGCAACGCCGTTCAGTTTCTGATGCTCAAAGGCTCCGCCGATCCGGAGCTGCAATGGGCCGGCGAGGTAATCGATCGACAAGTGCAGCATATGTCCCGCATGGTGGACGACTTGCTCGACATCTCGCGCATCGCTCAAGGCAAGATCAAACTGGAAAAGGTACCGGTAGAGCTGGCCACGGTGGTCGCTCGGGCCATGGAAATGGTCCGGCCACTCGTGGATGCCCGCAAACACCAGGCAACGATTGCCATTCCTCCCGAACCGGTGTGGTTGGAAGCCGACCCGCCCCGTGTGGTCCAAGTCCTGGCCAATCTCCTGACCAACGCCGCCAAGTACACGGATGAAGGGGGTCAGATTTGGCTGACAATGGAGCGGCAAGCGGACGAAGCGGTCATCACCGTGCGCGACACGGGCATCGGAATTCCCAGCGAAATGCTGCCGAAGGTTTTCGACCTCTTCGCCCAAGGGGACCGCAACCCGGATCCATCTCAAGGGGGACTGGGCATCGGTCTCTCTCTCGTCCGTAGTCTGGTCGATTTGCACGGCGGACGGGTGCAAGCCTCCAGCGCCGGCCGGGGCCACGGCAGCGAGTTTGTCGTGCATCTGCCCATCTTGCAGCAAACACCGCCGGCTACCCCGGAAACAAGAAAACCGGTGGAGCACAGCTCGGCGCCCGCCCATCGCATTCTGGTCGTGGATGATAACAAGGACGCCGCGCAGAGCTTGGCCTTGTTACTCAAGCTCTGCGGCCAAGACGTGCGCACGGCGAACGATGGCCCGGCTGCGCTGGAAATTGCGCGGACCTATGTACCGGAGATTGTGCTGCTCGACATTGGTCTGCCCCACATGGATGGGCTCGAAGTTGCCCGCCGGCTGCGGCACGATCTTGGCCTGAAGGATACCTTGCTGGTCGCGCTGACCGGCTATGGCCAAGAGGAAGACCGTCGCCGTTCTGAAGAGGCAGGATTCAACGCGCACCTCGTTAAACCGCTGGATCTGCATGAGTTGCACAAGCTGTTGGCACGTCCGACCAGTAGTGGATCCAGCGAAGGCACAGCGGAAAAAGGCTGAGGTGCTTTTCATTTCCGAAGTTCACGGTCCCTGGCTTTTGACGGCTCTTTCTGTTCCTGCCGCGGTAGAGTCTCGGGAGCACGTGAATGGTCCGCCAGGTGCTCATCCATGCAACCGCTACTGCACAGCGCCTGGTTACACTCGGAGCAAAAGAAGGCATTCCGCAGTCTTCGGCCACATTGCACGCAATGACTGAAGCTGGGCATACTCTCTTCCTTGTTACGGTGCTCAACGATCATCTTGGGCAAAACCCGTACCGGTAAAGGCCAAGGATGCGTGGACAAAGGCGATCCGGTCCATGCCGCGCTCACCGCATATTTTTGACAATTTTTGGCAAGCGCCCTTGATCCTCACGTTACGTGAGGTCGTATCATTGCGTCGTAGTCACGATCCCCGGCGGGATCCGCAGGAGGACGCACCATGCGATGGGAAGCCTTGAAGGTGGGCGAACTGGCAAGGCGGACGGGCTTGACGGTCCGTACGCTGCACCATTACGACGAGATTGGTCTGCTGAAACCGGCGCTGCACACCGAGTCGGGGCACCGCCTCTATACAGCCGACGACGTGGCCCGGCTGCAGCGGATCAAGTCGCTGCGCCAGCTCGGTTTCTCGCTGGAGGAGGTGCGCACTTGTTTGGACCGGCCGGAGTTTGTTCCGCTGCGGGTGCTGGAGATGCACATTGCCCGGCTGAAAGAGCAGATGGCGCTGCAGCAACGGCTATGTGCCCGGCTGGAGGCGGCCGCGAATCGGCTACGCTCGGCGGAGGAGGTCTCTGCTGAGGAGATGATCCAGATGATCGTGGAGATGACCATGTTCGAGAATTTGTACACCCCCGAGCAAATGAAGCAGTTCGAGGAAGTGGCCAAGCAGGTGGGCCCCGAGGAGATCCGGGCTATCGAGGAAGGTTGGACGGCACTCCTCGCCGAGGTCCGGGCCAACTGCGACCTCGACCCGACGAGTCCTGAGGCGCAGGCGCTGGCCCAGCGCTGGGACGAACTGGCCCAGCGTACCGCGCGTCCCTACCAGGCGTTTCCCGAGGTCAAGCAAGCCATCGCCAACAACTGGCAACAGGGCCGGTTCGAAGGCTTCGATCGCTTTCCGCAGGCTGCCGACCAGGCGTTCATCGAGCGCGTAAAGGCAGCACGGCAAGCTTCCGGCGACGGCGGCACGGGGAGCTAACCAGCGTTTACGAATGACTCTGGATACCGTTGCGCGGTAGGAGGAAGCTGAATGATCGGTACCCAAAGGGAAATGCTTGGCGAAGCATCGCCGATTACAAAAAGGCCCCCGTGAAAGAGCGAGATCGTGGACGGGAATCAGAACCGTCCAAACAAATTCCCCTTCGGCCACCGCTCCACCCGCTCAATCTCCCGCTGGAGATGGTTGGCCGCATCGGCCACTTCGTTCTCGGCCTCTTCTCCGGTGCCGCCGTTGAGGAGAACGGCCCAATCCACGTTTTCGGGGGTATGGCCGACATAGGCCCGGTAGCCGGGCAGGCCGCCGTTCTTCGTGTAAGTGGGTCCCTTGGGGGTGAATCGAACCGTATCCCAACCCAGGCCGAAATGGCTGCCGTTCTTGCGCGGCTTGACCGGTGGAGGCGGTGCGGCGAGCATTTCCCGCATCAGCCTCGGCGGCAGGAAGGCGGATCCCCGCGTCCCGTCCACGGCCGTCATGAAACGGGCCAACTCCACCGCCGAGGTCAGCCAGCCGCCTCCGGCCGCACCTTGCAACGGCTTCAGCGGCGGTAACTCTTCCCCATTCCGGTTATATCGATGGACCCAGTCGGCGGGGTACGTTGCCAACGTCACGTTGCACGCCGCGTGGCGGATCCCCATCGGTCGCAGGACGTGCCGGTCAACGTAATCGGCGTAGGGTTCCCCGCTGGCGTGCTCGATGATCTGGCCCAGGACCAGGTAGCCATAATTCGAGTACTGCGCCTCCGTTCCCGGCGCGTATGCCAGCGGCTTCCCCAGGCGGTAGCGGATGATCTGATCGGCAGTGAGGTTTTCCTGCTTCACCCCGAATGCCTGGGCCGCCTCTGGCTTGTGAGGCATGCTCTCGTAGCCACTCGTGTGGTTCAGGAACTGACGGATGGTGATGGTGCGGACGCGGGGGTCTTCCTTTTGGCCGGGCAGTGGGTGCAAGTCCTTCAGCACGTCGAACGCATGGTCCTGCAAACGCAGCTTACCTGTCTCGACCAGCTTCAGGACAGCGACAGCTGTCACCGCCTTCGAGACACTGCCAATGCCGAAGAGCATCTCTGGCCGAACCGGCTCGCGGGCCTTGACGTTAGCCCAGCCATAGCCTCGGGCCAGGACAAGTCGGCCATCCTTCGCCAGGCACAGTGAGCCGCCGGGGACCCCGTGCTTGTGGAGCATCTCCAGCAGGACCGCATCAAACCGATCGAGTCCGGGCCGAGCTTCGCCAGTGATCGGAGGGCGTTCCTTCCCTTCCCGCCGGGGTTTCTCCTGACCAGCAGCACTCTCCAGAGCGATCATGGTCGTGAATGAGGCGGCCAACCATTCGCGGCGGGTAAAAGTCGACGTCGGCATCTAGCTGCTCCCAACGACTCTGCCCTAGCCCTGCACGACCGGCTTCTCCCGCAGCATGTCCTCGATTTGCCGCACCTTGTAGCCGACGAAGAGCACATTGGGCAGATCGAAATGATGGGCCGCGGCCCCCGAGGTCGTGACGATCAGGTCGCCGGAGCCGAGTCCAAGAACCCAGTGACGGAACAGATCGTTCCGCTGCTTCTGGATGACCATCCCGGCCGTATCGTAAACGACTTCGCCGCCCCCGATTTCCTGGCGCACCCGCAGCTGTCCGGGGGTGAAGATCATGTAGATCTGGGGATCGAACAGGACAAACGTCATCAGCCAAATGATGAACAGCGCCGTGGAAATCAGCAGGTAGCCGGCCGCATTGATGTGGATGCGGAGCAGGCCCAAGGCGTTCAGGATCGCATCCCACCAGCCGGCCAGTTGGAAAATGATGGACATCAAGACAATGATCACGATCACCACGACCGACCACAAGCCGCGTAAGGGCACGTTGGTGATCACAATTACCAGGAGGAGCACAATGGCATAAAGGACGCCGTAGCTCTTTTCCCGCGCGGCGTGCAGATGGGGCTGAATGGGCGCCCCTGTTTGCGGATCGATATCGATCGATTTGCCTTCGGGCAGGACGTACACATCAACGGCTTTGTTGTTGTCCATGCCTTGCACCACCCGGTTATGTTCGGCGTGCGTTCCTTTCGGCACCAGGACCATGTAATTGGGGTCGAGCAGCGTCAGCAAGCACAGGGCAAAACCGAAGGCCCACACCGGCCACCAGTAAAAGAGGTTCGAGTGGCTGACGATGCGAATTTCCTGGTAGCCCGTGCCTACCACCGGAGGAGAGGGTTGGACTTGAGTGGCCATGACGATTCTCTTGGCTGAAAGGTCGCAATTACTGCGGGAAGCCTACACTGTTTGATTCGCTGGCCAGGGGGCGTTATTGCGCCGTCCCAGCGGGCGCTCACTGGGGCTCAAGCTAGTGATGCTGTCCGGGCTTGTCAAGCATTTTGGAGCGCGCTGGCTCGACCCTGCTTTGGATGGACACATCCAACCAAAGCAGGGTCGAGCCAGCGCGCTCCGAAAAATGGAAGAACGATATCCGCCTCAGGGCGATTTCGGGGCCGGGCTCGGAATCTGGACTTGAACAGCTCCATCCACCACTTGCACGGGATAGCTGCCGATCTTGATCCGTGGACTGTCGGCCCAGGCCCCATCGGCCAGGCGAAATCGCCAAGCGTGCCAGGGACAGGTTACGATCGCGTTCTCGACGTACCCGCCGCTCAGCGAAGCCCCCATGTGCGGACAAACATCGTCGATGGCAAAATATTGGCCCTTGTGATAAAAAATGGCCAGGAGCTTGCCGGCCACTTCGACCATTTTCCCTTCACCCTCGTGAAGATCTTCAACCCGGCAAACTGTCTGAAAGTCGGCCATAGGGGCCCTTTCGCTGCTAAGCTTGTCTGGACCACAAACGTGCGGATTGTCATGATTCTATCGGATTTCCCGTTTCCGGGAGGGCACCATGCTCGAAGTCGAAATGAAATTCCCGGTTCGCGATTTTGCGGCCGTGGAAACCCAATTGGCCCGGACCGATGCGCATCTGAATTGTACACGGCAAGATATCGATCAGTATTTCAACGCTCCCGACCGTGATTTTGCCCAGACCGATGAGGCCTTGCGCATCCGTCGCATCGGCTCGGCCAATTTCGTCACCTACAAAGGCCCCAAGCTGGACGCGCGAACCAAGACTCGAACCGAAGTCGAAGTCCCCCTGGCAGACGGTGCAGCTACGGCGGAGGCCTTTGCGCAGGTGTTGACCCACCTGGGCTATCGCCCTGTCGCCGTGGTGCAAAAACGCCGCCGACTTTACCATCTGGAGCGGAATACCTTTTCGTTGGAAGTCACGCTGGATGAAGTGCAGGGTGTGGGGCCCTTTGTGGAAATCGAGACCCAGGCACCGACGGAACGTCTGGATGAGGCTCGCCGGGTCGTGCAGGAACTGGCAACGGCGTTGGGATTGACCGCCTCGGAGCGCCGCTCCTATCTGGAGCTTCTCCTGGAGGCGCAGGGGAAGCGATGAGCAGCCAGGCAGTCGTCGGTAGCATCGAAGCGGTCCGGGAAGCAGTGGCCAAGGCCCGGCAACGCGGCCGGTCCATCGGCTTGGTGCCGACCATGGGAGCTCTGCACGCCGGCCATGTGTCGTTAATCCGGGCAGCCCGACACGAGACCGGCTTTGTGATCGTGTCGATCTTTGTGAACCCCACGCAATTTGCACCGGCCGAAGATCTCTCCCGCTATCCCCGTCCACTGGCGCAGGACCTGGCGATCTGTGCCCAGGAGGGAGTGGACCTCGTTTTTCACCCGGACGTGGAGATCCTGTATCCGCCGGGGTTCCGCACCTTCGTGGAGATTCACGGATTGCAGGACCTGCTGTGCGGCGCGTCTCGGCCTGGACATTTTCGCGGTGTGGCCACGGTGGTGCTGAAGTTGTTCCACATCGTGCAGCCGGACATCGCCTACTTCGGCCAAAAGGATGCCCAGCAGGCCCGCCTTCTTCAGCGGATGGTTCGCGACCTCGATGTGCCGGTGCAGCTGCGCATCTGTCCGATTGTCCGCGAGCCGGACGGGCTGGCCCTCAGTTCGCGCAATCAGTATCTTGATCCGGATCAACGGCGTGAGGCGACAGCCCTGTATCGGGCGTTGCAAGAGGGGCACCGGCTCGTGGAAGGAGGCGAGCGCGATGCCGCGGCCGTGCAACGGGCGCTAGCGGAACGCATTCACACGACCCCGGGGGCCGTTCTCGATTATGCCGCCGTGGTCGACGCCGAGACGCTGCAACCCCTGACCCGGCTGAAGGGGACGGTCCTGCTCGCCTTGGCCGTGAAGTTCGGGGCCACTCGCCTCATCGACAATATCCAGCTGCACGTGGATTCGTGAAACCCACAGCGGCGCCATTGGCAGGGTTGCCTGATTCATGACCGATCCTTCTCCCACGCATGGCCGCACCTGGGGAGGCAGCCGCGCGCTGGCCCGCCACCTCGGTCTTGTCCCCTGGGTTGATCTGCTCGTGGGCTTCGCGGTTGGCGGCATGCTGCTCGCAGTCCTCTATGTGGCCAAGGAATTTGGCCGGAGCCGCGTTTCGGGCGACCAGGCAGCTATCCATCTCGAGGTTCCCTATCTCGCGCTTTACACCCTGTACAGCCTGGCCCGCGGCACCGTGGCTTACCTGATCAGTTTGGTGTTCGCGATTGCCTACGGCTACTGGGCGGCGAAGGATCGAACGGCCGAGAAAATCCTCCTGCCAATCCTCGACATCTTGCAGAGCATTCCCGTGGTCACTTTCATGCCCGGATTCATGCTCTCGCTGTCGCGCCTCGTTCCCAATAGCGAATGGGGCCTGAATCTCGCTTCCATCTTGTTGATCTTCACCGGGCAGGCCTGGAACATGGTCTTCAGTTTTTATCACAGCGTGAAGACCATCCCGCCGGACTTTTACGAAGTCGGGCAGATTTATCGCTTTGGTTGGTGGCGTCAGTTTAGCCGGATCGAGCTCCCTTCGACCACCGTCGGCCTGGTCTGGAACAGCATGATGAGCATGGCGGGGGGCTGGTTCTTCCTCATGCTCAGCGAAACGTTCGAGCTGGGTGAAAATAAATTCCGCCTGATGGGATTGGGCAGCTACATGACCGAGGCCCAGGACCAGGGAAACTACCTGGCCATGGGTTCGGCTGTCGTCGCCATGGTCCTGATGATCGTGGTGATGAACCAGCTGATCTGGCGGCCGGCCACGGTTTGGGCCCAACGCTTCCGGGTCGAGGATGTGGCCGCCGTCCACACCGAGGAGAGCTGGCTGCTCGACTTTCTTCGCCGTTCCCGGCTCCTTTGGCTGGGACATCGTGTGCTGGTGGCCCCACTGACTGCATTGCTCGATGCATGGGATTCCCGTCTCGCCGAACGGCCGGCACCGAAAGCGCGCACAACGAACCTCTGGGGATTGTTGCTGCGCCTGATCCTTGGGCTGACATTGCTCCTGTTGGCGGGGTGGGGCATCTATCTGGTGGTAACGATCCTCATTTTGGGAGTAACCGCGCCCCAATGGGCGATCCTCGGAACCGCCCTGGGGCTGACGTTGGTGCGGGTCCTCGCCACCGTAGCCTTGGGGACTCTGTTGATGGTGCCCATCGGCGTCATGATCGGCTTGCGGCCCGTCCTGGCGGCCCGGCTTCAGCCGCTGATCCAGGTGGCCGCCAGCTTCCCCGCACCGATGCTCTTCGCGCTGTTCTTGCTTGCGTTTGATCGGCTCGGGATCGACCTGTCGTGGGGAAGCATCTTGCTGATGCTCGCGGGGACCCAGTGGTATATCCTGTTTAACGTGCTGGGTGGGGCAATGGCCATCCCCAGCGATCTGCACGAAGCCACCGCCATCTACCGCTGGAGTCCGGCCCAACGGTGGCGGCACCTGTATTTGCCGGCCATTTTCCCGTTCCTGGTTACCGGCTGGGTGACGGCCGCGGGCGGAGCCTGGAATACGAGCATTGTGGCGGAGTATTGGAAAGTTGCTGCCCCCAAGACGGAAGCGAGCGTCGAGGGCCACTCCGGCGAAGCGCAGCCGGATGTGTCCGGTTCTGCGCAGGCGGCAGCGGAGCCGTGGGAGAACGAGCTCTTCGGCGAACCCCCTGCGGACCCCCGGGTCCGGCGTACTTTTGGGCTAGGGGCCATTATCACGCGCTCCACCGAAAACGTGGAGGAAAAGTATCCGCTGCTAATCGCGGGCACTTTTCTGATGGCGTTTACGGTCGTGCTGATCAACCGGCTACTGTGGCGCCGTCTGGCGATGATCGCGGAGAAACGCTTTAGCCTGAGTCGCTGAAATAGGCGACGCTCATTCCTTCTCTGCCTCCCGGCTTGCTGCCAATCCCGTCAGCAACGTGCGGAAGTCCTGGTAAGCGCGCAGGACGTCCCAGTCCTTGTCGGGGGAGATGGATTCCAGCGTGCCGATGAGCAAGCCAACCTCGGTGTAGATGCTTTGGTCGGTCAGCCGTGGACCGGCGACCTTGGCAAGGCCGAACTCTTCGTGAATAGGGAGCCTCTGGGAGACTCAGCCCGAAGGAACCAGCGCCTCGGTATACCACCACAGGATGGCACATAGGCCAGGAATCCGGCGGATCCCATCGGCGCCTCGGCGAAAGCGGTCACTGCCAGGCCGAGGCCGCCGATCGAGACGGCCGCGAGAACCCAGGATGGGCTGCTGGGTTACAAGGCTCATCCCTGGATGTAGCCGCCCAGGGCGGTAAAGACGTCTCCCTGATTCAGGAAGCCGGAGTGATCCGAGCCGATCGCGAAGACCATGTCTCCCGGCACGCCCACCCCCACTGTTGGTGCGGCAATGTCCCGGACATAACCGCCCAAGTCGACAAAGCGATCCCCCTTGTTGGCGAGGAGGTTGTTGCCTCCGCCGATCGCGAAGAGCTCGGGATTTCCGTCGGTGTCCAGGCCCGCACTGATCTCCTTGACAAATCCTCCCAGATTCAAGAAGCCACTGCCGTGGTTGACGGAGGCGGAGTCATCCTTACCGATGACGTACACCGTATTTTGCACGGTGGCGCTGATCGCTTTGACATAGCCGCCCAGATTGAGGAAGCCGCTGCCGCGGTTCACAAAAAGGGCGTGATCCGAGCCAATGGCATACACCTCCGGGTTGCCATCATTATCCAGACCCGCGCTGATGTCGAGGGCATAGCCGCCAAGGTTGACAAAACCGTTCCCGCCGACGTTCATGAAAACGTCGTTGGCCTTACCGATGACGTAGACCGTGTCTCGGCCGGTGGCACTGATTGCCTTCACGTAGCTGCCCAAATCGACCCAGCCGTTGCCCTTATTGACGTACAGGGCGTCATCCATGCCAATGCCGTAAACCTCCGGGTTGCCATCGCTATCCAGACCCGCGCTCAGCTGCTTGACATAGCCGTCCAGGGAGGCGAAGCTTCCCCCGTCGACGCTGACAAACGCGGAATCGTCTTGGCCAATGGCGTAGAGAGCATGATGGGCGGTCCCGGCGGACTCCCAGGTGACGGCGCTAATCGTAGCGGGGACAAGGCGTCCTTCGAGAAGTTCGACGTTCAGTCGCGACGCTCGCACCGGGTTGCTGCGGACACATCGAGTCGGGGAAGCGCTACGGGCCCCTCGCAGAAAGCGAAACATGGCACAACCTCCTAGGCTGTGTGACTTCGATCCGGGTATGACACCATCCCAGCCCTCAGTCACGGAGTAACATGAGGTTCTCTGCAACATGCAGGGAATCCTCAGGACAGTTCCAAAAAGGAGTCCGACAAACCGCGCATGGGAGACGGCATGTCGGACGGCACCCAGGCGGATCCCAGAAACGGGTTGGAACTACCTCTTTATGCGCCGCTCGTATTGGAAACACGTCAGTCTGGAATCATTTTTCCGGAATCTTCGCCGACCATGGCATGGCACCGCCAGGCGCGGTCGGCAGGAGAAATGGGACTGGGATTTTTGCTCCGGGCACGTACAACTTCCCTACGCTTCACGCTGATGCCGGTAGGAGATCGGCGTGCCGCCGAAGCCAGCCCACCCGACCTGGGGCGCAAAGGATGGGAAAGCAGAATGTCCACGGTGACGACCACGGTTCTCTGCGAATTGAAGCAAATCAACAAGACCTTTCGCTTGCCCACCGGTGGAGACCAACAGGTCCTGCGCGAGATTGACTTGCCCATTTATGAGGAAGAGGTCGTCGCCCTGCTGGGTCCGTCGGGCTGTGGCAAATCGACGCTGCTCCGCATTCTCACGGGACTGATCCCGGCGACCTCCGGCGAAGTGTTGATTCATGGCGAGCCGCTGGACGGCATGAATCCTGCTGTCGCCATGGTCTTTCAGAATTTCGCGCTCTATCCGTGGATGACCGTTGCGGAAAACGTTGAGGAAGGGATTCGGGCGGTCCTGCCCGATGCCCCGGCACGCAAACAACGCGGGGCCGAAGTGATCAACAAGGTCGGGCTATCCGGGTACGAGGAGTTGTATCCGCGCGAGCTGTCCGGCGGTATGAAGCAGCGGGTCGGCCTGGCCCGCGCGCTTGGATTCATGCCGGAAATCCTCTGCATGGATGAAGCCTTCAGCGCGCTCGACCCGCTCACGGCGGAAGGACTCCGGGCCGAGGTTCTCGACATTTGGCGGGACCGTGAGACTAACCCGAAAACCGTTTTCATGGTCAGCCATGATATCCGCGAAGTGGTCTTCATGGCCGACCGGATCGTGATCATGGGAGCCAATCCCGGCCATATCCGCCATGTCTTGAGCAATACCCTTCCGCGGCCGCGCGATTATCGGTCGCCGGCTTTCTTGCGCATCGTGGACCGCGTGCATGATCTGCTCACGCAGACGTATCTGCCCGACGCTCCCCCCTCGCCGCCGGCGGGCATGACCACGCTGGAGCCGCTGCCGGCGGCGATGCCCTCGGAAATTCTCGGTTTGGTGGAAACGTTGGCCGGCTACGGCGGACAAATGGATTTATTCGAATTGGCCGGCCGAGCGCGGCAAGAGTTCGGCCACGTCGCGCAGATCGTGCTCGCGGCGGAAATGCTCGATTTCGTCGATACGCCGCGGCGGCTGGTCGTGCTCAC
>DATGIQ010000039.1:0-2289 GCA_035295665.1 Gemmataceae bacterium | reverse complement strand
GAGTCGAGTGTAGACTGTGAGTATCGGTGTTCCGGTGGGGTTCTATGGCCGGCATCCCTGACACTGCTCGCACCGAGCCAACAGACCATGACTCCCGAAGAAAAAGCGCGCAAGGAAATCGACCGCCAACTCGGACAGTGCGGATGGACCATTCAGGATCGGGAGGAAATGAACATCTCGGCTGGCCTTGGGGTTGCTACCCGCGAATTTCCGCTCCAAGACGGCGAAGCTGATTACCTTCTGTATGCCGATGGGAAGGCCATCGGCACCATCGAGGCTAAGCCGGAAGGCCATACCCTCACCGGTGTCGAAGTCCAGTCCGCCGCATATAGCGGTGCCCTTCCCGTCGGCGTGCCAGCACACCATCTGCCGCTGCCATTCCATTACGAAAGCACGGGCAAGGAGACGCAGTTCACCAATCGACTCGACCCCGAGCCACGCAGCCGCGTTGTCTTCACGTTCCACCGCCCCGAAGAGTTATTGCGCTTGGCCGCCCTGGAGCGGCAATTGCGGGATTCACTGAGGAGGATGCCGTCCTTCAACGCCGAAGGCCTGTGGCCCATGCAGGTCATCGCTATCAACAATTTGCAAGTATCTCTGGCAGCGAACCGTCCGCGTGCCTTGCTTCAAATGGCGACCGGAAGTGGCAAGACACTCACCGCGGTGGCCTTCGTTTACCAGTTGCTCAAATTCGCCGACGCCCAGCGCATCCTGTTCCTGGTGGACCGGGCCAACCTGGGACGGCAGACCTATCGAGAATTCCAGCAGTACCTCAGCCCGTACTCCCGGATGAACTTCACCCAAGAATACAACGTCCAGCACTTGCGTTCCAACGTCCTCGCCCCGGTGAACCGGGTTTGCATCACCACCATCCAGCGTCTCTATTCCATGCTCAGAGGCGAAAAGGAATTCGACGAAGGCAACGAAGAACAGTCCATGTACGAGACGGCTACCGCTCTGCTGCGCGAGTCGGTACCCGTGGTCTATAACCCCAACATCCCCATCGAAACCTTCGATTTCATCGTCATCGACGAATGCCACCGGGCATCTACAACCTCTGGCGGCAAGTGTTGGAATACTTTGACGCCTTCCTGATTGGCCTGTCCGCGACCCCGACGAAGCAGACCATCGGCTTTTTTCAGAACAATCTCGTGATGGAGTACGGTCACGAGCGGGCCGTTGCCGATGGCGTGAATGTCGGTTTCGACGTGTATCGCATCGCTACGAAGATCACACGACAGGGAGCCACTCTGGAGAAAGAGCCGGGGCTGTTCGTGCCGCATCGGGACCGGCGAACGCGTGTGCGGCGTTATGCGGAACTCGACAATGATTTGACCTACATCGCGAACCAGCTGGATCGGGACGTTGTGGCCGAGAACCAAATTCGGCTCGTCATGCAGACTTTCCGTGACCGGCTCTTTACCGAGATTTTCCCCGGACGTACCGAGGTGCCCAAGACGCTGATTTTTGCCAAGGACGATTCTCACGCCGATGACATCACCCGTATCACCCACGAGGTCTTCGCCAAGGGCAACGACTTCTGCCAGAAGATCACTTACAAAACGACGGGGAAGAAGCCGGAAGACCTGCTGCAAGAGTTCCGCACTTCGTACAACCCGCGCATTGCCGTGACCGTAGACATGATCGCTACCGGCACGGACGTGAAGCCATTGGAGTGCCTCATCTTTCTGCGCAATGTCAAGTCAGCCGGTTATTTTGAGCAGATGAAGGGTCGAGGCGTTCGGGTCATCGATGTGGACAGCTTGCGCAACGTTACGCTGGACGCCAACGGGAAAACGCGGTTCGTCATCGTTGATGCCGTGGGCGTTTGTGAGCACGACAAAACGGAGTCGAAGCCGCTCGATCGCAAACCGTCGGTCCCGTTCGACAAGATCATGAATTTGGTGGCGACCGGCGTTGTTGATCCGGAGTTGGCTTCAACGCTGGCGGTCCGGCTGGCCCGGCTGGATCGGCAGCTCGATGCTCCCAAACGTCAAGAAATCGTCAGCCAGGCAGGAGGGCAGGACTTGCCGGCTCTGATCGGCCAGCTGTTGCGCAGCATAGACGCGGACGCCCAGGCTCAGCGCGCGGTCGAAAAGTTTCAATTGCCGCCGGGACAAGTTCCCACGCCGGAACAGCTCGACAAAGTGGAGCAAGAGATGGTTGCCGCCGCCTTCCGGCCATTCCACAACCCGAAGCTGCGCAACCTGGTGGCATCCATCAACAAAACGCTGGAACAAATCGTTGATGAAGTGACGCCCGATGAGCTGATGGAAGCGGGTTTCAGCG
>DATGIQ010000038.1:0-2947 GCA_035295665.1 Gemmataceae bacterium | reverse complement strand
AAACGTAGGGAGAGGCATCGTGCAGGGCGGCATGCAAGTCCTCATGGGCGGCATCGACGCTTCCTTGACCGCGCATCAGCAGGCCGAGCGCCGCCCAGTAGCGGACTGCACTGTCGCTATCGTGCAGGGACCGCCGCAACGCCGCCACCGCGTCTGGCCGAAGCTGCGATGCCAGCTCCGCAATGGCAAAGATGCGCGGGAAGGGATACTGGTTGTTCGCCTGGCCCAGGTCGTAGGGCGACGAGCCCGGAGAGCGACGGAACCATTCGCCCTCGGGCAGAAAGCCGACATCGCGAATCGTGGCGACATGATCCTGCTGTGCTTGGCGCAGTTGCTTTACGATGGCCTGGTGAGCGGGCGAGCCAACCAAATTGTGCACTTCGTCCGGGTCGCTCGCCAGGTCATACAGCTCTTCGGGCGGCTTGGTCTTCCAGAAGAGATCCTGAGCACGTGTCAGCTTGCCCTCGTCATGCAGATGCTTCCAGATACGCGTCGTGGGTGTCTCGAACATGTACGCGATATGTTGGCCGTAGATTAGGTGCGGCATATAGTTGCGAAGGTAGACATATCGGCCGTCGGTCACGCTGCGGACGAGATCGATGCGCTCGTCCATGCGGCCGCGGAAACCGAAGAGGTACGGCTGCGGCGGCGCTTGAAACGAACCCAAAAAGGCATGGCCGTGCATCCACTCGGGCGGCTGGAGTCCTGCCAGGCTCAGCACCGTTGGTGCCAGGTCCACGAAGCTCACCAGCCGTTCCGATCGGCCGCCCGGACGGTACTCGGGTGAGGCGAGGTGCTTGAATTTTTCCGGCAGATACACGACCAGCGGCACGTGCAGGCCGGAATCATAGGGCCAGCGCTTGCTCCGGGGCATGCCGGAGCCGTGGTCCGCGTAGTAGAAGACGATGGTGTCCTCGGTCAAACCATCCTCGGCGAGCTCCTGGAGGCGGCGGCCCGCATCCGCATCGGCCTCGGTGACGCAGTCATAGTATTGCGCCCAATCTTGGCGGACTTCCGGAGTGTCGGGGTGGTACCGAGGCACGCGTACTTTCGCGGGGTCGTGAACCAGCGGGTGCGGGCGGATGCGGAGCTGGCTCTCATGGCTCTTCAGTGAGTTGAAGACAGCAAAGAAGGGTTGTGTGGGCTTGCGGTTGCGCCAGTGCGCCCGGGCGGAGGAAGCATCCCAGACTTGGCCCGGCTTATCAAGGTTATAATCCTCCTTGGCGTTGTTGCAGCAGTAGTAGCCGGCTTCGCGAAGGTATTGCGGGAACATCTTTTTGCCGCGCGGATAAGGCACCAGGCTGCGCATGTGTTCCGCGCCGGTAGCCGTTGGGTACATGCCGGAGATGATCGCCGTGCGTGCCGGGGCGCATACCGGAGCGCAAGACCACGCATGCAAGTAGATCATGCCCCGGGCGGCGAGGCGGTCCACGTGGGGCGTGGTGGCGTACGCATCGCCGTAGCAGCCCAGGTGTGGGCCATGGTCTTCACTGGTGAGCCAGAGGATGTTCGGCCGCAGCGGATCTGCTGCGACCGCGCCCCCACCAAGCAAGAACAGGCCGGCAACAACGAAGAGAGAGCTTTTGATTCCCAGCCAGAACGAGGACATCGGTGATTCTCTTCCAAGCAGCGGGGCACCATGAAGCCAAACGTTTCTCGCACAGCCGGGCACGTTGCGGGCTTACGACGCCTATCCAGCTCGGAGCGTGTCGGGGCATGCCCATTCTACTGCCCTACGTCGCTTCGGAATAGACCGCGACCGGTGTGGTATTGGTGGATCTCAGAGGTGTTGTGGGGTTCGGCGGAGCGGACGGTGCCGCAGCGGTGACATCGCTGAGGTGAACCAGCGATCTGTTCTCAACCTGACACTCCTCCTGACCTTTATCCGATGGGCGTGACCCAATGAACCGTTGTCGGTCTTATTGGCGGTGCTCTGGCATGCCTTCCGGAATGCGGTTTCATGCTGGCCCGAACCTGGACCTTCAGGAAGGCTTGATCGCCTACCGGCCTCGTGACCGCTTGGCGTTGACCGATGCAGGCCGCGTCCAGGCCCAGAAGCCCACAGCCCCGCTCACCACCGAGGAGTTGCAGCGCCGCGTCCTGGAGCGGCTCCCCGGCCCCATGCGGAAGCTGCTGCGGGTTCTCCTGGAGGTCGATCCCGAGGGCTTCTCCTACGCAGAACTGGCCCAGCAGGCTGGCTATGCCGAGGGCGGCGGGGCGTTCAACAATCCGCGTGCCCGGCTGCACAGTCTGGGACTCATTACCTACCCCGAGCGTAGCTGGGCGCGGGTGGCCGATCTGCTGTTCCTGAAGGAGTGACCTCCTCTTGGCTCAGCTCGTGATCGTCCGAGCTCCGTCCGTGTTCAAGGAAACAAACACCCCGCCAAGTTGGTGGGGTACTGGTGTGCTCTACGGTTTTTCCCTGGGCTTGGGTAGTAGCTCGTATCTTTCCCATTCTTCCCCGTTCGGGTCGTGAACGAACCGCCGCTTCTCAAGGGGTTCGACCGTCTCTCGCCCAATACCCAAAGGATGGATATACCGCGTCCAATTGAAGGAATGAGCGGATGGCAGCCGTGAGAAGGGAAGGAGGTACCACGTCGAAGCGAGGCACAGTCCGAGGCTGAAGACTATGACTAAGCTAGTCACAATCAAGTTTTTCATGGTTTATCGTGCTTCTTTGTCGTCTCTGGGTCATAATATCCCCAGCAGACGCCCCAGGTCGAAATCACAAGTGTATTCGCGTCTGGCTCGTAGGCTTTGAACGTGTACAGCAAGTCAGACTCTGTATTGCTATACGCCGAATTCGGACAATCCAGAAAAGTAACCGCTCACCGAGTTTTCTGATGCGGGGCGCAGCTGGGAGCTCGCCGAGCGCATAAACTGTCGGCATGGACCAAGCCGTGTGCCGAGGCTGTCAGTTGCGCGATGAACTGCTCGCCGAGCGGGA
>DATGIQ010000037.1:0-3798 GCA_035295665.1 Gemmataceae bacterium | reverse complement strand
GCCGCGGCATTGACGGCTTGGCGCGGCTCTGCCAGGAAACACTTCAGCAAGATCCTTTCACCGGTGCGGTGTTCGTCTTCCGTAATCGCAAACGGACGGCGCTCAAGGCACTCATGTACGACGGCCAGGGTTTTTGGCTTTGTCACAAGCGACTTTCGAAGGGGCGTTTTTCCTGGTGGCCCTCGGTGGCGGAGGGAGGCGCCCAGCGCTTGGCCGCGCATCAACTGCTGGTGTTGCTCGCGGCCGGCAACCCGACACAAACCGGCGCGGCTCCCGACTGGCGACCGGTGGGTCCGCCGAAATGATCCTACCCCGACTGCTTTTGCCCAAATCGGCTTCCCGACATCTTTATCTTACGGATGCCCCGGCACGTTCTACGGAGGACGTGCGATTGTTCGAAACCTACCTTTCTTAGTTCAAATGCCTACCATTCCAAGTGGGGGGAGGCTGGCGGTGAGTGACCGATTCGCTGAGAGGTACCAGCCTGTCCGCCCCGTTCGCTAGCGTAGGTAGAGGCGCCACGAGCGGCCCGCGGCCGCGGGCACGCCTGTTACCCGGATCGACCGCATGCGCGGTCGTCTTTGCCCCCACGTATCGCCCCAGAGGTCCGAGCCATGCTGCGCCGTCTTTGGAAGCTGTTCGGTTTCGAGTCCCGCCCGGCCCTGCGCCGGAGCCTGCGCCGCCGGGCCCCGTCCTTCCGACCCGGACTCGAGGCCCTAGAAGACCGCCTCACGCCGTCCGGCCTCACCTTCCACTGGACTGGCGCCGCCGGCGACGGCAAGTGGATCGACCCGTCCAACTGGCAGGAGCATGCCTCCCCCCACGATAATCCACCCTTCGGGCATCCAACCCTCGTCTTCGACTATGGCAACGTGGCGCTGCGCAACGGCGTCTACCAGACCGCTAGTACAGACGACCTCGGGGCGAGCATCGAGCTGGCGAACCTCCAGATCCAGGGCACGGCCAAGGCCGGCGAGGGGTCTTTCCACATCGGCGGCAACGCACTGACGTTCGACGGCTCACTCGCCGGCATCACCGATACGGCGAACCATGGCGGCACCGACGTCGTGTCGGCGCCACTCGAGAAGCCGGGGCTTGTCCTGCCGGTCACGGTCAGCGGTCTGGACAGCCTCAAGCTCAGCGCGTGGACCGCCCCGGCCGGCTCCGAGAACGGTTTGACCAAGGAAGGCCTCGGGACGCTCATCCTCGCCAGCAGTGTCAACAACGCCGCCCGGGGCAAGACGACCGTCGTGGGGGGGGCCCTGAGACTGGAGGGGCCGGCCGGGGTGCGGCAGGTGACCGACAACCTGGAGATCGACGCCACTGCAAGCGTGGCCGACAACGCCAGCGGCCAGCTCAAATTCACCAACGTCAAGTTCGAGCCCCTCAGCCACCTCGCCCTGGCGCCGGGGGTTTCCGATACGGTCGCTGCTCTCAACAGTCTCAGATCCGGCGGCGCGGTGAACCTGGGGGCCGGGTCCACGTTGACGATCGACGGCGTTGGTACCTTCGCGGGAAAGATTTCCGGCGGCGGCGGGCTGACGATCGCCAGCGGCGAGCAAATCCTGAGCGGCACCAACACCTACACCGGCCCGACGGCGGTCAACGGCGGCGAGCTGACCCTGGCCAGCGCCAAGGCCGTCCAGTCCTCGTCGGGCATCACCGTGGCCTCCGGGGCGACCCTGGGCCTGCAGGGCGGCCTTCCCTTTAGCGCCGTGCCGCTGACGCTCAACGCCGGGGCGCTGGACAGCAAGAGCGGCGCCAACGTCTGGCAGGGAGCCATCGCCCTGGCCGCCGACGCCACCGTCGCCATGCAGCCGGGGGCCGCGCTCACCCTGGCCGGGGCCGTGAGCGGCAGCCACAACTTGACCGTGCAGGGCGGCATCTTGAACCTGACCGGCCACGACGCCGCCGCCGTGACAACCCTGCTGAACGCCACCCTGGTGGTCAACGGCGTCGCGGGGGCGGTGACGGTGGACAGCGGCGGAATCCTGGAGGGGACGGGAACGACGGGCGCGGTCGGCGTGAATAACGGCGGGATCCTGGAGCCGGGGAGCGCGTCGGCGCACACCGGCGTCCTGACGAGCGGGGCGGTGACGTTCGCGCCGGGCTCCGCCTACGCGGTGCAGCTGAGCGCCAGCGGCATCGGCCAACTCCGCGCGAACGGGAGGGTGAGCCTGGCGGGGGCCACGCTGAGGATCACACGAGCCGCGGGCTACTCTCCCGCCTCGGGCACGACGTTCACCCTTATGAGGACGGACAGCGCCGACTCGATCACGGGGACGTTCGCCTCCGTGCCGCCAGGTTACGCCGTCACCTACAACGCCACGTCGGTCATCCTGAAGGTCGATTGACCGGCGCCCGCACGAGCCACTCGCGGGGCATTGCACACCGCGAAGCCCCAAGCGGCCCCCGGCCGCTGTTTGCGGGGGAATCCGCACCGACCATGAGCGGGGTCGTCTTCCCCCCCCGGAGGCTTTTCCGCGCCGGCGGGAAAGTGTTGGAAACTCGCCGGCACGAGAGCGGCAGAGCATAAGGCCAAGAACCATAAGATGCCTCGGTGAAGAGACAAGCGAGGGCGACGGTCCGAGAGAAGGGAACCGTGCGTCCAGTCCCATTGAGCAAGCCCTCAGTAGAGCCCGAGTATAGGCTCACGCCAAACCTGCTTGCAAACAAAAACTCAGGAAACATCAAGCAACTTTCGCAGTTCACCGAAGGGGCCAACGTGTCGCCGGTAGATTTTGCAACCGGAAAGCCGGTGATCGTTGACCGCAGCCGGCGTCAGCCGAGAATCGTTTACGGTGTCGTCAATCTCACGAGAGCTTCGTGCATTACGCGGATGGTCTCTTCGACCGTGCAGAACTCTGCGTCTGGCTCCCGCTGTCGAACAAAAGCCGTCGCCTCCTCTGGTGAGCAGGCAAATTGACGAGCGTCCGGTGGGTCCGCCGAGTTGATCCTGCCCCGACTGCTCTTGCCCAAATCGGGCAACCTTGCTCCACTGGTGCGAAAGATCCATGGCCAGGCCGGCCTCACGGATGTGGTCGGGTTAACGTCCCTGTTGGTGCCGATTGTCGCAGGATGCGAAACGCGCCGGAGATCCTTGAAGTGAACGACACGCAACTGGAGGACGTGCTGCGCCGCATCGAGGGAGCGGTCGACGACAAGGATTTCGTGCTGATTCGCGCGCTATTCCAGTCGTACACGTACGTGGCCGGCTTGGTGGAAGACAAGAACACCTCGATTCGCCGGCTACGACAGTTGTTCTTCGGCACGCACACGGAGAAGACCAAGGCCGTCGTGGAAAACGGCGCCGCGAAGTCGGCAACTCTGACCACACCGCGCAGGGATGCCGGATTATCTGAGGGCGGGCTGGATCAAGGACAAGCGGAGCAAGCCGAACGAGCGCGGCTCATCGCCAAGGGGCATGGGCGCAATGGCGCCGACGCCTACCGTGGAGCCGAGCGGTCGGATGTTCCGCACCCGTCTCTGAAGGCGGGCGTTGCCTGCCCAACCTGCGGCGAGGGCATCGTCTACGAGAAGGCCCCCGGCGTGCTCGTGCGGATCAGCGGGCAGCCGCCGTTGACGGCCAAGATCTACGAGTTGCAAAAGCTGCGTTGCCACCTGTGCGGCGAGGTGTTCACGGCCGAGCCACCAGCAGAGGCGGGCGAGCGCAAGTACGATGCCACGGCCGGCAGCATGATCGGGCTCTTGAAGTACGGCAGTGGCATGCCGTTCCACCGCCTCGACGGTCTCCAGGAACACCTGGAGATTCCGCTGCCGGCTTCGACCCAGTGGGAC
>DATGIQ010000036.1:0-13203 GCA_035295665.1 Gemmataceae bacterium | reverse complement strand
ATTCACCTTTGTCGGTCAGGATGGGGAACGTCATCACGAGGTCAGTGAACGATTCGCGCGTCCGCGTGAACAGAAGCGCGTTCTTCTGATCAATCTCGATCAAGCGATTACGCTCCGGTATTTCGGGCACCTTGAACGCTTCGGCGACGCCCACTTCCTGAAGCGCGACCAGGTAACGGAGGATCGCGTGCTTCCCCATCCAACCCTTGATTTGCGGATTGTTGAGCTTCTCTAGCGTGTCCCGCTTCCACGGAGGCGGCGGGTAGCCGATAAAAAATGTGTTCGCCCGCGGCATCTCTTCTTCCGAGGCCGGACCGCAGCGATCGAAGATGACCAGGTCATAGTCGCCGTTGCGGGCGGCCAGGCGATACGTATCCTTCGCCAGATCCGGCGGAGGCAATCGCGTGAGGGTCGCCACCTTCCCGGTCGAAGCGTCGGCAAAAAATGCTTCCAACGCCTCGTTAGGATTGCCAACCAGCAGAATCCGTGCCTTGCGAACCACGCCGATCACGAGCCAGGCTTCATCGTCCAGCGGGAAATGATCGGCCAGGCCAACCAGCTTGGCATGCAACACCACATTGGCCCGATCGTCGATGTCCGTCAAGTCAAACGTGATCGATGCTTCGCTGGGCATGGTCTGGAGGAAGAACGTTTCCTGCGGCGCGGGCTTCTCGGAATCATTGGCGGCTCCCACCGGAGTCGGCTCGGGCATCTTCTCGATTTTGAGGTGGCGCGCCGGCAATTCGATTTTCTGCTCATGGACGCCGATCGTTTGGCCCCGCCCCAGAACTTCGAGCTCGATTTTCACTTGGGCGGGATCCTTCCGGAAATTGAGCACCCGGGCAAAGACCTGGAGCTTGGTGGGATCGTCTTCGTCGCGGGTGGCGTTAAAGGCAACCAGAGCGACATTGTTCACAATCGCGGGGCCGACCGCGACGTTGCCGGCTGACGTCTGCCCGGCGACGCGGAGGAGTTCAGGCGTTACCTCTTGCCTTTCCAGCTTCCCGGCGGCATGAAAATGAATAATCAGGTTCCCGAGCGAAAAATCGGGCAATTCGGGGAATCGGCCGTCCGAGAAGAGGTGGACCTCGGTATCCTTGATCCCTTCGGCGGGGACATAGGTTCGCTCCTTCCCCGGTTCGACGCCGGTCGGGCGCACGCTGGCATCATCCGCCGAGCGGTTCGGATTGGCGAGACTATCAGCCAGGCTCAGCGCCTCCTCGATGCGGGTTGGCCGTTGCGTTTGCTCGATCCGCTCCACGGCCGAGCGGAGCTGGCCCCGATTGTTGGTGTAGGATTGGAGGATCTGGGCGCTGGAATTGAAGACAATTACCATGCCATAATCGTTGTCCGTGGCGGCGTCGATTTCCTTGAGCGCTTCCTGCCGAGCCCAGTGCAGCCGGCTCGGGGTGACATCCGTTGCTCCCATGCTCGCGGAGTTATCAACCATGAGAATGTAATGCTTGCCTTGCTTCGAGTAGCCGTGCACGCGGAAATCCATGATCGAGTAAATCAACAGCAGCATCGCCAGGAGCTGCAACAAAAGTAACAGGTTCTGTCGCAGCCATTGGAAGAGTGCGTTGACATGGAGATCCTCGATGCTCTTCCGCCATAAAAACGTGCTCGGCACGCTGAGCGGCTTGCGCTTGAGCTTCAGAAAATAGAGCAGCACAATGGCCAACGGCACGAGCAAGAGAATCAGTGCCATCCACCACACGAGCGGAATGTGATAGCTAAGCTGAAAGCGATCTTGTAGCCAGGAGTTAAACGCCCCTTCGCCGCCGTACAGATGGAGCCCGAACAGCATCAGGCCCGGGATTGCCAGGACAAGCAGAGCTAGCAAAGCCAACGGAAACCAGATTCGAGCCAGGCCGGCCAACCGGGTTGTAGAGCCCCTCGCCATCGCCCACCTCACTTCACCAAGCCTCGTTGCCGCAAATAGGTAAGCACCAGTCGGTCAAACGGCACCTGATTGCTCGTAAACAAATAGGTGATGCCACGCCGTGTGCAGAACTCGTGCAACGCCGCTCGGTAAGCGGCAAGGTTCTGTTTGTAGCGTTTCAGCAACGGGGCACTGACCGTAATCTCCGCGATGTCCTCGTCCTCGATGTCGACGAGTTTTAGGTCGCCGACGACTTCGGGTTCGATTTCTTCTTGGGAGAGGATCTGGATGACGTAAATATCGAGCTGGCGGGTCACCAGATAGCGCAACGCATCCTCGTATCCCCCCTTGTCCATGACATCGCTCAAAAGTACGACGATGCCCTTGCCGCTACACTTGAGCGTGAACGTCTTCAGGGCTTGCCGCAAGTTGCTCGGGCCGGCCGGCTCAATCTTACGCAGAAAATCGAGCAGCCGCCACAAGCTGCGCCGGCCACGGACCGGTGGCATGCTCTGCGTCAGCCGGTCGTTGAATGCCTCGATCACAACCCGGTCCATGTTCACCAGCCCGATGAAGCCCAGCGCCGCCGCCAGTTGCTTGGCGAAATGCAGCTTGCTCGGGGTACCAAAGTCCATCGACAGGCTGTTGTCGAGGAGGATGTAAAAATGGAGATCTTCCTCCTCCATGAACAGGCGGATAAATAACCGATCCAGACGAGCGAACAGGTTCCAATCGAGGAAGCGGAGGTCGTCGCCGACCACGTAATTGCGGTAGTCGGCAAACTCAACGCTCTGGCCTTTGCGCTTGCTACGGCGTTCGCCTTTCATCCGGCCCATGAAGATCTTCTTCGAGACCAGCTCCAGTTGTTCAAGTCGGGCCAGGAAGTCGGGATCGAGCAGGGGTTGTGATTGCGTGTCAGCCATGGAAAGAGTCACTTCTGGATTCCATATCTCATTGGTACCAAAAACTCGATGATCCAAAGGGGTGCGCAATCGCCAAGCGGAATTTCACCCTTCATAGGACGGACTGGCTCGACGACCTGAAGCGGCTGTCAGCCATCTACGAACATCCCAGCAAGTTCGACCGCCCGAGAGCTGACGCCGAAGTGGCGGGATTCCTTTACCACGTGATTCCTCACCTCGAAGCTGCGGGGCGCCTGCTTCTGGACCATATTCCCGATGCCTTCGAGCCGAATTTGGAAGAATCCACCAACGAGCAAATCACGCTCGCACCGCGGCCCCGACGTCGGCGGCCTTCTCCGGAACGTCATTGAGAATCTGCGCGAGCACCGTATCCGAAGCCATGTTCTCTGCTTGGGCCTCGAAGTTGAGCAAAACTCGGTGCCGCATCGCCGGCAGGTACACACGCCGGATATCTTCGAAGCTGACGTTGAAGCGTCCTTCCAAGAGGGCGCGGACTTTCCCGGCCAGCACCAACGCCTGGGCGCCGCGCGGGCTTCCGCCGCAACGGATGTATTTGTTGGTTTCCGC
The DNA here is from genome assembly GCA_035295665.1 of Gemmataceae bacterium. GTDB lineage: Bacteria > Planctomycetota > Planctomycetia > Gemmatales > Gemmataceae > DATGIQ01. The sequence goes on along the minus strand of DATGIQ010000036.1, from coordinate 9,831 downwards.
CGTCGCGAACTCCCCCTGCGGATGCGTGGCCAACACGAGGCGGATCGCATAATCCTGCACCGGCGGCGCGACCAGGACCTCGCGGACCAGTTGCTGCCATTGCCGGATTTCCTCGGCACTCATCACACGCTCGGGCTGAGGCCATTCGCCACGCGTGGTGCGTTCCAGGATGGTGGCCATCTCCTGGCGGCCCGAGTAATTCACGATCAGCTTGAAGAAGAAGCGATCGAGCTGCGCTTCGGGTAGCGGATAGGTGCCCTCCTGCTCGATCGGATTTTGCGTGGCCATCACGAAAAACGGCTCCTTCAAGCGGTGCATCGTTCCCCCGACCGTGATGCTATGCTCCTGCATCGCCTCCAGGAGAGCCGACTGCGTCTTCGGCGTGGCCCGATTGATTTCGTCGGCCAGCACAATCTGCGCGAATAGCGGACCGGGCTGGAAGCTGAAGACACGCTTGCCATCGGGGGCCTCCATGATGATGTTCGTGCCGATGATATCGGACGGCATCAAGTCCGGGGTGAACTGGACGCGGTTGAACGCCAGATCGAGAACCTGGCTCAGCGTCCGCACCAGCAGCGTTTTCCCCAGGCCCGGCACGCCTTCGAGAAGCGCATGCCCGCCGACAAATAAACAGGTCAGCACGCCGTGGACAATGTCGGCGTGGCCCACAATCACCTTGCCGATCTCCGCCTGGACCTGGCCATAGGCCTTCTGAAATTGAGCAGCTCGTTCTTGCATTTCAATTGCCATGTGCGGTGCCCTTTGCCTCGGTCGAACAATAAATTATTCGGATTCCTCGCCACGGTCTTGCCAAACCCGTTTCTTGGCTTTCAGAAGCCGGCTGGCGTAGTCGGTTGCTTCTTGGGGCGATTCCGGCGCAATCTTGGGTTGGGGCGTTGGTCGTGGCACCGGCGGTCGGGGAGGTGCGGCAGTCGCTTCATCAGCCCCCTGTGGAGCGGCGGTCGCCTGCTCTCCGGCATCGAACCGGCGTGCGGCTCGCAATTGATCCAGCGCCTCGCTGACCTGAAGCTTGCGACTCTGTAAGCGGTCGATGAATTGCGGTGTCTGATCTTCGTGGGTCGTTCGGCCACGGAGCCGCTCCCAGACACGGGTTGCCCCGGCGGCAACTTCAGCGGGCTGGAGCGCGATGCGCCGCACCGCCACATCAAAGAACAGCAACACGCCCGTCAGAAACACCAACCAGAACCAGACCGGCTGCAGGTTTTTGAATTGCGGCAGCCCGGCACGGAAGACTTCCCGGGCCAGCTCGGAGCGGGTCGCTTCCGCAGCCGGATCGTTGGGAGATGCGGCCTTGGCCAGATCTTCCTCCGGAATGGTCTTTCCTCCCGTAATCTCGCGCACTTTTTCGAGCAAGCTGGTGTTGCTTTCGTTGTCTGCAAATTCCGGTGAATAAGGAACGGTGACGCCGGCGCGGACACTGTCGACATCCACGAGCTTGCCGTCTTTCATGCGCTTGGCCACGGCATTGATGAAATACGAGCCTGCCTCCTCGGCTTTGAATTCGGCCTCGTATACGCCGCTCCGCTTTTGTTCAAAGTGGGGTTGCACTTTGCGTAGCTCGTCCGCCTTGGCCGACGGCGCCGTGATGCCGCCTTCCAGGATCAAGTCCGTGAGCGGCTGGTCCTTTTTGCCATCGCGCTCACCGTGTGCTTCCACGGTCACCTTCACTTTGCCGTCGTGGTACTCCGTCGTCATGGTCAATTGGCCGGACTCCGTGGGCCGCAGCGCATAATCCACGACCTGTTCCCAAAACTTCGAATACATTTCGGATCCGGCCCACTCGCGGTCCCAGCCGAGAAAACGACGCTGGTCCCGCGACGTGCGCGCATCGGAAGTGACCGCCACCGACCGGCCGAGGCCGTATTGCCAATAAGCCAGAATCGGGAAGTCCACGCCATCGGGCTGCGGCGGTCCGACAATCGGCATTTCCACGAGCGGCGACGGCTTGGGTGTGGTCCGGACATAACCGTACAGCGGCGGTAACGGATCCGGCAGACGTTCGGTCGGACCGCTCTTCAGCACCAGCCGGGGAAGGAAACGCTGCTCATACATGAACGAACGGCTGACGATCCGTGTTTCCTTGATGTAGATGGCTGGGAGTTGGCGGGGATTGACCACCTTGTAAAACCGGCCGCCGGTTTTGCTCGCAATGTCGATGAGCTTTTGGTCTTCGTTGACGCCGTGGGTGGCCACGCCCACCGTGGTTACGGTGACCTTGTTCTGTCGCATCCGAGCCAACATGGCCTTGTCTGAGTGTTGCGGGTCGCCATCGGTGATCAGGATAATGTGCTTGGTAGCCAGCTGGCGTTCCGATTCGACGAGCTTGTCGTAGGCCATCTTCAGTGCCCCATCCATGTCGGGCATGTCGCCGGGAGTTAGGCGGTCCACCAGGCCCAAGAGCGTGTTGCGTTTAGCACCGATCACTTGCAGCGGGATGTGCCACTTGTGTCCGCCCCATTCCCAGTGAATGATCCCCACTTCATCCATGGGGGAAAGCTTCTTGATGGCCAGTTTGGCGATCTCCTTCTCCCAGCGGTTCCCGTCAGCCATTTCGCAGGCGTGCATGATCAGGGCCAAGCCCCCTTTGCCTTGCACCTTGAAGGACTTGATATCGCAATCGACCGGCAGCGCCTTCTCCACTGGCGTGCCTTGCCAGCCGCCAGCGCCGAAACCGTTCGGGCCGCCGATCATGATGAGGCCGCAGCCCTGGTCGTGCGTGTTGCTGCGAATGGTCTCCTGTTGTTCTTCCGTGATCACGCCGGTCTGCTGCACATTGCCCTGGCTGTCCGGTTCTACATCGCTGGCAGCCACGTTGGCGAGAATCAGGCAATCATAATTGCTGAGGAAGACGGCCAGATCGGCTTTGGACTGCGGCAAGGCTTCCACCGTGATCGCGTGGACCTTGTATTTCGAGTTGCCGACCTGGCTAAGTCGATCCACCAGGAGCTGGTGGTCGCCGGCCCGTGGTTCGACGATGAGGATGCGACGCTGACCGAGAGCCACCACGTGGGTCGTCGCACTGTTGTTCTGCACCCGGTCGCCGGCAAGGCCCGCGGTCAAGCCGCCGCGTTCGTTTTGGGCCGCCTTGGGCTCGAAGATGGCCCGGTACGAATACGATTGTTGCCGGTTGGCCAACGGCTGCTGAAAACTGAACGAATTCAGACCCGGGCGGAGCTGAACGTTGCGCGGGGAATCGTCGACGGGGACCATCGTCCCATCCGTCAGCTGTTCCAACGTCAGCATGCCGTAGACAGTGCGGGGATGGTAACTGCGGATCAGGACACGGATCGGCACGCGCGAACCTTGCTCGGTCTTGGGTGGCGCCTCCACGCTCTGCACCAGGACTTCGTTCTCGTTACGATAACCGGAAGCCAGCGGCACGACATCGATCTGCGCCCCATTGAGCTTGGCAATTCGGGCCTGCTCTTCAGCATTGCCGAGGTTTTCGTTGCCGTCGCTGAGCAGCACCATTCGTTTGCCGGTCCCTTCCGGGAAGGAAGCCAGCGCCAGCTTGATCGCCGCCGCGATATCGGTGTAGTTGCCATCGATGTTGCTGGCTGCGTCCTTGAAGTGGAAATTGAACAACGGTGCATTGCTGGGGGGCAGTTCCAGGCGTGGTCGGCGGCCAAAAAGGATCAGGCCGGCCCGGTCGTATTTGTGCTCAGGTCCACGCATGGAGACGGTATCGTTGAGGAATTTCTCCACGCGGTCCCAGCGCAGATCGACACGGGGCGAATCGGTCGGCGCTTCAGGGTCGAATTCTTCCGGAATGCTCAACGAGCGGTCGACCAGGAACAGTACGGTGACGTTTTCGTTTTGATGCCGGATGCGAACTTCGGCGAGGGCCAACGTCAAGAGCAGAATGAGCGCACACCGCAGCGTGATGGCCACCCAGCGGCGGACCGGTCCGAGCCCGGCCAAGCTGCGATAACTCAAGAGCACGATGAGGGGGATCAAACCGAGCAGCAACAGCCACCACGGCTGGGTCGGCTCCAGACTTGCCAAGACTTTGCCAGTCTCCGACAGCCCGCGGGCAATGGCACGGTTGCCCAGGCCGCCCACACCGAGTAGCAGGAGCGCCCCCACCCCGTAACCGAGTAGCGCCGACCATGACCCGGTCGTAATGACCAGCAGCACCATGATAAATAGAACGGCCAGCATGGCTCCGGAAAGCCACAGCCCCCATTCCGTCTGCAAGGTTAGCCCGCCGACTCCCAGCAACGAGAAGGCGGAGCCCGTGAGCATGAGGGGCCAGGACCACTCCCGCCGGCGTCGCCAGACGTTCAGCAGCGACGCCCCCAGGACCAGGGCAATCGCCAAGAGCAGGATGCTGAACCAGTGTTCGGCGAAGAATTCCGAAGCGCCGTTCATGGTATTCATCTGTCTTAATCCGTAGTCCGTAGTCGGTAGTCGGCCTGCTACGGACTACGGACTACGGTTGAAGTCAAAAATCGATCCGCTGGACGCGATGGTTTTCGGTATCGATCACATGAACGCGGCCACGGCTATCCACCACCAGAGCCCAGGGTTCGTTCAGTCGTCCCGGTTCCCGGCCGGGCCCGCCCCAGCAGCCGAGCGACCGTCCCTCCTTCGTGAACTTCTGCACGCGGTTATTACCCCGCTCGGCGACGTACAGGTCGCCCCGACGATCAAAGGCAAGATCGGACGGATAGGAGAGCTGCCCCGGTTCTGCGCCGGGCTCGCCCCAACAGCGCACCAGGTCGCCATCGCGGGTGAAGACCTGGACGCGGTGGTTGGTGCAATCGACCACATACAGGAGCCGATCCGGTCCCAGGGCCAATGCCCGGATCCTCCCGAATTCTCCAGGCTCGGTCCCCTGCTTGCCCCAGCTCTTGATGAAGTTCCCGTCCAGATCGAGTTTGGTAATGCGATGATTCTCGCCGAACTCGCCGATGTAGAAATTGCCCGCTTCATCCTGGACCGCATCGCAGATGTAGCCGAGCTGTCCGGGACCCGTTCCCACTTCGCCGCCGATTTTTCGCAGGAATTTCCCTTCTGGTGAATAAATCCGCAGACAATGATAATGCGAATCGCTGACCAGGAGGTTGCCATCGCGATCGATGCTCAGGCCGCTGGGCCGACCATTGCGGTAGTCCGGCGTCGACCAACCGATGTTGAGATAATTCCCGTCACGATCGTAGCCCTGGATCCGCGCCGTAAAATCGACGATATAGAGGTGGTCGTGGGCATCGATGGCGACGGCACGGGGGCGGTGAATTGCTCCCGGCTGGGTGCCGTGTTCGCCCCAGACAATTTCCGGTTCTGCGTGCGGTCCGCCGCAGCCGGCCGCGAGGAACAGACCCCAGACGGCAAGCCAACGCCGAATCGTGCACCCGCAGGCCATTCGCTGCACCGGAGGGGTCATCTCAATGGAGCCTCGCAACGCGGAAGCCTGGCTCGGGATCGGGAGCGGATGTCGCCGTATAGCCAGGTGGAGACCTTGCCTCGCAAGTAGAGATTCTATCAGCCGCCAGACCGCAACGGTAGCAGAGAAAGCTCGCCCGGATTCTTCTTCGCACGCGGGGAGCAAATATTTACGTCGGAATCGATGCCTATGGTATCATGATCACGAGCCGGCCGTGCCACGGAACTGCTGGGATGAAGGAATTCTCATGGAGCTTGCCGCGATGGAAAGAGTGCGCGCGGAAGCGACCATCGAGAATCCGGGAGACCTCGTGGAAGTCGAACGTGGATTGCGCGCGCCGGTGGACATGCGGCGAATCGTCGTAAAGGATGCGCTGGCGGATGCCGGTACCACGACCCTGGCCCTGCCGACTCGGCTCGTTCAGCAACTCGGGTTAGCCAAGAGTTACGAGAAACGGGGCACCTCAGGTGTCGGGACAAAATCCGTTTCTGTACCCAGCGCCGTCTGTTTGGCGATTCCAGGAAGGTTTTTCAGTGTTGCCGGCATGGAAGTACCGGATGATGTCCCCGTTTTTATCGGGCAAATACCTCTGGAAATGCTCGATCGCACCAGCGATCTCCAGGGTCGACGGTTCATCGGCAATCCAGCTCACGGCCATGAACACGTGCTGGAACTGTATTGATCCGGCCCGCCCATGCCGCCTGCTCGGCGCCATTCCCAACTTCACTTCGTCCCCATCGCCGCCAACGAAATCAGTTTGTTCTCGTTAATACTAGCAGGAGGATTTCCATGCCAAGATGCAGTTGGAGCGGCCTGCTCATCGGCATCCTATTCAGCACCGCCACGGCCGGCGACCCGGGGCCGTCGGAAAGGGGCACGGTCCAGTTTCGCTTGCTAGGGAATCAAAAAAACATCCCGGACCGCTACCGTTTGGAAGAGCATTCCTTTGATTATGAAATGGCATGGAAGGGCGACCAGGCCGACAGCAGCGTGGCGGTCTACCGAGTTCGATTTCCCTCGCCGGTGACCAGCGCCTGCCCGGAGAACAACACCATCCATGCCGAATACTACCGGCCCAAAGGCAACGGCCCATTCCCTGGCGTGATCGTCCTGGATATCACCGCCGGGGACCAGCGCTTGTCGCGCATCATTGCTCACTGCTTGGCCCAGAATAAGGTCGCTGCCCTGTTTGTGCAAATGGCCTACTATGGTCCGCGCCGTCCACCCGGCAGCAGACTCCGCCTGCTGTCGCCGAATATCCCGTTCACCATCGAAGCCGTGCGGCAGACCGTGCTCGATATTCGCCGCGCCACCGCATGGCTGGAGGCGCGGCCGGAAGTCGATTCCCACCGCCTCGGGATTCACGGAACCAGCCTGGGCAGCATGATCGGCGCCTTGGCCGCGGAGATGGAGCCTAAGTTGTCGCGCGTCTCCCTCGCCTTGGGAGGCGGCGGACTGGTCGATGCCTTTTACGATCATCCGCGTGCCGCCCCTTATCGCAAGGTGTGGGAAGCACTCGGTGGCACGAAGCAGAGAGTGGCCCAAGTCTTGGCCCCGGTCGATCCGATCACCTGCGCCGGCAATCTGAAGGGGCGCCGCGTGCTCATGGTGGCCGGCAAGCGCGACGAAATCGTGCCGCCCAGCGCCACCGAAGCCCTTTGGCGGGCTGCGGGGGAGCCCAAGATCATTTGGTATGACTGCACGCACTACGGGGCGGCTCTGTACATGGGTGCGATTCTGAACGAGGTCGTGCGGCTCTTCACCTCGGAGTAGACGCTCGACCGGCATTCAAGGAGAGCGTTATGTTTCGCCACGGGATCCTACTGAGTTTGCTGTTATCAGGCACCGCATGCCTATCTGGTTCCGATTCCCCAAGCGCTCCCGGCGCTCAGGCGTCGGCCGGCCGACTGGAAAAAGCGCAGGCGGTAACGGGGGCCAAAGCGCTGCGAGATCGGCTGGCCAAGCCCATTACGCTGGAAGCAGGTATTCAGCCGAATACCACGCTCAAGGAGGCACTCGAGTTCATCGGCGACCGGATGGATCTTACCATCGTGCTCGACACCCAGGCCTTCAAGTTGGAGGGCATGGATTCCATGGAGGGCGTGCCCGTCCAATTACCGAAGATGGTCGACGTCAAGCTGAGCACGGTCCTCCGCCTGTTATTAGCGCAACTGGATGCCACGTATCTGGTCTGCTCCGATCATCTGGAGGTCACAACCTGGAAACGGGTTCGGCCGGGATTCTGGATGGGAGAGGGGCAAAGCCTCGCCCCGCAAGTCAGCGCCGAATTCGATCGCTGTCCGCTTGGCGACGCGCTTCGACAGCTTTCCGATTCGAGTGGGATCAGCATCGTTCTCGATAGCCGTGCCGGTGAGCAAGCCGGAACCAAGGTAACTGCCACGCTAAACAATGTGCCCGTCGATGCGGCCGTACTGATGCTGGCCGACATGGCCAATTTGAGACCGGTGGCGGTGGAAAATGCGCTGTACGTCACCAGCCCGGGAGGCGCCCAGCTCTTGGAAAAGCGATTGGGTCGGGAGGACAGGCCCTGAGAATTTGTTGAGCGGCGCTTCGTACAACTGTGCGGTTGGGCGAAGCGCCGCCACACCAGGTTCAGAGCTTGTGGCGGATCGCCCAGAGGTCCGGGAACACCGGAAGAAACAGCGACTGCTTCAGGAACTCAACACCAAGCGATCCCCCGGTGCCACGTTTGCTGCCGATGGTCCGCTCCACCAGTTTAATGTGGCGATAACGCCATTCTTGGAACCCCTCGTCAAAGTCCGTCATCAGCTCGAAAAGGATCTCCAAGTCCGGCTCGTTCTTGTAGAGCTTCAAAAGGCCCGCTTCCACCGTTTCGTTAGGAACCGTCGGCAGGGTGATGTCGCGGGCCCGTAAATCGCCCGGGATCGGCACGCCGTGGTGCTCCAGGAAATCATAGAAGCAATCGACCACGGATCGCTCATGGAGCCGATGCACCAGCCGGTCGTAGGCTGGGGAACCTTGCTGAACGTGCCGGAGCATGTGTGGCCGCTTGTAGCCGAGCAGGAATTCCAACTCCCGAAACTGCACGGATTGAAAGCCGGAAGCATTTTCCAGACGGTCGCGGAAACTGCTGAAGGACATGGGCGTCAGCGTCTCCACGATATCTACCTGTTCGACCATCACCTTCATGATGGTGCGCGTCCGCTTGAAACTGGCGATGGCGCCATACAGGTGGTTGGCGACGAAGTCCTGCTTGATTTTTTCGAACTCGTGGAGCTGCAGCTTGAACCAGAGCTCGTACGCTTGATGGACAATGATGAACAAGGTCTCATCATGCTCGGGCGGCTGGGAACGCGGCTGCTGAAGTTCCAGCAGCTGGTCGACGTGCAGGTAGCTTGCGTAAGTCAAATCCACATGCGTTCATCCTTTCCTCGGGCCGGCGGCCGGCACGCGATGGGTAAGTCGCGCGGGCCCCCCTACTGGCAGATATAGGATTCTGTCGCTGGGCCGTGAAGCCCAAGGCACCGGCCAGGACGTGCCTTTCCGTGCAAGAAAGGACCAAGCACTTCCGACAAAACCCTTGTCCTTGCCCACTCCTCCCCTTACAATCGCGACCAATGCGTCTTCGCCTCCAGGAGGGGGCAGTGCATGACTGAAACCACCGTACCTTACACAAGGGAGGGTCCTGAGCGATGAATACCGCGAAGGGACACAACAAGAACGGACCTGCTCCGTCTCGCCGTGAATTCCTGAAAGGCTCCGGCGCGGCGGCCGCGGCGACGGCGTTGGCCACGGCGCCGGTGACGGCTCTCGCCGAGGGAGCGGCCGCGGATACGGGCAAAAGCGTTGCCATGGGCCCCGCACCGGTCCAGGTGCAGCTGACGGTCAATGGCAAGAAGATGAGCCAGGCACTCGAGCCGCGCGTCACGCTCCTCGATGCCTTGCGGAATTACCTCGATGTGACGGGTTGCAAGCGCGTGTGCGACCGTGGCACCTGCGGCGCTTGCACCGTCATGGTCGACGGCAAGCCGGTTTATTCCTGCACGATGTTTGCTCTCGAGGCCCAGGGCCGCGACATCAAGACCGCCGAGGCGCTGGTGGCCGACGGGAAGCTGGACAGCGTTCCGGCTGCCTTTGCCCGCTACGATGCCCAGCAGTGCGGTTTCTGCACGCCGGGATTCGTGGTGGCAATGCGGGCCGCGTTCGACAAGAACCCCAAGGCAACCCCCGCCGAAATCGAAGAGGGGCTGTCTGGAAACATTTGTCGCTGCGGCACCTACCAGCAGATGCGCGATGCGATTGCCGCCTTGTGCAAGGGCGAAGGGAAAGGGGGCTAAACTATGGCAAATACCTGGCCGAAAGAGCGCCGCTTGATCGGGACCAAAGTCCAGCGCGTTGATGGACCAGAGAAGGCAACCGGACGCGCCAAATACAGCTTCGAC
>DATGIQ010000035.1:0-5144 GCA_035295665.1 Gemmataceae bacterium | reverse complement strand
ATAGGCCTCGGTCGCGGTCGAGCCGGGGACATTGAGCATCGTGTAGGTGCCACCGCTCAGGAGGAAGCCATAGGTTTTGTCGCCGACATCATAGAACCCGGCGATCTGGCCGGAGGAGTTAATCCCTTGGGCTACGGTGTCGGACGAGCCGGGCACGTTGAGCAAGGTGTAGCTGCCACCGCTCAGGAGGAAGCTGTGCGGCGTGATCGTGCCACCACTGGTGTAATATCCCACGATCTGACCGGCGTCGTTGTTCCGAACGGCAAAGGACGAATCGACGCCGGGCGGCTCGACCGTGGTGTAGCTGCCTCCACTGAACAGGAAGCCGTGGTTCCCCGCTTCCGTATACCCACCCACGATTTCGCTGGAGTTGTTGATCCCCGTGGCGGAAGAAAAGGACGCTCCGGGCGGGTCGAACGTGCGGTAGACGTAATCCGCTTGCGCGGGCACGCCTTGGTTCCAGACCACGCTCAGCACGACAGCGCTGCACAGCAGCCGGTTCATCGTAGAAGCCCTCCGGTGAATCGGTCCATTCGGATACGCGAAGTACCGGTATCGTCGCAAAGGGTAACAGGAAGGCATGCTGGGTCCCGGTGGCATCGATGGATTGCTTCGTTCGCGCGGCGGCCGCGGTTTGCTCAGGCTGATATGCCCCCCAGGGCTCGCCGCTTCCGCCAGCCGTAGGCCAGGATGCCGAGCACGCCGATGCCGAGGAGTAACAGGTTGCAAGGTTCAGGCGTGGGTGTAGCCAGAAAGGCATGTTCGTGGCCCGCCCCATCCATGTCATACGCACCGACGATGAGGCCAGCGTCGTTGAGCCCAAGGGCCAGCGTCGTTCCCGCGCCGGGGACATCGACCGTGGTATACGTGCCATCGCTCAGCAGGAACCCGTGGGTCCTCCCGGCGGCATCGTAGTAGAATCCCACGATCTGGCCGGCGTTGTTAATGCCATTGGCTACGGTCTCGGTCGAGCCGGGGAAGTTCAGCATCGTGTAGCTGCCACCGCTGAGCAGGAAGCCCAGGTTCCTGCTGCCGTTAAAGTATTGTCCCACGATCTGGCCCACATTGTTGATGCCATAGGCCTCGGTCGCGGTCGAGCCGGGGACATTGAGCATCGTGTAGGTGCCACCGCTCAGGAGGAAGCCATAGGTTTTGTCGCCGACATCATAGAACCCGGCGATCTGGCCGGAGGAATTAATCCCCTGGGCTACGGTGTCGGACGAGCCGGGCACGTTGAGCAAGGTGTAGCTGCCACCGCTCAGGAGGAAGCCGTGTGGCCTGATCGTGCCACCGCTGGTGTACAATCCCACGATCTGACCGGAGTCATTGTTCCGAACGGCAACGGACGAATCGACGCCGGGCGGCTCGACCGTGGTGTAGCTGCCTCCACTGAACAGGAAGCCGTGGTTCCCCGCTTCCGTATACCCACCCACGATTTCACCGGAGTTATTGATCCCACTGGCCGAAGAAAAGGACGCTCCGGGCGGGTCGAACGTGCGGTAGACGTAATCCGCTTGCGCGGGCACGCCTTGGTTGCAGACCACGCTCAGCACGACAGCGCTGCACAGCAGCCGGTTCATCGTAGAAGCCCTCCGGTGAATCGGTCCATTCGGGCACGCGAAGTACCAGTATCGTCGCCGTGGAAGCGAAAGTCAATGACCAGGACCGCATGACCGGATCGGAGGAGTTTGCTCCGTTCCCGAGTTTATGCTACTCCTTCGGTGTGCACGCTACCCGGAACGGCGTGGCACCCCCCTCAAACGCAAACCGGAACATCTCCGGCGCGCGTCTTGATCGCACGTCTCATGCTCCTCTTCGCCCCGTCCGCGAAGATGGGTGCGCTCTTCCCCTGCCAGAAACGTATCGCGTTCGTGCATTCCCCCGAGGGAATGTGGCAATCTCGTTCCGATCGATTGCGGACCCGAACGAGAAGAGGACCCGTCCATGATGCGCGCCAATAGCAACCCACGCCGCGGAAGTAACTTCCACACCCGCCGGCAAAGCCGTCCCTACCTGGAACGCCTGGAGGATCGGCTCGCCCCGACCACCGGAATTCAACCGGGTGACGTTCTTGTCGCAAGCTCCGCGAACGCCTTAAACGGCTTTCCGAGTCCGACTACCGCGACGGGTCTAATTGCCGTCGACCACACGAACTTCGATAACCAAAGCGGAAACGAATCGCCCATTGCGGGGGACCGCACCGGGTTCATAGCGATGCCCGACTACATCGTGCCGGACACGCTTCCGAATACCCCTTCCGATGGAGGATTTTATGTCGCGGACCACACGGCCTTCGGGAGAGGCGAGGGCGCCGTCCTCCAGGTAAGCCCGCCCACGTCGATGGCCCCGGACAACGAGACGGCCATCGCCACGGATACAACCTACAGTGTACAGGCGGACCCCACGCAGTATACGGAAAAAGCTGTGCCGACCCTGACCGCACCAACGGCCATGGTTTTTATCTCCACCTACGTTGGCGGAAATACCCAATCACAAGGCATGCTCTTCGTTGCCTCTTCCGGCAGCGATAATTTCCCCAATTCGATGGGTGGCATAACACAAACGATGAAGCAAGAAACCATCCAAACTAGCAACGGGCCCCAAACGATCACGGTCACGGTTAACCAATCCGCGAATCCCAGCGATCGTAATCCCAACATTGTGATGGTCGATCCATCCAATCCTTCCCAGAACTACCACAACGAATCCGATCCCATCAAAATGCCAGGAGGCCCGAACCAACAGGTTGTCGTTTACCCCGATCCCGTTGCCGACCCTTTCCCCCTGCCCAATCAATCCTCCCAGGACGCCCTGGTCGACCCCATCGGCATGGCCGTCAGCCGGCAATTCCAAGACAACAACGGGGCTCCGACCGACCTCTTCGTGCTCGACGGGCGCGCCGGTGGGACCGGGGAAATTCTCGATTTCACGTTGCCAACACCGGGGAGTACCAACACCACGATTGGCGGCCCGCACGTTGTTGTCGGGCTCGGTTCCCCGGTTGATATGGCCTATGATCCCGTGACTGGGGATCTCATGGTCGTGGAGCAGGCAAACGGGGGCAGCGTCCTCAGCCTCACGCTGAGTGGCAACCCCGGTGCAGGGAACGTGGGCGCGACGAGCATTACCCAGTTGGCTAGCAACTTGGGCAGCGCAGTGGACGGGATTGCCGTCAATCCCTTGAATGGCAACATCTACGTCGATACAGCCGAGACACCCACCGCTCCTGCCCAGGTTTGGCAGCTCCAGCGGACGTCCGACGGCCAGGGTGGGTTCACGTATACGCCCAGCACGCTCTCGTTGCAGGGGGAGGTCCTCAGCAACGCCAAGGGGATGTATTGTGATGGCAACATGCTTTACGTCGCCACGAGCCCCTCTCCCTATCTGACCCGCAGCGAGGCGCTAGCGCTCTCCACGGCCACAGCCGCTCAGCCCCGCGATTCGTCGAAGTTTCCCACCGGCATTGTGAGCTATAGGCTTTCCGACGCGCAGATGGACACCGCCACCCTGACCTGACAGCCGGGACTTTTCTCTTTACCCCAAGGTGTGGCGGAGGACCAGCAACAGAATCTTTACGTGGCAGACGAAACGGCCCTCGGGGCGGGTGCCATCATCCATGTGGACCCGACGAACGGCCAAGCGAGCCTTCTCGCCTGGGGCAACGCAAATGTACTGGACGGCCCGGTCGGCGTTGCCTTTGATAACGCCAATCAGTCCTTGTACGTGATCAACGCGGGGGACTCCTCCTTCTTCACGCACTCCCTCGCGCGAGTTAGCCTGAACGGAATGTTCCAGTCCTACGTGAGCAGTAACCAGCAGAATACAAAGAAAGTGTTCTCCGGAATTGCATTCGACCCCACGAGCCAGGTTCTCTATGTGTTGGATCAAGGCGGCAATGTCATCAATACGAATACGACGGGGCAAATCTATGAGGTCGTCGCGGATTCCGGGGATCCCAATAACCGCGCTTTCGCGCCCTTCGGTTCCCCATTCCCGGCCGCAAACGGGACGGAGTCACACCCCGAGCAGGTCCAGCCTGATGCAATCGCGGTCGATCCACTGAACGGCAACGTCTATGCCTGCACAGAAGGGCAAGAAGGGGATACGGGGGCCGTCGTGATGGTTCCACCCTCGGGACCGCTTAACACCATTGTCATGAACAATAACACGGAGTTCCCATCAGCCAACCTGGACGGTACAGACGGCATCGCCGTGGGCCCGGGGACTCTTAATGTCAGAGACAGCAACGGCCTTACCTCGGGCTTCACCATCTTCGTCGATTGTCTGAATCCCATTAGTCCAATCTCGCCCTCGCTTACGGAGTTCACGGAGTCATCGCAAGCTTATCCAAACGGAGATGGCTTTGGGAATCCAGCGCAGCTGCGGGTCAGCACCGGGACCAACAGTGGCGCTTCACTGGGTCTCGTTACCGGCTGCCTCGTCTACGATCCCCCTCTCCCGGTAAACTCGGTCAATTGCGAAACCGGTGATTTCAGTCAGGTGGCCACGCAGACCAACGCCACCATCGTGAGCAGCCCGGCGCTGGATGGCAGCTATTCGCTCCAGCTTCTGCGCAGCAATAGCGTCGCCAACGCCGAGATCCGCGGAAGCAGCACGACCTACTACAATCTCCCCACCGCCTCGTACAGCTTCGAATTTGAGTACGCCTCCAGTTCGGGCGATGGCGGTATCGTCAACTTCAATGACACGGCCAGTGGCTACAAAGCCGCGGTGCATTTGAATAGCTCCGACCAGCTGGGTTTCTATGACATCAACAACAATCTGCTGGCTACCGGCAGCACGGTGCTACAGCCCAACCAGATCTATACGATCAGTGTCGTGGTCGGTACGGGGACCAATGCACCCTGGGTCGTCAGCATCAACGGCAAGGTCGAAATGAGCGGCACTGGCAATCTCGGCACGAACCACAACGGCGCCCTCGAGCTCGGCGGTAATCGCTCCTACACGACCAATTACTATTACGACGATGTTCAGATCGCCGCGATCGGCGTCGGCGGCCCGCCGATGGTGGAGCCCGGATCGGGCCAGACGGTAAACGAGGGGGCCGCGCACTCCTTCGCCGTGGGTAGTTTTAACGATGCGGGCCCCGGCCCGTGGACGGCAACGGTCAACTGGGGCGATGG
>DATGIQ010000034.1:0-4810 GCA_035295665.1 Gemmataceae bacterium | reverse complement strand
CCAGAAGGCCAGGATCCCGGCCGAGTGAACCAAGACATCTCCGGCCTTGGGATGGATCATGGCCACGTTGGCCCAGGGCCAGTGTGGAATCACGGGGCGAGGATAGATCCGTGCGGTGAACCAGACGAGCGGAATACAAAGGATGAAGAGCAGTGCGAATTTCTTGTACCAGTGAATGAGCATCGCGAGCCTTGCCGGCTGAGCAAGGATGGCAACAAACACGAGCACCGCAAAAACGCTGTAGCCCCAAATCACGGCATCTCGCAGCGCTAGCGCACCATCGGTTGGAAGGTACGGTATGGTACGGTACGAGCACCACAGCTGTAGCAGCAACAAAAACCAGAAGGCAGGGAGATCGAGGACCCCGCGCCAAGGCCCAATCAACAAGCACGAGGCCACGCCCCAGAGCAAGGCCACTTCCCCGACAAAGATTGGCGAGAAGCCGACATGGCCCCAGCCTCTTCCGAGCAAGGCGTATCCCAGGAGATTGAGGCAGAGGAAGGTCAACCATCTCCCCAGGCCAGCGGTCATCGGGCTGGCGGTTCGGGACGGTACAGGTTCTCTTGCCGTCGTGCTGGGCGTCATTCCTTCTCCTCCGGCTTCGAACTCTGCGCACTAGCCTGTAGGCCAAACCGCCGGGCCAGGCGTATGGTCAGGTGCCGCAGGACCACGTCGTTGACCGCCGCAATGACCTGTTCCAGCGGTTGGGCAGCATCCAGGATGTGGCCATTCCGAAATGTTCCTACCAGTGCCCGGTATGCCTCGTGCTGACGGCTCGTTTCGGCAAACGGTACTTCCTGTTTGCGTGCTTGCAGGATCTCGGGCGGAGCATCCAGCAGGATGACCAGATCGGGCTTGGGGATGAACCGCCAAATGAGACGGAGCAGCCAGGAGGGACCTGCATACCGATACCGCCTCGGATCGACGAGGGCGTCCACCAGATGCCGGTCGTGCAATACCAACGTGGAACTCGCCAAGGCCAGACGGACTGTCCCGTAGTATCCGACCGAATGGTAAACGAACCAGTAGAGCACGGCTCGACTTACCGACGCCAGCCATGATCGAGGAGGGGCAGCATGCGGGAGCTGATCCGGACCGTTGCCACGCCGGTACAGCTGGCCAAGCAATGCCGGTGGAAAACTGTAACGCGCTGTCTTCGGGAAGGCGCCCACCAACTGCCGTCGCACTGCCCCAATGACAGAGGATTTTCCGGCACCGTCCGGTCCAAGAAAAACGACATGGAGGCCGCTGTCCGGCCGAAAACAGCGCTTCGCCCGGCCAGCAGTGCGGCCCAACCAGGTCCGGATCACTTGCACCGGACGGCGGAAGAATGCCCGCCGGCGCACCTCACGGCCAAGCGCATCGAGGACACTCCGGACCGGCCCCCAATCTCCCGAGCTGGCCGCGGCGATGAGCAGCGCGGTGCTGCGGGAACCCCAGAAGCGGGCAACCTGCTCCCGACAACCGGCCGGATCCTGCTGATACAGCTGGTAAAGCCTCTGTCCCTGTTCGTCATCCAAAGTCCCTTTAGCGATCTTCCGGACCAGGTAGCACCCAAATTCCACGCTCGTTGCCGGCACCCAGAAGCTGCGGTAACGGTGGCGACTCTGGAGCACTTCGCTTCCCCGGTAGAACTGCAAATCGCCCATCTCGTAATCCACGCGCAGGTCCAGATGGACATAACACGGGGAACCCTCGGGATGCTTACCGGCCAGGACGATGAAATAACCTCGGTAATGCCGGAAGTGCACGATATCCGCGCCAATGCGGTCCCGGTTCCGAACAAGCAGCGCTGCCAGCAGCCCCGGCTTGGTATCGGCCGAGATCATGCAGTCGACATCCGACTTTACCCGCTCCGGATAGCTTTCGTAGCCGTGCAGCACGCAATAGGGAATGCCGGCGCGATCAAAGGTCTCAAACACGCCCGCCAAGATTCGGCCGGGACCGTCCGGGGGCAAATCCGAGCGAGGATATGCGGTTTCACTCCTTAGCCTGCCAAAAACTTGATCCATTTGCCGGGAAGCCGTACGTCGAACGAACCGCCGCCACAGTCCGCGCGGCGACCAGGATCCCTGGAGTCTGTGGAGTTGTATCCGGCTGCACGCCTCGATTTCCTCCAGCAGGGAACTCTTCTCGGCGGACGGACCGATCCGTTGCAGGAACGCTCGCAGTACCTGTTCGAGCAACTGCTGTTGCCGCCGTCGCATGGCCGGATTGCCAAGCGTCTTCCGCACGGATACGGTTGTGTCGAAGAGCAGGTAGGCCAGGTCGCGCGATGCGGGATCCCAGCGCCGGCTCACTCCCTCACACAGAAGCGCATGGTCGACGATTCCCGCGTCGACGAACGAGATCGTCTTGGTGCTTACCTCGCAGAGGATATTGTCGAAGTTAAAGTCCCCGTGGATCTGCGTATCGATGAGCCAATAGCGTTCCATCGCCGCGGCCACGGCCTGGACAATGGACTCCAGCATCTCGGCCGTCAAGGTGGCGCCGGTTTTCAGGAAGGAGTTGAGCGATTGGCCCGGAACCATCGTCATTACCAAGGCGAGCGGCCGTTCACAGTGATACAAAGGAATCGGTGCCTGAATCTTCCAGCCCTGGACAGTGTGGCCGTTCAGCTTGGCATGGAATTGCGCCAACGCCGCAAACTGCCGGTGTACCACATCGACCGGGGGCTGGGCGGTCGGCCGGTAAAGCTTGATTGCCAGCTCTGTGTGCCCTTGCCCGATGGGCAAACCATCTCGACGACGAACGGTAAAGAGACTGGCTTGAACCCCCTCGTTTAGCGGTTCCACCACCCAATCGATCGACTCCGCAGCCGCGGAGGGGAGGAAGGCTTGCAGCACTGGAAGCAAACTCTCCAGCCGTGCCTCGGAACCGTCCAGAACGAGGGGCGGAGCCTCCTGGGAGCGTGCGCGCTGCCGCAGGACAGCCAAGAACCCTACCCACCGTCCCAGCGATCCGGCGACGGTGCCGGCCAAGAAACCATAGGTGGCCCCTTCCACACCCCAGTTCAGCACCAGCCACGGAACGAGAACTACCGAGAAGACAATGGCCAGCAGACCGGCCTTGAATGTGAAATCGGGCCGTTCGGCGGCCGCAAGTCCATTGCTCGCCGGCATCCCCAGGGCGGATGCCAACATCGCCAGGGCTAGGACAGCAAGCATCCTGCCGTGTCCCTCGTATTGGCTGCCGTGATAGAGCAAGCTCATGATGTCTTCACCGGCAACGAAGACCACCCCACAGAACAGGACCATTGCCGAGCCCAGCAGCAGCGTGGTGTGCAACACCACACGGCGCAACCTTGGCCCACCTCCCTCAACAAAGGCCTGAGCGGCCCTGGGCGCAAGGGAATTGCTGATCCCCAAGAGCAGCGGGTTGGAGAACATCACGACCGTCATGCACGCGGCGTAAACCCCCGTGGCGGTCGTCCCCACCACGCAAGCCAGCAGCCAGTGAACGAAGTAGGCTTGCAGCCAGACCGTCGCCTGGCTCGCGAAGAGCCATCTCCCCAAGGACCAGCTCTGCTCGAGCGTTGAGCCCACGCTGTTCCAGCGGATTACGAAGTAAGAGCGATCCAGGTACAGCCAGATGCCACTGGTCAAGGCACAGCCCAGACCGAAGGCGGCGTATGCGGTCGTTGCGGACAATGCACCCATCGAAGCTAGCCAGGCTAGCCCGGGGAGCTGCACGGCCGCGACCGTCATGTCCAGTAGCAGGGCCTGACCCATGCGGAGATGCGCGAAGGCAAATCGGCGACCGAATTCGCGCAACAGCGCGAATGGGATCACCCCCGCCAGGGCCAGGAGCACAGGCCCCAAGCCCGCTACGGTCCCTCCCAAGGACAGGAATACGGCACCGATCACCAAAGCGACCACGGCCAACGCCGACAGCAAGCCGTTGTGGATCAGGGCGCTACCGGCGTACTCTTCCTCAGTCCCCGAGCGTGACCGATGCCGATAAATCGTGTAGGGAAGGGCAATCAGCGATTGGTGGACGCAGCCCCACGAGACCAGCAAGGAAAATCCAAGCGCGTAAATACCCAGTTCGCTGGCAGCGCAGGACCGTCCGACGAAGATGGTGGTGAGGAAGCTGGTCCCGCTCACCACTGCCTGATCCATGAGGGCCAGGGCATGCTTGGCCGAATCGGAAGCGAAAAGGCGCGACCACGATCCTTCCGTTGGCCGGGACGCAGACGGCAAATCCGCAGTGCGCGTCACGGCCAGCGGTAGCGTGCATCGCTCTTGTTGACCGTTTACTCCATGGGCAATCGCCATCTCTCCGATCGACCCCTCTTTCTCGGAACCGCCATTCATCGCCACTCCTTACGGTCAACGTTCCTGCTAACGGGCACCTTTCTGCGAGACCACAGCGGGCACCGTCAAGAGCAGCAGTTTCACATCCTGCCACATGGACCGCGAATGGATATATTGCAAGTCCATGCGGACCCACTCCGCAAAGGAGACCAAGGATCGGCCCTTCACCTGCCAGATGCAGGTCAATCCGGGCGTCACGTTCAGGCGGCGGCGGTGCCACCCTTCGCAGGCATCGGTCTCTTCGCAAGGGAGCGGCCGGGGCCCGACCAGCGACATGTCACCTTTCAAAACGTTCCACAATTGCGGCAGTTCATCGAGACTGGTCCGGCGCAGGATCCCTCCGATGGGGGTGATGCGCGGGTCATTTTGCAGTTTGAAAGCCGGCCCATCTTGCTCGCTATAGGGAAGCAGGACCGACTTGTAGGTTTCGGCGTTGGCGATCATGGTGCGGAATTTGTATATCCGGAACGGTTGGCCGCCGCGGCCACTCCGCT
>DATGIQ010000033.1:0-12453 GCA_035295665.1 Gemmataceae bacterium | reverse complement strand
GTCTCCGTTCGCTACTGCGGTGGTGACGTCAGCGATATTGCGGACCTGGCTGGTCAGGTTGCCCGCCATGGAGTTGACACTGTCGGTGAGGTCCTTCCAGGTCCCGGCGACCCCTTTCACATCCGCCTGGCCGCCCAGCTTCCCTTCTGAGCCGACTTCACGGGCAACACGTGTTACCTCGGATGCGAAGGCGTTCAGCTGGTCCACCATAGTATTGATGGTGATCTTGAGCTCTAGAATCTCGCCGCGCACGTCGACCGTGATCTTCTTCGATAGGTCGCCGTTCGCCACAGCGGTGGTCACGTCGGCGATGTTGCGCACCTGGGCGGTGAGGTTGCCGGCCATGAAGTTGACGGAGTCGGTGAGGTCCTTCCAGGTGCCGGCCACGTCGCGGACGTCGGCCTGGCCGCCGAGCTTCCCTTCGGTGCCGACCTCGCGGGCCACGCGGGTCACCTCGGCGGCGAAGGAGGAGAGCTGGTCGACCATCGTGTTGACGGTGTTCTTCAGCTCGAGGATCTCGCCCTTCACGTCCACCGTGATCTTCTTGGACAGGTCGCCGTTGGCCACGGCCGTGGTCACGGCCGCGATGTTGCGGACCTGGCTGGTCAGGTTGCCGGCCATCGAGTTGACGTTGTCGGTCAAGTCCTTCCAGGTCCCGGAAACGCCTTCCACCCGTGCCTGGCCACCGAGCTTGCCTTCGGTACCGACCTCGCGGGCCACACGGGTCACTTCCGAGGCGAAGGAACGAAGCTGATCGACCATCGTGTTGATCGTCCCTTTCAGCTCCAGGAATTCGCCTTTGACGTCGACGGTAATCTTCTTGGACAGGTCACCGTTGGCCACGGCCGTGGTGACTTCGGCGATATTGCGCACCTGGCCGGTCAGGTTGCCGGCCATGGAGTTGACGCTATCGGTCAAGTCTTTCCACGTGCCGGCCACGCCCTTTACCCGTGCCTGGCCACCGAGCTTGCCTTCGGTGCCGACTTCACGGGCCACACGGGTCACTTCCGAGGCGAAGGACCCAAGCTGATCCACCATGCGATTGACAATCTTGGCGGTGCGAAGGAATTCGCCTTGCAGCGGCCGGTCGTCGGTTTCCAGCGCCATGGTCTGGGAGAGGTCCCCCTGGGCGACAGCTCCGATGACGCGCGCAGTCTCACTGGTCGGGTGCACCAAGTCGTCGATGAGGGCATTGACGGAACTCACGGATTCCGCCCAAGAACCGCCCACGTCGCCGAGGCAGGCCCGTTGGTTGAGCTTCCCTTCGATGCCGACCACCCGGCTGACGCGATCCAGCTCCTTCGCCATGCGCTCGTTCAGCGTGACGACCTCGTTGAACGCGTCGGCCACCTTGCCGGCGATGCCGGTCCATTCGATGGGCAACCGGACCGTGAAATCTCCTTTGCGGAGAGCGGTCAGTGCCGCGAGAAGCGTTTTGGAATCCAATTCCTGAACGGCAGGTTCATGAGCGACGCGCATAGGCAAAGCTCCCAAGAATCAATGAACAAGAAGTTCAGTGGCAACGGCGTGCGCAGCGGGTTCCTCCCCTGAGTCATCCCTTCCACAGCGGGCCGATTGCCGACGGTTCCTATTGTCTGTCCCTGACGGAATTCAAAAGGTTACGGGATCACGGGCCAAACTAGCTAGCTGTCCACAATTCAGATTCCGTGGGCGCAAAAAAACCCACGCATGCGCGATGCCTGCACGCGTGGGGACTGCCATAGACCCCGACAATGACTTAGAGCCGCTGAAGTTCAGCCTAGCAATCATGGAGTATACCTCCTCAATTCGGCAGCTGTCAATTCCGGAAAATTGGAGAGAAACGCGCCGGCGCAGTAGAGTACCCCAACCAAGCAAGCGGACCCCCACGGTTCCTGAATGGTTTCCGGCGTTTGACGTTTTCGCTCCTCGTTCGTCTATCAGAGTAAGATCGTGGCGTCATGCTCGAAGCAGATCGGCCGGCTCCCACGCCACGGAACTGCTGTCCAGGGATCCAGGCGATACAGTCCGGTGCGAAACCTGCTGCAAGAGTATGTCCCGGGTGTCTATCGCTTTGCGCTGCGGTTGACGCATGATCCGCATGCTGCCGAGGATCTCACGCAAGAGGCATTTTTGCGCGCTTGGCGAAACTCGGCGCTGCTGCGCCGTCCTGAGGCGCTGCGCGCCTGGCTCTTCCGGATCACGGTCAATTTGTGGCGTGACCAGATCCGGCGCGGGAAACTCCCTGTGGCGCGGGCCGGGCGGTTGCACGAGCACCATGCCGACCCAGAACCGACGCCGCCGGACCGCGTCGACGGCCAAGAAGATCTTGGCCGGGCCCTCGCAGCAATGGAAGCGCTGCCGCAACGCCAGCGCGAAGTGTTGTACCTGAGCGCCTGCCAAGGACTGTCGGCTGCGGAAATAGCATCGGTTCTGAAAATCAGCGCCGACGCAGTGAAGGCCAGCCTGTGCCAGGCCCGCAAAAAGTTGCGACAGGATTTGAAAGACCTCTACGAAGATCGGTTTCCGGTGGGATGATCGAGGAATCCACAAGTGACCCCGTGCGAACATGGCGACGGTTATTTGGGCAAATGGCTCTCCGATGGGGAGCGGATTGCATTTGAAGCACACTTCGACTCGTGCCCGGCTTGCCGGCGATACATCGCGGAACAACGGAGGCTGGATGCGCTGCTGGCTCGGGCGACTGAAGCAGCCGTTTCGGTCCCGGCGGGTCTGCTCGATCAAATCGACAGACGGCTGCGGCGCGCCCGCCGGCGCCGGATGGTCGCCTGGTCGGCCGGCCTGGCCGCTGCCGGCATCGGGATGGCCATCGTTTCGACCGCGTTGCTTCCGCAGCATGCGCCCGACATGGAACTGACACCGTCTTCGTCCATCGCGAAGCCGGAGCCGGTACCTGCCCCGCATGCCCAGGTCACGGTCACGGTTCCGCCATCGTCCGACGTGATCGCCGTGCCCCAGAAGAGCGACAATCCATCGGTGACCATTATTTGGCTCTATCCAACCCTCAACACGGCCAAAGAAACCGGTCCTGCGCCCGCCAACTCCTTTTAACCTCAGGAAAGGTATGAAAATGATGCCAACTCGTATGCGTGGCCCAATAGGTGGGTTGCTGCTATTCGCCTGGGTGCTATGCAGCTTCCCTTGGCTAGGGCTGGCAAGAGCCACGCCGCAGCAGCAGACCGCCACCGAAAAAAAGGTGGAGTCCCCCGCCGCGTCCCATTCTCCGAAGCCGCGGGTATTTCAGCTCCAGCACGCTCGGGCACGGGATATGGCAGAAATTCTCCAGAGGAGCTTGCCACAGCAACCGTTTGATTCGGGCTTCCGCGCCGCGATTGACGATCGCAGCAATTCGCTGATCGTCATAGGCTCCCCACAGCAATTGGAAATCGTTGATGCGTTGCTCAGCAAACTGGACACCGCGGCCGACAAAGGCGAACCTTCCCGTTCGGTTCGGGTATTTCAGCTGGGGCACCCCGTCGCGGGCACCAACTTGATGGGTGTATTGCGGTTGATCCTGCCCGAGGGGAGTTTCCAGGTCGATGAGGCCAGGAATCAGGTCATTGTTCGCAGTGACCAGAAAAGTCTCGATGCAGTGGAAAGCGTTCTCCAGCGTCTGGATGCGCCCCAGAACCGAGCCGCATCTGCGGAGGTCCAAGTGCGGCTCGTTTGGTTGGCCAGCGGCCTTCCCGGCCAAGAGATGCGCAAACCTCCGGACGACATGAAGCCGGTTCTTGGCGAGCTGGCAAAAATGGGGATCAAGGAACCGAGCCTGGTCACGCAAACTCTTGTCGCCACCATGCCGAATGCCGATTTTACCGTACAGGGCGAGATTGGCCTAGGTCCACGATATCGTTTATCCGTAAGCGGCATTGTCCAAACTCAACCCGATCCGTCGCCCTACGGGTTACGCATTCAAATCAGCGCAGCCCCCGTAACCGCGGCCGGAGTCTCTCCTTCCGCCCAGCCTGATCCCATTGCCCTTAGCACCTCGATTAGCACACCGCCCGGTCAATTGGTGGTGCTGGGCATGACGCCGACGGCGACAAGTACATCCGTCTTTGTGATTCAGGTATTGCCCAGGAAATGAGGCGCCGCGAGCAGCGGGATGGATCCATCCCGCTGCTCGCGCCGATATCGGAACCGGCCATCGTTCACACCGATGCCGCGGCCATTTTTTCCAGTGGCAGCGGCTTGACATCATCGCCCACCACGCGGCCTTGCCATTGGCCATGACAGCGCGGGCACTCGAAATTGACGAGATTGGTAGTCGGGGTTGCCGAACGCCAGGCATCGGCGTTGGCCGCGGGCAATAGACTTCCAAACCAATTGCAGCCGGCATGGGGACAACGCAACCAATAGCTGGTTAACATGGCCGGGCCTCCATTCTGGGAAAAAGAGAAGACGATGGGCAGAGAAGATTATAACAACCGCTAATGCGCAGGAAAAGAGCCCCTGATGAGTTTTCTCAAACAAAGTCGGTCGTTTTCCCCGCGGGACATGATTTTTTCTTCGCGGCGGAAACGATTGAAGCCGTTAGCCCTTGAGTCGGGACGATTTCTGCGCAGATTTCGCCCAGTTCCGAGAATTGCCACGAAACGTTCACACGCCAGCCAGAGCGGCGTCAAGCCTTCGCCGTCTGCAACTACGCAATCAGTTCATGGACGACTCGGCCATGCACATCGGTGAGGCGGAAGTCCCGGCCGGCGTACCGGTAGGTGAGTTTTTCGTGATCAAAGCCCAAAAGCCAAAGAATCGTGGCGTGCAGATCGTGGACATGAACCTTGTCCTCGACGGCCTGGAAGCCAGACTCGTCGGTGGACCCGTAAACTTGTCCCCCTTTGACTCCTCCGCCGGCCAACCACATGCTGAAACCGTAGTGATTGTGGTCGCGGCCATTGATCTTGCCGGCGTTGGCACCCGGGGTCGGCAGTTCCACGGTGGGTGTACGGCCGAACTCCCCTCCCCAGATCACCAACGTGCTCTCCAGCATGCCCCGTTGCTTGAGGTCGCTGAGCAGCGCGCCAATTGCCTGGTCACACTCTTTTGCCAGCCGGCGATGGTTGATCTCCAGGTCGTCATGGCTGTCCCACGGTTGTCCCGCGCCGTGCCAGACCTGAACAAAGCGAACGCCCCGCTCCAGGAGCCGGCGAGCAATCAGTAATTGACGAGCTTGAGTACCGGGTCCGTACAGTTGGCGGACTGCCTGCGGTTCTTTGCTGACATCGAACGCGTCGCTGGCCTCCATTTGCATCCGGTAAGCCAGCTCGAAGGACTGGAGCCGCGCTTCCAGCGGGGCCTCTTGTTGCCGCTGTTCTAGGTGGCGTTCATTCAGCTGCCGTAGGAGATCGAGCTGCTGACGTTGCTCCTGCGGAGCGAGAAACTTGTTCTTGATGTTCTCGATGAGTTTCTCGATGTCCGTGTACCGGGTATCGATGTAGTTGCCCTGGTACACGCCGGGCAAAAAAGCGGATTGCCAATTCTGCGTTTCCTGGATCGGGTACCCGCCGGGGCACATCGCAATAAAACCGGGCAGGTTTTGGTTTTCGCTTCCCAATCCGTAGGTCACCCACGAGCCGAGACTCGGGCGAACCAGGCGTGCTTCGCCACAGTTCATAAGCATCAACGACGGCTCATGGTTGGGCACATCGGCGTGCATGGAGCGGATCACGGCAATATCATCGATGGCCGCGGCCACATGAGGAAAGATCTCGCTGACTTCGATACCGCTTTGGCCGTACTTCTGGAACCGGAAGGGTGAAGGGAAAGCAGCTCCGGTCTTGCGTTCGGTGCGGAGATTTGGGGAAGGCAGCGGTTTCCCAGCATATTTCAGCAGGGCCGGTTTCGGATCGAAGGTATCGACATGCGACGGACCGCCATTCATAAACAGGTGGATCACGCGCTTGGCTTTGGCCGGGAAATGTGGCGAACGCGGCGCGAGGGGATGCAAGCTCGTCGCCGCCTCGGCCTTGGATAGAAAGCCACACTCCTGCAACAAGGTGCTCAGTCCAACTGCACCCAAACCCATGCCGCATCGGCACAATACCTGACGCCGCGTCAACGGTTGAAGAGTAGACATTGCGTTCATCCTGTTCCCCAGGCGCACTGGTCGATTCCGCCTGGCCCTTCAATCAATAAAGACCAGTTCATTGCCGAGCAAGAGCGCCTGGACATAGGCCTCCCAGGCCGTCAGATGTCGGCCGGGTGGGGACTCTTCCCGCTCAGGATCGTCCTCATCCGCCGTCTCCAGAAAGCGCTGGCCAAGCGTGATCTCCGCGGCGTCCGGGTCGCGTCCATACAGAAGCCGGTACAGGAACGAAATGCGATCCCTGGGGTCGCGGCGCCCCTGGACATCGGGACGCTGCATGAGATGCCGGGCCTGTTCAATCACGAATGGACTGTTCATGAGGAAGAGCGCTTGCTGCGGTACCGTGGTGATATGCCGTTGGGCCGTGGTTGTATCGGGATTGGCGAAATCGAATGTCCGGAATAGCCCCGGCAAATTCTGCCGATCGATGAAGCCATACACAGAGCGCCGCGTGCGGAACGGCGCACTCGTCAATTCGACCGCTCTGCCGCCCAGGGTCTCATCGAGGTGTCCCGCGACTGCCAACAAGGTATCGCGCAGGGCTTCAAATTCCAGCCGCTGGCGGTTCATCCGCGTCCACCATCGATTGTCAGGATCGATCTCCTGGGCACGCGGGGACGCCGTGCTGCTCTGCTGGTAAACGCTCGAGAGCAGGATCAGCCGGTGTAGTTTCTTGATCGACCAACCATTTTCCATAAACGTCGCGGCCAGGAAATCGAGCAGCTCGGGATGCGTGGGCGGTTCGCCGCGCAAGCCGAAATCTCCCGGAGTGCGCACCAGCCCTGCGCCGAAGTGGTGTTGCCAGATACGATTGACCATCACTCGGGCCGTCAGCGGATTGTTCCGGCTGGCAATTGCCTGAGCCAAATCGAGCCGGCCGCTGCCGTGTGTAAATGGCTTGCGCTGGGGGCCGGAAAGCACGGCCAGGAACTGCCGCGGCACCGCCTCGCCCCGATTCCTCGGATTGCCACGCACCAGGACGTGCGGCTCGACTGGCTGCGCCGCATCCGTGAGCGCCATAGCCCGCGGCGGCGAGCCCGGATGCGTTACTTTGAGCTGTTCGACCTTGTTTTGCTTCTTGCGCAGCTCATCGCGAAACTTCCGGTTGCCGCTTTGCAGCTCGGATTGATGCTCCTTCTGGTAGTCCGCGACATCGCGCTGCAAGGCGGCGAGTTCCTTCTCGAAAGCCCGATAGGCATCGCTCGGTGCGGGGTCCATGATCACTGGCAGGTCGCGCGGCTCGACTGAGCTGGCGAAGACGCCATACAGCGAGTAATAATCCTTGGTCGGGATCGGATCAAACTTGTGATCGTGGCAACGGGCGCAGCCCACGGTCAGCCCCATCAAGCCGCGTGATACGACATCAATGCGGTCATCGATAATATCGGAAACGTTGTTCAGAAAACGCCGGCCCAATGTCAGGAAGCCCATCGCCGCCAAGGGACGCTTGTCGTCTCCAAGTGCGAGGCTATCCGCCGCGAGTTGCTGAATGATGAACTGGTCGTACGGAAGATCTTCGTTGAACGCGCGGATGACGTAATCGCGGTAAGTGTAGGCGAAGGGATACCGCCGTTCCTCGGTAAAGAGATAGCCCTTGGTATCGGCGTACCGGGCCACATCAAGCCAGTGCCGGCCCCAGCGTTCGCCGTAGTGAGGCGAGGCCAGCAAACGGTCGACCACCTTGGCAAACGCCTCCGGCGACCCGTCCGCCTCAAAGGCCGCCACTTCGTCAGGCGTCGGCGGCAAACCAACGAGGTCGAAGGTCGCTCGACGAATCAAAGTCCGGCGCTCCGCCCGGTCCGCCGGCTGGAGGCCTTTTGCCTCAAGTCCCGCCAGGATGAAGCAGTCGACGGGAGTCTGCGTCCAGGTCTCATTCTGGACCACAGGAACAGGAGGTTTCCGGACAGGGCGAAATGCCCAATGACTCTTCCGTGCTTCTGCGATCGCATCGACCTCCGTTTTGGCTTCGACCTTTCCCGAAGTCTTCGTCCAGGGGACACCCAGCTCGACCCAGGTGGTCAGCGCGGCAATCGCAGCTTCGGGAAGTTTTCCCTTGGGCGGCATCTTCACGTCCCCCTCCTGGCGAATCGCCCGGATGAGGATGCTTTCGCCGGGTTTGCCGGGTATGATCACCGGCCCGGTTTCGCTTCCCTTCAGGAGAGCCGAGCGTGAATCGAGGCGGAGTCCCGCCTTTTGCTTTTCTGGACCGTGGCAGGAGTAACAATTCTCGACCAGGATCGGCCGCACCTGGGTTTCGAAAAACTCGATCGCCTGCGCTTGCGGCGCAGGTGCCTCGGCATGAGCTACTGCGGCGCTAAAAATCAGTCCAACTACGGTTAGCAACCAGGAGCTCAGGTCGGTGGATCTCATGAAGCGATTCATCCCATCTTCCGGCAGGCGGGTTGTGCAATGGCAGGCGAGGACATCGGCAGGTCGGTTGTCCCCGCCCCTTATCATAGCCCGAACCGTTGGGCGTGTGCAGTGGGGATTCACGCTTTATTGGCCGCGGCTAGTCCTCTTGAATCTGTTTCTTCAGCAAGTCCAATGCCTTGAGAAGTTGTGCATCGTCGCTCTTGGCCAAGGACGCCGCATCCAGGTCCCCCTCCGTTTCCGGCAGGAGAATTGAAGCGCCTTCCGGCAGGGCCACTTCCACATCGGGGGAAATCCCTTTGTGCCAGATTTGCCGGCCATTGGGCGTCAGCCATTCGGTCACAGCCAGGAGCACGGCGGAACCGTCACTTAAGCCGAACGGCTGCAACACGGTCCCTGTTCCAAAGGTGCGGGCCCCGACGAGCTTGCCGCGGTGGTGGTCCTGGATGGCTCCGGCGAAGATTTCTGCCGAGCTAGCTGTCCCTTCGTCAATCAAGACGACGATGGGGATGTCGGTCGCGTGGCCACCTGGTTCGACAGGGATTTCGGTCCGCGCCCCCTCGGAATCCTGTTCCATGAAGACATTTCCACCCTTCAAGAATTCGCTCGTGACGGCCACGGCCTGGTCTTTCAATCCGCCGGGATTTCCGCGCACGTCCACGATCAGGGCCCGAACCCCCTGTGCCTGGCTGTGTTCCAGAGCCGCCAGGAGCTGGGCATGTGCCTTTTCGCCAAAGTTTTCGATGGCCACGTGGGCGATCGGTACAGCCGGTAAAACATGCCAGCTTACATCGGGAACATCGACCTTGCCGCGGGTGATATTGAGATCAAGCGGTCCGGCCGTTCCCTCCCGAGCGATGCGGAGGTGCACCACACCGCCGGCGGGTCCACGCACCAGGGCAGCGATGCGTTCTACCGGCAGACCGGCCACGCTCCTGCCGTTGACTTCCAGGAGAACATCCCCGCGCCGCAACCCTGCAGCCCGCGCGGGCGAACCGGGAAATGTATACACCACGATCGGTTGCCGCTTGCGAATCCCCAAGCGTGCGCCGATCCCCTCGAACTGACCGGCCAAACCTCCCTTCATTTGCTCCAGCTCTTCATGCGTGAGGTACGTCGTGTGGCCGAAATCCCCCAGGGACGCCAACATTCCAGTGATGGCCCCTTGGGTCATGTGGTGAGCATTAATGGCCTTGCGATCGACGTAGTGCTGCTTCACCAGGGCCCAGGTTTCCCAAAAAGGAGCGAACGTTTTCCCCAGGCCCGGCGGCGTGTAGGCGTACGGCGTCAGGAGGTAGCCAGCCTTCTCGACGAACATTCCCGTGGCGAAGGCCGCGGCCAGGTAAAGAAACAACCGTACCGGTCTGCCGAGAAAGAGAGGACGATGGTTCATGATGCGCGCTCGGTGACAGCCTCGTAGCCGCGAAGCAGGAGAGGACAGGGACCACACGGTAGATTGTATGCCTCATACGTTAATCGGTTTAGCGGCGATTCTGCCAACTGCCGCGAAACGACCAGGTATCAAAGCATATTCAAGGGATCGACGTCGACGGTGAATTCCACGTCCGCTGGGGGACGCACCGCGGGCAACACATTGCGTAGAAGCTGGTGCAAGGCAGCGGCACTCGCCGATTGAAGTTGAAAGTGAAAGCGGTAGTAGCCTTTCAAGCGAAAGACGGGCGCTTCCGCCGGGCCCAGCAGGCGGAGCGACGCATCGGGTGTCGCCGACGAGCCCAAGCCCTGCATGGCCAAATGGAACGCTCCCGCCAATCGTTCTGCGAAGTCGGCACCGGCTTGCTGGGTTCGGCTACGGATGATGAGGCGGACCAATCGTTCATAGGGCGGGTAGTTATGGGCTCGGCGATGGGTGAGCTCCGTGGCGACGAAACGCGTGTAATCATGTGTGGCCGCCAAGGCAATGCACGGATGATCCGGGCTGAACGTCTGGATCAGGACGCGCCCACCCTGTGCGCCGCGACCCGTCCGGCCGGAAACCTGCGACAGGAGCTGGAAGGTGCGTTCCGCCGACCGAAAATCAGGGATGTGCAGAGCCACATCGGCATTGACCACGCCGACCAGCGTGACGTTCGGGAAATCCAGCCCCTTGGCAATCATCTGCGTGCCGAGCAAGATATGAATCAGACCCTTCTGGAACGCAGCCAACACTCGGCCATGGCTGCCGCGTTGGCGCATGCTGTCGCTATCCATCCGCCGCACGACCATGCCGGGAAACTTTTCTTCGATTTCAGCCTGCAGCTTCTCCGTTCCCAGACCCTGGTAGCGGATTTCGGTCTGTCCACACGACGGACAAAGTTCCGGAGGCTGTTGCTCATAGCCACAGTAGTGGCACAACATGATCGCCCGCTGGCGGTGGTGCGTCAGCGCCAAGTCGCAAAAACGGCAGCTCTCCACGTAGCCACACGCCGGGCAGTGCACATGCGTCGAAAAGCCCCGGCGATTGAGGAGCAGCATGATCTGCCCGCCGGCCCGAAGGGCATCGCGCATCCCCCGTTCAAGGGCGGGGCTGAGCGCATGAAATCGGCGCCCGCCGCGCCGCTCGTGGCGAAGGTCGATCAGCCCCACGTGCGGCAACGCCCGGTCGAGTACCCGGTTAGGAAGGCTCAGCAGTCGGTACTGCTCCCGCTGGGCGTTGTGCCAGCTTTCCAGGGATGGAGTTGCTGAGCCCATCAGAATGGGAATGTTTTCCAATCGGGCCCGCATCACCGCCACATCGCGGGCATGATAGCGCGGCGTGGACTCCTGTTTGAATGTCCCCTCGTGCTCCTCATCGATGATGATCAAGCCAAGCCGCCGGGTCGGCGCAAAGACGGCACTTCGCGCCCCAACCACAACCTGGACGTGGCCGCCGGCAACTCGGCGCCAATGTCCCCCCCGCTCCGCATCGCCCAGATGGCTATGCAGCACTGCCACTTCTCCGCACCGGCCCCGAAAGCGCTGAATGGTCTGCGGCGTCAGACTGATTTCTGGAACGAGAACGATGGCTTCCTTGCCCTGCTTCACAATTTCCTCGATGGCTCGAAGATAAATCTCAGTTTTGCCGCTGCCGGTCACCCCATAGAGCAGGAATGCGTGAAACCCGCCCTGATGGAGAGCCTGTTCCACGGGGGCCCAAGCTGCCAGCTGATCGGCGTTGAGTGTGATCGGTGCCTCGGCCGGAGCCATATCTTCCGGTTCATCGGTGAACCGATCGACGCGCTGTACCGTTCGCCGGGCCAGTCCTTTCGCCGTCAGTGCGAGGACCGGCCCCGTGCCGCACTGGGCGACGCGGGCTAGCTGGCGGATCTCCATCGCTTTGCCAGCCGCGCGTAATTGCCCCAGTGCTGCGGCTTGTTTGGCGGACAAAGCCGGGGCCGGATTCGGTAATTGATTCTCGGGCACGGCCTCCACCACGATGAGGTTCCGCGTGCCGGCTTGCTGTTTTGCACCTGCGGGCACCACCGCATTGAGAACTTGTCCCCACCCGCAGAGGTAATAGTCCGCCATCCACCGCGTCAAACGCATCAGGTTTGGCGTGAGGAGGGCTTCCTCATCCAGGACACGGAGGATCTCTTTGACGGGACGATCCGGCGGCGTCTGGCTCAGGCCGACACAGTAGCCCACCGTCGCTTTGTCCCCTCTACCGAAGGGTGCCTTCAGCCGTTTGCCCACCGCAACGGCATCCTGCAAGCTCTCTGGTACGGCATAACTATACGCATGATCGAGCGGCCGATCGAAGACCACGTCGGCAAACAGAGTGTACGATGGCGTGGCGGGAGCCTCCATGTCCCCGAAAAGATCACGCTGTGACGGCTGACTCACGGCTGGGTCCCGAAGAAAGCCCGGCAGATTGGCTGCACTGTTCATACATATAGTATATCTGCCGAGGAAAGGGACTGCTATGTTCGCTGGCCGATTCGTGTCGGTGTATTTTTTCCCTACAAGCCTGCAGGATTTCGCCCTTCGAGCACATCGCGCCAGAACGCGGGCATCCCCTCGTA
>DATGIQ010000032.1:0-14758 GCA_035295665.1 Gemmataceae bacterium | reverse complement strand
TTACCCGGGTTCGTGGAGCGAGTCGATCTCCTCGGGCCAAGGACTGATGGCAGTGGCCCTGGTCATCTTCGCCAAGTGGGATCCGGTCCGCTGCCTATGGGCATCGCTGCTGTTTGGCGGCGTGGGTTCGCTGGGCGTGGCCCTGCAGGGGCAAAACCTCAGCTCCGCTTCCTTTGCGTATCTGTGGAACGCCGCCCCTTACATCTTGACGTTGGGAATCATGATCTTGACCTCCTCCCGCGCTCGTGCCCTGGCCGGGGCGCCGGCGGAGTTGAGTCTTGCACGCTGAGGTCGAAAGCGAGAGCACCCATGCCCGGCAAGCACGTGAAAGCAAACCCCTACCCCTGGCCCTACAACGGGAACCTGCGCCCGGCCAACACGGCCTTGGTGATTATCGATATGCAAATCGATTTCTGTGGCCGCGGGGGCTACGTGGACTCCATGGGCTACGATATCTCCCTCACCCGTGCTCCGATCGAGCCGATCGGGCGGGTCCTGGCGGCCATGCGAAAGCAAGGGTACCCCATTTTCCATACCCGCGAAGGGCACCGCGCGGACCTGGCCGATCTGCCGGCGAACAAGCGCTGGCGTTCCCAGCGCATCGGCGCTGGCATCGGCGACGCCGGGCCATGTGGGCGAATCTTGGTCCGTGGCGAAGAGGGCTGGCAGATCCTCCCCGAGCTGGCTCCCCATACCGGCGAGCCGGTCATCGATAAGCCCGGCAAAGGCGCGTTTTACGCCACCGACCTTGAATTGCTCCTGCGGCGGCAGGGGGTGGAGAACTTGATTTTGACGGGAATCACCACCGACGTCTGTGTGCACACCACGATGCGCGAGGCCAATGACCGCGGCTTCGAGTGTTTGTTGCTGGAGGATTGTTGCGGCGCCACCGACCTGGGCAACCACTTGGCGGCCATCAAGATGGTCACGATGCAAGGGGGAGTCTTTGGTGCCGTCGCCCGTTCCGAGGCCCTTTTGGAGGCACTGCCATGACCAAGCTCGCCTTACCCACGCCGGCTCTGAACGGCTCCATGCACCGGGATCATTCGGCACCTCCGGTCATCGAGGCGTGCGATCTCTCCAAGCGCTTCGGCAGCCTGCAAGCGCTTTCTAACGCCTCGCTGACCCTGCATCCCGGCGTCTTCCGCGCCTTGCTGGGCGAAAATGGAGCCGGCAAGAGCACCCTGGTCAAGTGCATCATGGGCACTTACCGGGCGGATTCCGGCACGGTCCGGGTGGGCGACAGCCAGGTGGAGCTGAAGAATCCGCGCCAGGCCCACGCCCTGGGCATCGGCATGGTGTATCAACACTTCACCCTGGTCGACAACATGACGGTTGTCGAGAACATGGTGATGGCCCGCGAGCATCTGCCGTCGATCATCAACTGGAAGGCGGAGGCCGCGCGGCTGGACGCATTCATGGAGGCCATGCCGTTCCGTGTCGATCCGACGGCGATCGTGCGCCACCTCGCTGCCGGCGAGAAGCAGAAAGTCGAAATCCTCAAGCAACTTTACCTGCGGCGGAAGGTGCTGATCCTCGACG
The DNA here is from genome assembly GCA_035295665.1 of Gemmataceae bacterium. Lineage (GTDB taxonomy): Bacteria > Planctomycetota > Planctomycetia > Gemmatales > Gemmataceae > DATGIQ01. The sequence goes on along the minus strand of DATGIQ010000032.1, from coordinate 13,216 downwards.
AACCAACCTCTGTCTTGACCCCGGACGAAGCTGATGAAGTCCTCGGCATGCTCCGCGAGATGTGCACGCAGGGTACTCTGAGTGTCTTGATGATCACGCACAAATTCCGCGAAGTGATGGCGTTTTGCGACGCGGTGACGGTGCTGCGGCACGGCAAGCTGACCGGCGAAGGGCTGGTGCGTGACCTCAACCCCAAGAGCATGGCCGAGATGATGATGGGGACCGCCACCCCTCCGGAGCAGGCAGCGCGGAGCGAAGCTCCCGCGGATACTGCCCGGGAACCGCGCCTGGTTCTCGACAACCTGTCAGCCGAGGATGAGATGGGCATTCCTGCCCTGCGCAGGCTTTCCCTCCAGGTGTGTCCGCATGAGATCGTCGGCATCGCCGGCGTTTCCGGGAACGGCCAGCGTGAGCTGGTGCAAGTGTTGGCCGGCCAGCGGAGTCCCAGCGGTGGACAGATCCGGGTGCATGGCCAGCCGTACCGGGCGACCCGTAAAGAGATCCTCCAGCACCATTTCCGCCTTCTGCCGGAGATGCCGCTCCAGAATGCGTGTGTGGGCAATATGACCACGGCGGAAAACCTGTCGTTTCGCGCCTTCGATCGACCGCCGCTCACGTTTGTCCGTCGGTTCATCAATCGCCGTGCGGTCCGCCGGCGGGCCGAGCAGCTGATTGGACGCTACCAGATCCGTCCCCCTTGGCCGACCATTCGCCTGGCTAATCTGTCGGGTGGAAACGTGCAGCGCACCGTGTTGGCCCGCGAGCTGGGGGATGAAGTGCAGATCCTGGTGGTAGCCAATCCCTGCTTCGGCCTCGATTTTCGTGCGGTAGCCGAGATCCGCTCGCAGATCATGCAGGCCCGCAACCGCGGTGCCGCGGTGCTCTTGGTGTCGGAGGACCTGGACGAGATCCTGGAATTGGCCGACCGCGTGTTGGTCATCTCGGATGGCCGGATCGTCCACGACACCGCGATTCAGAATGCCGACCGTCAGGTTATCGGACGGCACATGGCAGGCCATTGAGCCGAAATAGCTCTCCGATCACCACAAGCCGGACGCGCCAGCGACGGATCATAGCACCCGTCGCTGGCGCGTCCGGCTTGTAAGGAAAGGATCGCCATGCCGACCATCGCGGCCCAGCCGTTTGCTTACACGTTCGAACTTCCCCGCGTGGCACTCGTGATCATCGATATGCAGCGGGATTTCATCGAACCGGGCGGCTTTGGCGCGGCTCTGGGAAACGATGTGAGCCGGCTGAAGCCGATCATCCCGGCCATTGCGAACTTGCTGGGGGCTTTCCGCGAACGGGGCATGGCCGTCATCCACACGAAGGAATGTCATCGTCCCGACTTGGCGGATTGTCCGCCGGCCAAGCGTAGCCGAGGCGATTGTCCGCTCCGTATTGGTGATCGGGGCCCCATGGGGCGTATCCTGATCGACGGCGAACCGGGGAATGATTTTGTGGTGGCGTTACGGCCACGCTCCGGAGAGCTGATCATTTCCAAACCGGGCAAGGGCGCGTTCTACGCCACCCCTCTTCATGATGAGCTTCAGGGTCGCGGCATCACCCATCTTCTCTTCACCGGCGTAACCACGGAAGTGTGCGTGCAGACAACCATGCGTGAGGCCAACGATCGGGGTTACGAATGCTTGTTGGTGGAAGACGGCACGGAAAGCTATTTTCCGCAGTTCAAGCAAGCGACCCTGGAAATGGTCCGGGCCCAAGGCGGGATTGTGGGCTGGACGGCAACGACCGACCAGGTTCTCGCCGCACTGAAGCTCTGATACGCGCTCCGGTTGAGGGTATCCATTTTTGTTTAGCGGCGGTTCGCAGAACCGCGTGGGGCACACAACCCCGCGGTTCTGCGAACCGCCACTAAACGGACACAATCAACCGGATCGTGCATAAGTCACTTTGCGTCGTCTTGCAGCACTCTGGTGGCACGCCCGGAGTCTTCGACGGGCGTGCCACCCAGATTTACACCCATGCGCAATCGGAAGCTTCGGATAGCCGGAGGTCACCGGCTATGTTGCTGGTAAAAGGCCTTGATATTCGATTTGTAATCCGCCGGGGCCTCGACCTCGTGCACCTTGTGTCCGGGCTTCAGCACCGGCCTTAAGGATGGACCGCCAGCTACGGCATTTTCAAAGGTTGCAATGACCTTTCCATTCGCGTCTTTGACGAGATTGACTTTCATCGCTGATCTCCTAAACACCGTTGCTTTCGAAGTTTCCCGTGATGCCCTGATTGACTGGGTTAGCCGATTGGTCAACCGCGTTCAGGGTAATGTTGTAGCTTGGCTCACCACCGGAATTATCCTGATCGATATACACCGCAATGTCCGAAATCAGCGCGCCGACATTGTGTTCCGCGCTTTGCAGCGTGAATGCAAAGGCTTCATGGTTGGTAATGTTACCACCCCAGAGAATCCAACGTTGCGGGCCGCCGGTTTGTGTGATTGTTTGCCATGTCGCCATCGAGAACCTCCATTCTGTCTGCTCGTGCGATGACCCCACATGTGGTCATCTCTTTCTTTGAAAGGGATTGTTGGGAAGGTTTTCCAGTGCCGCGCCTCACCAGCGTCCGCTCATGGCCATGACTGTGGACCCATCACGGCCATGACCGGACGCTGGCTCCGCCGCGGGCGAACGCAGGAATGATCGCGGAACGGAGCTTACACTCTCGCCTTGCCGGGCGGGAGCAAGCGCCGCGACGACCCACAAGGGCAAGAGGCTGCACTACCATTCCGTGGGGCCGCCTTCGCCGCGGTCCTGGCCCGTGGGGCCGTGACAAGGGCCGCACGCACGCTTGCTACGATCTGGTTGGCCGTCTTGCCGGCGGAAACGTCCGCAAGGATGGCACTAAAAACTCTCCCGGCCAGGCTGACGGCCCAAGGGGGAAGATGAGCAAGCTGTGCCGGTTGGGATCCACCGCCGAACGGATCGTCCGAGGTTACACCGTTCGGCAATGCGTTCACCGCGGCGATAAACGTTGTCCACGCATTGGAGGCACTATCGCCCGTGAGGCTGGCATAGAGCTGGGCCAGTGTCCCGGAATCGCCCAGCGCGACCATCTGTTGGGCGATAGCGTCTAGGCCGAAGCCCTGGCTCATCAGCCAGGACAAGAACACCATCCCGCAACCGGTGCTATCCGGATTCTGGTCCGTCGGGTCGGTCTGGTCGACGTAGTTCGGGAACCCGTCCTGCGCCCACATCGGCCCAGTTGCGAAGTCGGACAGCGCGTTGTTGCTGATGACGGCCGCACACCAACGGGACAAGGCTTCTCCAGTGCTGAAGCCGCAGAGGTTGCCGTTCATACAGCATTCGCTCAATTCGGCCTCGAACAGGGCAGAGACGCGGGCTGGATTGCCGAACGACGCACAAACTTCGATCGCCGCCCCGGTCTCGAAGTCGCAGCCCATATGGTCGGCACCGCCGGTCCCGTCCGTTTGCCCATTCAGGGCGAAGATAATGACGTTGACCGACCCCTCGCTGGTACCGAAGATCGCGTCGTTGGCAGCCACGACCCGGTCCGCATCGTCCACGAGGTCCTGGGCATTTTGGAGCGCTTGTTGGCCGAGGGCGGGGTCTACGAAGACAGTCACTCGACCGCTCGCGCTTGTGCCCACGAACTGAGAGGGGCCAGTAAAGCTGGGCCATTGGGGCGGGATCGGATCGTCCCGTCGCAGGACGCTCGGTCCCCTCTTGATCGGATGAGACTTCTTGGTTGCTTGCATCATGGTTACCCTCGATTAAAGAGAAGCGTGGTAAAAACACCTCTATCGGTGCCAGCGGAATCCAGCCGGCCAAGCCGAATTCTTCTTCGCTGCCTCTCTAAGCACGCTTTTGTAGCAATCCGGACGCGCGATTTTCACGTTTTGTGTTTCAGCCGGCAAAGCATGCCGTTCTCAATTTTCCCAGAACAGCTCGTAGGGCCGGGAATCAACGAGAAGAGGAATCGATGAAACGTTTGACTTCGATATCCGGGGTGTTTATGCTCTATTCAACTTTTTTTTCGTCCGTTTAACGCCGAAAATGTGCCTTGGAGATAGGGCTCGTGGACGCCTCCTTCAACGACGAGAGTGCGGACCACTTGGATTGCTTGATCGAGGCTGCGCGCCACGGCTCGGCGGATGCTCTGGGCCGCCTGCTCGAAAGCTGCCGGGCCTACTTGCTGCTCATCGCGAATCAGGAAGTCGCGGCGGACCTACAGGCGAAAGTCGGCCCTTCCGATCTGGTTCAGGAAACCTTCCTGGAAGCAGGGAAGGACTTTGGCGGCTTCCGCGGAAAAGGTCGTGAAGAACTGCTGGCCTGGTTAAAAGGCATCCTCCGGAACAACCTCGCAAACATGCGGCGCCACTACCGGGACACGGGCAAGCGCCATGTGGAGCGCGAAATCTCGCTCACCGACACGATGCATGGGCAAATGCTGAAGGGACTGGCCGCCCCGGGGGAAACGCCGAGCGACTTCTTGATCGGCAAGGAAGAGGACGAAGCCCTCGAACGCGCGATCGACCAGTTGCCTGCCGACTACCGGCAGGTCATTCGGTGGAAGAAGGACGATGGTTGCAGTTACGAGGAAATGGGGCGCCGCCTGGGAAGGTCGGCTGAAGCAGCGCGCAAGCTACACGATCGCGCGGTCGATCTGCTGGCAGAGTTACTGGAACCCCCGCATGATGCCGGATGATGCGATGCCAGATCCGGACGAAGAACAGTTTCACCGGATCCTCTCGGAATACGAAGACGCCCTCGCCGCCGGAAAGTCTCCGGATCGTTTGCACGGGCCCGAAGTTCCCGCACGCCTGGCGGCCCGCGTGGCCCGTGCGCGCGCCTGCATGGAGCGCTTACACAGGGCAGGGCCGCGCCGACAGACCGTTGGGGATCAAACTCCACGACCCGCCCAGTTGTTGCCCCGAGGGCAGACGGCCAGTCCGTTGCGATTAGGTCGTTTCGAGATCCTCCGTGAGCTCGGACGCGGCGGCTTCGGGATTGTCTACCTCGCCTACGATGGCATGCTGCGCCGGGAGGTCGCGCTCAAGGTGCCACGGCCGGAGGTGTTGGAAGACGCCGAATTGCGCGGCCGGTTCGTGCGCGAAGCACGACTGGCGGCCGCACTCGACCATCCCAACTTGGTGCCGGTCCTCGACGTCCACGACGATGGGCTCGTTTGCTTCATCATCACGGCCTACTGCCGGGGAAGAAGCCTCCACGCTTGGTTAAGCGAGCGCACCGAGCCGGTGCCAGCCCGGACCGCGGCCACCCTGGCCGCGGCCCTCGCGGCCGCGGTGGACCATGTCCACCGGCGCGGGATCCTGCACCGCGACATCAAGCCGGGGAATGTCCTCTTGGAACCCACGGAACCGGATATTCCCGGCAGGGATGGCTTGGGCTTCACCCCCCGGCTAACCGACTTCGGCTTGGCCAAGTCCCAGGCAGGGAGCACAACGCACCACACGCGAACGGGAGCCCTCTTGGGCACACCGGCGTACATGGCACCCGAGCAGGCCGACCCCCGATTCGCCGAGGTCAGCCCGGCCACCGATGTCTATGCCCTGGGCGTGCTGCTCTACGAGGTCCTCACGGGACAGATGCCGTTTCAGGGTTCGACGCAGCTGGATACACTCCGCCAGATCCTTGACGACGAACCGATCGCGCTCCGCCGGCTCCGCCGCGGGGTTCCCCGCGACCTGGAAACCATCTGCCATAAGTGCCTCACGAAAAACCCCGCGAAACGCTACCGGACGGCGAAGGCTTTGGGACAGGATCTCGGACGCTTCCTTGAAGGAAGGCCGATCGAGGCCAAGCCGGCCGGGCTTTGGGAACGGGGCAAGAGATGGGCCTGGAGAAACCCGGCCGCCGCCGTGTTGCTGCTTCTGGTGAGTTTATCACCCAGCCTGGCCGTGCTCGCCTTGTATGCCCTGGATCAAAGCACTCGAGACACGCGGGCCGACGCCCAGTTTGCGTCGCTCTTTGCCGTGGACAAGAACCAATTGGGCGCAGCCATCCGTCTTGCGCAAGACTACTTGCCACGCAAGCGGGATCATTATCTCCAGACGCTGCACAGCCACTCGGACGACCCGGAACGAAAGCTGCGGGCCGCCCTTGTTCTGGCGGCGACCGACGAGGGAGCGGCCGTTTATCTCACCAATCGGATTCTCGATGTCGAGCCTACGGCGGTGGGGCTGTCTTGCGACGCGCTGAAAGGACGAAAGAGCATTATTCTCCCTCAATGGGAGGAGGACTTGCGAAATGATAGCCGCTCATCCGGCCAGCGACTTCGTGCCGCCTGTGCGATCGCGCAGCTCGCGCCGGAGGACGCTATTTGGCAGAACCTAAGCGCGCAAATCGTTGAGATGCTCCTCGCGGAGCGATCCATCCACTTGCTGGCCTGGGCGGATCTCCTGGCGCCAGTCAAACGCTCGTTGATGCCGCATTTGCGGTCCGTGTACGACAACACGGCTTCTACGGCGATGCAGAGAACGGCGGCGGCGGGCATTCTGGCCGAGTATGCGGCCTCGGATGTTCCAAGTCTGGTGGACCTCCTGTCACGGGCTGGTGTGGAGCAGTTCCCCGCGTTCATGGAAAAGCTCTCGGCACGGCCTGCCGAGGCGATCCCGATACTGGGTCACCGACTTACGGATCTCGATTCGGGCAGGCCTGAGCCACGGGAATTAGAGGAACTGGCAAGGCGCAAGGCCTTCATGGCAATCGCCCTCTTCCGGTTGGGACAGCCGGAGGCCGTGCTCCAGAATCTACAAGCGAAGCCCGATCCCCGGCAGCGCTATCAGATCATTCATTCCCTCGGCCGTCTTGGCGCGGATGCGGCACAACTGTCCCAGCTCATTCGCAGCACGGATGAGCCGGCCATCCTGGCGGGCCTTCTCCTGGCCTTGGGCGACTTCGAGAGCGGGAGAATTCCTCAGCTCGTTCGCCAAGATCTTGCCTTGTTGCTTGGACAACTCTACTCCGAACACCCGGACAGCGGAGTCCATTCCGCCGTGGACTGGCTCTGGAGAAGACTGGAATATCCGCTACCGCTTCGTTCGCCCCATCAAACGCTCGAAGAAGCCCGCGCGCGGGACTCGCACTGGGGGATGACGCGCCAGGGCTTTACTTTCTGCTTGATCAGCAATTCAGCAGAGTTCATGATGGGCTCTCCAACGACCGAGCTGGGACGGCCCTCGGACGAGCGCATTGGGAGCGAAGGAAACGAATCTCTGGTTCGCATGCCCGTAGAACCCTTCGCGATCGCCACAACCGAGGTGACTCTGAAACAGTTCCGCGAATTCGATCCGGATCATGTCCAGACAATATCGCAGGATGGCGCGGTCCCCGTTACCAGCGTGGATCTTCTGGCTGTTGCCAAATACTGCAATTGGCTCTCTGATCGAGATGGCTTACCGGAATCCGAGTTTTGTTTTAATATCGTGCCCAAGGGCAAGACCTTTGAAGTCGTTCTCCCCTGCAATTACCTTGAGCGGATAGGCTACCGCATTCCGACAGAGGCCGAATGGGAATTCGCCTGCCGCGCGGGAACTACGACCAGCCGGTTTTTCGGGGAGTCGGACGAGTTCCTGCGAAACTATGCCCACTTTCTTCCTCACAGCGAAGGTCGGACGTGGCCTGTGGGCAGCTTGCGACCAAACCCGCTCGGACTTTTCGATATATTCGGCAATGTGTCCGAGTGGACGCTGCGCTCACCCCAGACAACGGATAAGAACCCTCCTCAGATCATTAAAGGCGAGCACTATCGAAGTGCAGCATGGTCACTACGCGCCGCGCGGCGGGTGAATGCTAGTCCTGCGAATTCCACGCCCTGGGTGGGATTTCGCTTGGCCAAAACATTGAAAAAGGCGTGAATTTCTTGCCGATCGGCTTGTTCACCCGGTTGGCTTACCTTCTTCATTTGGAGGCCGCACTCAATGGATGCCAGTTGTATCTATGCGTTCGATGGCAATGAGTTCGTTCTGAAAGAGGCTTGCAACCCAGATCCAAATATCCCCGCGAGAGCTAACTTCACGATTTGCCCGCCTGTCGCTCAGACGACTCTCGCCGCACTCAGAGGTGCCGTGAAGACGGCTCTCGGTACATCTACCGGTTCAACGGATTTCTCCTATGCGCTAGATGATACGCTCACGTTCGATTGCTCCTCCTCAAGCAGCTCCGGCAATCAACGTGTCTGGTTCGATCGGAAAGGTGGTGGCACCACAGGGCCTGCGATTCACAAAGTGTTCATGATCACTTCGGGCGCGCCGCCGACGTTCACTGAGCTCACCACACAACCGCCCCCAGAGCCGAGCAATCGCCACAAACCGCAGATACCGCCATTAAAAGTGAACCCCGACGGTAGTCTGCAACCTCCAGCAGCCGGCACCTAGGCAGAATCACGACAAGAAGGAGCATCCTGGCCGGCACAGCCCAACCCACTAAATCCGAATCGCCGCTTCATTGCCTACGGCCTCGCTGGCCGCCGGCGATGCGGCAGATCCCATAAGCGGATGCCGATGTCGGTGCCGGGAGCGTATGGCTGGCTGCGATCCACGTTCCCGCCGTTGTCTTGGCGATCCAGACCAATGGAGTAGATCACGACACCGTCGGTGAGCCGACGATAGCGCAAAGGTTGGTCGTCAAAAGGATCGGCTGGAATCTGTTTCAGATCCTCCGGTAGCAGCTCGGCCAAGGCGGTAGGCCAATCGCCGTGCGATCGGCGATAGCGCTCCGCAGCCAAGGCCACGATATCGCAGCGCAGCTCGGCGAGGGTGCGGTGGTGGGCTTCGGCCACTTTGGCGAAGGCGGGGACCAACAGGCGCGTAATGAACGGCAAGTCTTTGGCGCTTCGCTCAAGCGGTTGCAGTTGCTCGCTCTGTTTGGGCCCGGATAGCTTGGCCAACTCGACCATCCGCGATTCGAACTCCAGAAGCGCGATCCGGTTATGCCGCGCGGTCCCGACAAAGAACAGCACACCCAGTTCATTGCCGGGCAGACCAAGCGCCGCCATGGCTTTGGTGAGCTCCGCATGCGTCATCTGTCCCGACTGGCCCGCCACGATGAACTTATCCATCAAGGCGCGTTCGCCCCGGGATCCATAGAGCAAGAGGGGCTCCGGTTCGTCTTCTTCCAGAAGACGCTGGAGAGCTTCCAAGGCCGCTTGCGACGGTTCCCCTTGGGCGAGCGTCCGCTCGATGCTGCGATGAATGATCGCGCGGATGGCCATGCGCACCAGCTGGCTAATCAAGAACGGTTCTTCACCCAACGATCGGCCCGCATTCACGCCGGCGCGGCAAGATTCCAACGCTCCATCCACGTCGCCCAGTTGGGCGCGCAGCATGGCATCGTACGTCAGGACATTGGCGATCTGCCGTACGGGTTGAACGTGGGGAAGCAAGATGGCAATGGTATTGGGCAGATAAACAATGGTGTGCCGGCCACGGGGCATGTTGGCCAAGGTATGGGCCTCCTTCACCGCGGCTTCCGCTTCGGTCATTGCCGCCGTCAAAAGCTTCAGCTGCTGGGCCGAGAGCTGCATCGTGGGAGCGAGATCCCGGGTGCTGATTTCGAGCGTCGGTTCGTCTTCTGGAGGATTCGTCGGCCACGGGCTGGGCAGCAGCGCATGGGCAGCCAGGGCACGGAGCGCCGAGTTTTCCTCGTCGGCAAGCACCGGCCGGCGTGCTTCGAGGTCTTCCAGGCGCCAGCCCGGATCGGCGCGATCGAGCTCGGCCAGTGTCTTGGTCAGTTGTTGGCCTGCCCAGTAAAAGGTCAAGAAGATTTCGCCGACCAGGAAGCCGAGGACCAGCGCGATCCCAATGCCGAGATGCCGGCGCCACCGTATCCGGCCTCGGGATGAGGTCTGATTTTCGAGCACCTCGGGTTCTTGCATGAGCCGACTCCAGTCCAAGGGCGAAGAATGATTGGCCTTCAGTATACCACCGAAGCGCTGGACTGCGAAAAGAAGCCGCGCTTTGACAACCGTTGCTGCACTAGAGTGTCCATAGCGGGCCCGGAGGGCGAGGATCGTGCCAGGCGATCTGGGTCTTTGAAATCTTTGCCCGCGCCTGAATTAGACAACGTGCCTTGGGGGTTGCTTCGCGCCGCTCCATAGATATGATCAAAGCCATCGTCCGCCTGGAATGGCGGCTGCGTGCCCGCCGGGACCAGTTCCGTCCACTCCTCTCGTGCTACTCCACATGCCTACTCCTGGATTGTTGTGCCCTGTACATCCGCCTGATTACAAGCAGAGACTGCATCTTTCTTCCGCCTTTGCCCGGCCGCTCAGGGCGATTTCTTTCGGCGGCTACAGAATTCATCTGGCTTCAGCAATGGCTGTTGCCTTTTCTGCTGGCCCCGGTGCTCGTGGCCAATGCCTTCACGGGTGAAAAAGCGAGTGGGCTGCTGCCGCTCTTATTCACGACTCCGGTCAGCAGTGGCCAACTAATTCTTGGCAAGTTCCTGGGACGCGTCGGGCCCCTCGTGATGCTGGGTCTGGCGCACTGGCCTTTCTGGGGCCTGTTCGCGGGGCTCGTCGGCCTCGATCCTTTGTCCGCGGGAATTCTCGCTGGGGCCTCGGTGCTGCCGATCTTGGCGGCCGGCTCCGCCAGCCTGCTTGCATCGGCCTGGTGCGCCAAGACCGCCGATGCCGTGACCATTCTGTATGCTCTGTTCGGGGTTGGCATCCTGGGAACGTGGGTACTGGATGCGGCTTCGTTCTCACTCGGGCCGGCCTGGAACATGGTTGTCGAAAGTGGGCTGGCACCCTTCGGTCCGCATTACCTTTTGGAGTCCATCGGGGATGATGCGGTTCGGTTGCCGGAGTTGGCTCGTCGGGCCTTGGTTGCGCTGGCCGCCTGGGGCTCGGTCGTGGCCGGCTGTCTCGGTCTGGCTTGCCGGCGTGTACGGTCTGTGTCGACGGCCCAGCCCGAAATCCGCCAGAGCCAGGCTGCCTTGCGGCGGCCAGCCGTGGACGATGAACCGATCCGGTGGAAGGAGTGTTATCGGGAGCGCCGCCTGCCGTGGACGTTCCTTCGCTACATCCCGACTTGGTTGGCCCTGCTCGGGGTATTTGTGGGGACCGTCTCTCTCTTCCTCGGAAGCCTTTGGCCGAGTGGACAGACTTGGGCCGAGCTGGTCGAGTCTCTGTGGAGTGATGCCCAACGCAGCAGCCCTGGCTGGCCGGAGTGCTTGGCGATTTTCCAAGGGCTCGGGAACCTCTTTCTGGCCGCCCTCATGGTCGGCGTTCGCTGTGCCACTTCGATCACCGGTGAACGCGAACGCCGGACATGGGAATTGCTGCTACTGACACCCCTCTCGACACGGGAACTGATTCACGGCAAGGTCGAAGGGATTGTCCGATCGGCTTGGCCATACGTAGCGGTGTATGCTTTGGCGGCGGTTCCTCTGTCCTGGCTAGCGGGGCAAGGCGTGCTGTTGGCGACGCTGGTGACCTTGTTCCTTACCGGGCCGGTCCTATCGGTAGCGGGAGCGATCGGGATCTATCACTCGGTCCGTGCCTCGGATTCCTGGAAAAGCATTCTGGACACGGTGAGGTTTCTCGTTGGTGGCGTGCTGCTCACCGCCTTCGTGTCGAATTTCGTCCTCGGCTGTCTGGGGCTAGCGTTCATGGGACTGGCCACCCTCATCAAGTCGTTGGTCATCGACCTCGCGCTCTGGGACTGGCTGGGTCTGAAACGAGGGTACCTGGGGTGGCTCGGTTTTCTGCTGGTCGTGGGCTCGCTCTGGACGTTGTTCTGCTGCATGGTTCGGCAGGAGTACCTGGCGAAAGCGGAGAAGTGGGTGGATGAGTTGGAACGAAATGGGTGCCCGGAGAGCGGGGAGGATGCCGGCAGCAATCAAGAGGCAGGTCGCTTTGGTGTGCCGTAGAGGTAATGATCAGGCTGGGCGGCGCCATCGGTGGGCAGGTCCGGTCGGGATAGCGGAAGAACGCTCCACCCGCAATCATTCACCAGTAGTCTGCTTTGGCTCCGGAGTGATCCAAGATCTGATCTCGGCTGCCATCAGACCAAATCCGGCCGGAAAAGCGGACTCTATCATTTTCATATTCTTGATAAGGCGGCGAGCCTCTGTCACGGCACATTCGGTCTCGCGTTCCAGAGAAGGACGACCCGTGCCGTACACCAGCTTCTTCAACTGCATCCTGTTGAAAGGGAACCGGCCACTCGCCAAACCGGCGTTCCAGGCCGCCTCCCCAACCAGGGATTTTTGCCCAGGAGATACCACGCCTCTATCGTGGGCACAGTGAGACCGATTGCCACCTTTAATTCCGGCCTGCCCTGCCTTGGCTTCAACTGCTTCCGAGCCCGTTCGATGATTTTGCGAGCCTGACAAAGCCGGCAGCGCTCTCCGCCGCCCTGCGGTGTATCGTGGGCCAAGCTGTGCATTTCCGTGTCATCCGAATCGACTACTACGATAAGCCCTTCGGCATCGGAGTTGTAGTGAACCCCGCGGAAAACGCCGTCCAGGGCGCTGAAGAAACCCGGCACACTATGGGCTTCCAGATCCATGTTAATGGACTCCGGCGGCTCACCGAGGATGCCCTCCGTAAGTATGACCAGAGCGGCTCGATCGGCGGGCGACTCGCAGTAGTAACCGATCTTCATGGTTTCACGGATACTCCGCCCAGGACACCGCTGTACCACACCTCGCTGAGCGGCGATTCCCCCAGAATCTCCTCATAGTGCTGAATATCCGTCAGCCGCTTCATCTGCACCTCCAGTCCTTCCTTTTGCGCCAGGACGATCTCCTCAGGATGCTCCCGGTACAAATCGAGCAGATAAGGGGAGTGCGTAGTGGCGATGACCTGGATCGGCGGGCGCGTTTCTCCGCAGCTTTCCGGGTAACTAAGCCGATAGAGCGCATCCTGAAGATGCCGAAGCAAGCGTGGATGTATGCCACGGTCGATCTCCTCCAGACCCACCAGCGAAGGCGGGTTAGGCAGATACGCGGTCGTTAAGAGGGCAAGAGCGACCAGCGTGCCCTGCGACAACTCCTTTGCGGGAATTCGATGTCCCCCTTTCTTTGTCCGCAACACGATCGCTTTATGGCCTTGCTGGGGTTTATCGAACTGGATGTAATCGTACTCCGGCAGCCAGTGCCGCACTTCCGCCAGGAGTGAATCCCACCTCTCTGGGTGGTTGTCCTTCAAGTCGTCGAGGACTGCGGCCAGGCCTGAACCAGTGGGTTGAAGCGGCCCGGAGTCCACTGCA
>DATGIQ010000031.1:0-27623 GCA_035295665.1 Gemmataceae bacterium | reverse complement strand
GTTAACACGAATTTCACCCCGGTACTATCGGCAAGAGGCCCTGTGGCGCCAAGCCTCACGCCGCTACAGGTCCCGGCGATCACATTGGCCGACCCGGGAGCAAAAAGGGCCGTCGTGAAGCCCCCTTCTCGCAGAGAACGGACGGAGCGGTGTTGCGGATCGTACACATCGGCAACGCGGATTTGACCGGCGTCCGCCTCGGCCGGATCGTCGATGGCACTGCCGAGGCCAAGGTCGGTGTGGGCCACAACAAGACCCGGAGCTACTACCGCTCCACCGAGATCATAGATCGGCACGCCATCGCTTGGCGGAAGTGCACTTCCCACCGCAGTGACTTTGCCATGCTCGATGAGCACCATCCCGGGCCGGAGATTGCCGTCGTCGGCAAGCATCTGTTGCGTTTTGAGGAAATATCTCTTGGGAAGCCGGGCAGGCAGGTCGCGTTCGAAGTACCGGATACTGGGTACGGAGTACGGAGTTGGCGGGGGCCCAGACTTGTAGGCAATCTTGCCGCCGCTGACGACCAGCCGGACGGGAACGGAAGGATCGAGCGGATCGCCGGCGAAGACGGCCAGGTCCGCCTGTTTGCCAACGGTAAGGGTCCCGAGCCGATTCCCGACGCCCAGGATCTCGGCGGCGTCTCGGGTCAAAGCCCGCAGGACGCGCTCCGGCTCAACCCCCGCCGCCACCGCGGCCGCCGCCTGAACCCGCAGCAATCGTGAGCCGCGCGGCTGGTCGCTGAACGTACCGAGCGCCCAGCGGGCATCTGCGGCCAGCAAGGACCGGGGCCAATCGGCGCGCCGGTCTTTACGGTAAGCGGGAACATCGTCCATCTCCACGAACGGGCCCAGGACCAGCGGAGTCCGCCGGCTCGTCACTGTCTGGGCCGCATTGCGGGGATTGCTGACGCCGTCCAGCACAAGGCGGAGATGGAACTCGTCCGCCAAGCGCAGGGCGTTCTGGATATCATCTTCGCGGTGCACCTCGATCCGCAAAGGCACCTCGCCCTTGAGCACTTTGCGCAGGAAATCCTTGGCCGGATCTTTCTTGGGACCAGGAGAAGGTTTTTCTTTGGCCGCTTTCTCTTTTCGGGCTTTCTCGGCGTCCTCGTGTTTCTGCCATTCCTCATCATACCTTTTGGCCGCCTCGAGGAGCCGTTTCAGCTGCTCGTATTGGCCGAAGCGGCCGAGGGAGTTGCCGGTGGTCGAAGGGAGGACGGTTGGCTGGGCCGGCTCGATGACCGGCGGATCACCACCTAATCGCCGCGGCAACGGAGCCGCCACAATCGGCCGAAGGGTGGCCGTCGCGGTGCCGAGGGCTGCTTGAGCCGCCGCGCTGCTTTGCACAACCAGCTCCTCAACCGCCGCGGCCGGACCAACGCGCAAAACCGCTCCCCGGCCGCCCAGGATGCCGCGTTCGGCTGGTTGCACATATACGGCCGTCACCCCCTGGCGGATGACTTCTTTCCAATCTTCCTCATGCGGATCGATGCCGTCGAGAACATCAAGGCTGCCGTCGCTGCCGCTCTCTCGAACGGCTGCCGGTGTGAGCCAAAGGCTGCTGCGGGCATCGATCAGACCCGGCGTGATGACGCAACCGGCAACGTCGATTTTCTCAGCATCCTCCGGAATTGTGACCTTCTGTCCGACGGCGGCAATTTTGTCGTCGCGGATCAAAATGGTGCCGTCGATCGAACCGGCGTCGGTCTGGGTCCACAGATGCCCGCCGACCAGGGCCAATGGCTTCGAGACGGCCTTCGATTCGCCGTCGGCAAAGCCAAGCGTGGCCAAGAACCAACCGCTGACGATTCCGAAGACTAGACCGATGAAGCGGCAACTGCGAGCTGCGTCCATGAATGGTTCCCGTGCTCGGCCTCCGCAAGGTGCGCAAGTTACACAAGGCGTGTCGATCTTATCCTTTATCTGGGGCTGGATGGACGCTGTCAAGGACGAAACCGAAGAAAAGCCCGAAGTGCCGGCGGAGCCGCTGCTTCCCAGCGCACGCCGCCTGCACAACCGGCCGCGGCCGGGGAAGACCCTCGGACGGCACGCGGGATTTCTCTCGCGCAATCTCTTGTGCCGGGCATCGCGGGTGGGATAATGGGAGGCTAGCCGGACAGAGAGCTTGGGGATACGAATGGTCGATGAGATGCGATAGAACACCCGGATGCATCCAATGAGCGACCCCCTCCCAATCAACGACTCGCCGACACTCTCACCGCCCGCGCCTCCGGCTGATCTGTCCGCCCGGGAAGCGCCGACCTTGACATCGCACCCCGGCCAACCGGCAACCCCACCATGCACTGAGGTCCGGCTGTTCGGAGATTACGAGTTGCTGGAAGAAATTGCCCGCGGCGGCATGGGCATCGTGTACCGGGCGCGGCAGAAAAAGCTCAACCGAATCGTCTGGGCCGTGGTCTGCAAGCCCGGTGCGGACCCGTCCGCCTATCGCCAGGCCCTTCTCCAAGCAAAAGAGGCTGTCGGCCTGGCTCCGCAAGATGGCAACATTCTCAACACGCTGGGCGTGGCCCAGTACCGCCTCGGCCAGTACCAGCAGAAGGGAAACCCGAAAGCATTGGCCGGTGAACGGTGGCCCAGTCCTTCGATCGGATTATGAAATCGGCGCGAAGTTTGTGGACAGTCCCGTTTCCGTTGAACAGAATAACGCGCGGCTCCGAGGCACGAGAACAGTTTGGGCTACACCAACCGACAGGAGAAGGACATTATGCTCCGACACGCTGCGGCCTGGATCACTTTGCTGTTCACCTTGCTCACACTTCCGTTGCTGGCCGATGACACTCCTCGTTCCGTGGGAATCAGCGAAAAAGGTTTTGTGCTTCCTAACGGCTGGACAATTTCGCCCGCCGGTCAGCAGGTGGTCCTCAGCGATTTGCCGCTCAACATCGTTCCGCTGGCCGACAACCAATCGGTCCTGGTCGCCACCAACGGCTACAACAAACATGAATTGTGCCTGATCGACTTGGGGTCTCGAAAGGTGGTCGATCGGCAGGAAGTGCCGCAGAGCTGGTTTGGACTGGCCCTGGATCCCGAGGCCGGCCGGATTTGGTGGTCGGGGGGCGGTGCCAATATGCTGCACACCTTCACGCTCAAGGATCAAAAACTGACACGCACCAGTCCGGATGCCCCGAAGATCACCAGAACGGAGAAAGCATCGGCCAAGCAACGAGCCTTCCAGGGCGGGATCACTCGGGATAGCAAAACCCAAACGATCTACGCCGTCGACATCGACGCCGGAACGATCGGTGAAATGAAGGACGGAACCATCCAGAAGAAATCCAAGATCGGCGGCCGGCCGTATGATGTGGTCCTGGCCCGGAATGGGACACTGCTCTATGTTTCCGATTGGGCGGGCCGTAGCGTGCTGGCGGTCAATCCGCAAAACCTGCGCGTGGTCGCCAAGATTCCGGTCGGCGAGCATCCCAACCAGCTCGCCCTTCATCCCCGGGATGACCGCCTTTTTGTCGCTTGTGCTTCGAGCAACTGCGTCTGTGTCCTCGACACAAAACGGGGCATCGTCACCGAAACAATCATGACCGCCCTCTTCCCCAAGGCCCCCGAAGGAAGCACGCCGGACGCGCTGGCCGTTTCGCCGGATGGCAAGACGCTCTTCGTCGCCAACGCGGATAACAATTGCGTCGCCGTCATCGATATTGCCAAACCGGATCGGAGCCAGGTGCTCGGCTTTATTCCCACCGGCTGGTATCCCACGGCCGTCGCCGTCACCCACGATGGTAAGAACCTGCTGGTCGGCGTCGGCAAAGGCAACCAGACAAGGCCCAACCCCTTCTTCAAGACCCCGGACAAAAACTCCGCTCCCACGGGTCGCCGCTATCCCTACATCGGCACCACATTGTCCGGTGCGCTCTCGATCGTGCCGATTCCCGACGAGAAGCAGCTGGCCGCCTATACCGCCACAGTCTATCGCAACTGTCCGTATTCCGACGAGCTGTTGACCAACGCGCCCTCCAAGAGCAAAACGGCGATCCCGAGCAAAGTCGGCGACGCCTCGCCGATCAAGCACATCATTTACATCATCAAGGAGAACCGCACGTACGATCAGGTTTTCGGCGACATCAAGGAAGGCGACGGCGACCCAGCGCTGGTCATGTTCGGCGACAAGATCACGCCGAATCACCACAAGCTAGCCAAGCAATTCGTCCTGCTTGACCATCTGTACTGCAATGGCCAGGTATCCCGCGATGGCCACCCGTGGTCGACGATGGCTTACAACACCGATTACATCGCCCGGGACTGGATGCTGACCTATTCCAGGCGGCTGGGCGTTGCAGACGATGACGAAGGCAATCTCGCCAATGCTCCGTCGGGGTATCTCTGGGACGCTTGTGCTCGCAGCGGGCTCAGTTATCGCAGCTACGGAGAATACGGGGCCCGCGTCAGCCAACCCGACGGCTCCGCCCGAATGGAGGGGCGCGTGCCGGGCTTGGTGGGACACATGTGTCCAGAGTATGGCATTGCCAAGAACGGTCGGAAAATCCGCGATACGGAAAACGTCGAAATCTTTTTGAAGGAATTTCGGGACTTCGAAGCGAACAATAACTTGCCCCAGTTCATCGTCATGAGCCTGGGGGAAGATCACACGACGGGCACCACGCCGGGGACGTTCACGCCCGAGGCCTGTGTCGCCAGCAATGACTTGGCCCTGGGCCGGCTCGTCGAGGCCGTCACCAAGAGCAAATACTGGCCGGAGACAGCGATTTTCGTGATTGAAGACGATGCCCAGAACGGCCCGGATCACATCGACGCCCACCGAACGGTCGGCCTGGTGATCAGTCCGTACGTGAAGCGGGGCCACACCGACAGCACCCATTATGCCACCGTGAGCATGATCCGCAGCATCGAGTTGATCCTGGGCCTGTCCCCGCTGAGCCAATACGATGCTGCCGCCCGGCCGATGTTCGATTCGTTCACCGACAAGCCGGACCTCACGGGATACACTCACGAGCCCGCCCAGGTGGATTTGAACGCGAAGAATTCCGAACGAGCTTATGGAGCAGCCCGTTCTTCCAAGATGGACTTCAGCGACTACGATCGGGTCGATGATGCGGAGCTGAACGAGATTTTGTGGCGGGCCGTCAAGGGTGAACACGCACCGCTTCCGCCTGCAGTCCGGCGCGCAATCGCCTATCGACCGCTGGCAACGTCGAAATGAGAACGGGGCCAGAGCCCATTGCGGTCCTACGCAGCCGAGTTTTCCTCCGGGACATGCAGGGCCCGGCGCAGCACGGTGGCTAACCATTGCAGCTCCGCGTCGCCGTAGCCATCCAGAAAGCGGACGATGTCCCCGTTCCGCAGATGGACTTGCAGCTCATACCTCGGCTCGGCCCTGTCATAGGCAAGTTGGCGGAGGTACGCATTGGCGATCCGGCCGACCAAGGTGTCGCCAACGCGCACATCGGCTAATCGCCATCGCGGCCACTGTTCGTGCCGGACGCCGTAGAGGCTCAATTGCTGCACGCTCAATGTATCGCCGGCCACGGTCAGCACCAGCTGCCGGCGTGCCCGGCTGACCGCATCCACCAGGAACGCGATGCCCAGCACGCCCCCGATTCCTGCGATGAGTAACCAAACCGCCCTGTCCTTGAAAATCAGGCAGAGCAAGGCAGCAACGAGAGCGCTGACGCCGAATGAAATCAAGCTGCAGAGTAATTGATTTCTGACGTCTGTTTGTCCAAAGCCCGGAGGCGGGACGGTCAACGTCACGTCGTCCGCTACCATTTGCTGCACAATCCGGCTCCCGGCGGGCTGCTCGGGACGCTCCAGGAACGGAGCCGCGTTGCTCGGTGGAGTTTCCTCCGCCATGTGGAGGGCATGGCGCAATATCGTCGCCAGCCAGCGTGCCTCGGCTTCGTCTTCGAGAGGCAGGCGGAAACGCTTTCCTTCGCCCGGATACGGCTGAATGTGCAGCACGGGAGTATCGGGGCCTTCGCTGTCCATGATTTTGCCGACCCGGACGTCGGCAAGTTGGCTCCGCGACCACTGATGTCGTTCGGCACCGAAGAGCTTGGGCTCGAGTACCGCGAGGTTATCGCCGGCCACCACGAGCACCGCGTTTTTCCTGCGCGACCATTTGGAAGGCACGATCACCGTCATGGCTTCAGGGGTTTGCGACACGATGGTTTTGCTCCCGGCCGGCTGCGTGAGCAGATCCACGAAGCCGGCACTGTTAGGCAATGGCTCTGCCGCCACAGCGATCGGCGTGGCCTGGCTCAGGAGGGCACCCTGTTCCACAACACCAAGCTGGCAGCGCCGGGCCAGGTCGCTTGCCAGCGGCAACAGCCAGGCACGCGGATAACCGGGGGCGAGCATGTTCCGTTTGGCGCCTGGGTCACCGTCTTTGTCCCAGACCGGTACGATCATGTTGGATTCGGTGGCGGCGGCCGGATTCGCATAGACTCGCACCATGCCCTTCTCCATCAGGGCATCACAGACATCGAACCGGCACAAGCCAGCAATCGAACGTTTCCAGCCCCAGCGCAGCCAGCCCCACCGCTCGCCACGGCGTAGGATGCCGCAGCGCAGCTCGATTTCGCTGTGACCGGCGTACAGGAAGACAGCCCGCCCTGCGAAACACAAGGGCAGAAAGAGCATCCACACGCCTGCCGCCAGAAAGATCAGTAAAAATCCATTCTCCGGTCGAAAGAGATCGTGCCAGTCGATGCCGGAGCCCACAATCCAGAGCCAGAACGAAAGGAACGGGACGGCGAGAAAGGAGACGAACAGGTGGAACTTCGCTCGGTCCGTGAACTGCCCCGCTTTGCGACGTGGCAGCCGGTAGTGGACGCCGTCCGGAAGCTCGGTGACGGTGACTTCGCAAGGCAACGCATCGCTCATGGAAGTGCTCCGGTGTCGGGCCAGAGGATCAGGAGCGGGCATCCACCACCCGCCCAGCCCTGGAAATGGCGTGGAACGTGAAGGCTGTCATTCAACTTTACTTCGCCGGGTCGGCTCAGTCAAAGAAGGATCGGTGAAGATTTGGTTTCAACCAGCGAGTTGCTGGACTCTATTTCACTGCCGCTCGTAGGCCTTTCTTAGTTCGTTGATATTGAGCTTTTTCATCTGCATCATTGCCTGCAAGACTCTCGCCGCCCGCGCCGGATCGGGATCGGCCATCATTTTGCCCAGGATGGTAGGGACGATCTGCCACGATATCCCATACTTGTCCTTTACCCAGCCGCATTGCACCTCTTCTCCCCCTTCGGAGAGCTTCGCCCACATCCGGTCCACTTCCTCTTGCGTTTCGCAGTTGACGATGAACGAGATGGCCTCGGTAAACGTAAATTGCGGCCCACCGTTGAGCGCGAGGAATTCCTGTCCGTCGAGCTGGAACTCCACAGCCAGTGCGCTGCCCTTGGGTCGCGGCCCACCTTCGCCGTAGCGCGCGATCTTGTTGATCTGGGCATTCTGGAAGATGGCGCTATAGAAGCGTGCCGCTTCCTCAGCGTTGCCATCGAACCAGAGGCATGGAGTGATCTTCTGCATCTTGTCCTCTCCTTGAATCATCTTGGTCAGGGCGAATTCTGCTGGAGCCGCTGGCGCAGGGCCGCGGCGATCTTCTGATCGAGCGGATCGGTCACTTGGGCGTTCGCATCCAGGAGTGGGCGGACTTCCACGGTCACGAGCCCGGAGGCAAATTGCGAGGCGAGCTGGATCGCCTCAGTGAGGTCGCGGGCCTCGATGATCGTGAAGCCGCCCAGGAACTCCTTGGTCTCGGCAAATGGCCCGTCCGACACGGACACCGCGCCGTTGCGATTTCGCACAGTCATGGCCGTGCGGATACTCTGTAGCCCTGCGGAATAGACATGGTGGCCGCCCTGCTCCAGTTCCGCTTTCCAGAGGCTCGCGGCTTCGCACTCGGCGAGGATCGCGGCCAGTTGCTCCGCCTCGGACAGGCGGGCCACCTTGTCGGCTTCATGGTAGACCAGACAGGCGTATTTCATCGTTGCCTCTCCTCCGGGGGTGACGGGCTCATTTCTTGGTGGCGAATTCCTTGAGCACGTCCCGAAGCTTTTGGTTGAACTCCGCGGGCTTCTCCAGCATCGGGTAGTGGCCGACTTCTTCGATGGTGACCGCATTGTAGTCGGCGTACTTCTTGTTGATCGCAATGGCCGTCGGCGTGAAGAACGCAAACCCACCGGCAGAGTTGATGCAGCGCACCGGCGTCTGGGCTTCTTTCAGCAGTTTTTTCGAATCGAGACCGATCAGATCGCGCATGAGGCCGAGAGCCATCTGCTGATCCTGTGCCTCCGCCCGGGTCAAGATCCAGTTCTTCAATTCGGGGTCCGTTTTCTCGTGCAGTAATCCAGCGAACCCGGACCGCATCGTCTCTTTGAAATCCTTCTCGAAGCTTTCGAGGAACTTCTTCGATACCTCTTCGGGCATCTTGAATTCGGCGTTTTGCAGGGTATCGACACCGATCACGGCCACGACCGTCCCCGGCATCCGTTTGGCAGCCAGGAGAGCAATCGGCCCGCCCATCGAATGGCCAACGAGAATCACCCGTTTGAGGCCGAGCGCCTTGACCACCGCCGCGACATCGTCGGCCAAAGCGGAGGCAGTCCAGACCTTGCGGTCCTTCCCCGATTCGCCATGCCCGGCTTGATCGAGGGTGACGATGCGGTAATCGGCAGCGAATGGATCAACCTGATGCTTCCAATAGGCGCGGTCGCCGCACCAGCCGTGCAGGAAGATGAGAGCCGTGTCGCCCTGGCCGGCGACTTCGCAGGCGATGCTCAGCCCGTCGTCGGCACGGACCGTTTTCTTGGTCAGCTTGGCGTCGGACTCTCTGCCGAGGATCACCGACGTCACGAGCCCAAGGCACACGATGAGCGACACCATTCTCGTCAGACGCACGTTCATGGACACCTCCCGTTTGTGGTAGAAATCCTGCTCCACAATCCTCTTCCCGCGCCGAACATGTTATGGAGCATTCCCGGAACCATGCCGCAATTACGCTGGTTGCTCGCAGTTAATCATCCAGGGGATGCCGAACTGATCGACAAGCATGCCAAATCGGGCGGACCAGAACGTCCTCTGGATCGGCATTCGCACCGTGCCGTTATCTGCCAAGGCGTGAAAGACGCGCTCTGCCTCTGCCGGTTGCTTGACCAGGAGGGTCACGGAGAAGCCTTCGGGTTTCTTGTAGCGATCCGGCGGACAGTCCGAAGCCAGCAAGATGGTGTCGCCCACTCTCAGACGGGCATGAAGGATTTTCTTGAGCCAATCCGGCGGCACCTGCTCTGCACATGGAGTGCCTTCGTGCGGCATCATGGCTTCAATTGTGCCGTCCAGGCACCGCGCATAGAACCTGAACGCCGCTTCGCATTGGCCATTGAACAACAGATAAGGACTGGCTTGCATGGAATGCTCCTTGGTTTGTCGTTGGCTTATGGTTTCGACGCTCTTGTCAACCATGTTGTTTGTTCTGTTCGCGCAGACGTGCTTCCGCGGCCCGGAGTTTACCGCTGGGGTCGCAGGGCGCGAAGTCTTCAGGATCGAACACCGGACGAATCTCGATCTCGCCATCCTCGTTGTGGGGATTGGGGCAGCGCTTGATCCACTCAACGGCCTCCTCCATGGATTTCACTTTCCACAGCCAGAACCCGGCGAGCAGCTCCTTGGTCTCGGCGAAGGGCCCATCGATTACCGTGCGGCCGCGGCCGGAGAAGCGGATCCGCTTGCCCTTGGAGCTGGGCTGAAGCCCCTCGGCTGCCAGGAGAATGCCGGCCTTGGCCAGCTCCTCGTTGAACTTGCCCATTTCCTCGAGAAGTTGCTGGCTCGGCATCACGCCGGCCTCGGAATCCTTGTTGGCTTTGACTAAAACCATGACTTTCATGGGAACACCTCACGTGCATGAAGAATCGTTGATGGGCACATTAACTCCGCCAAGGAACCAGGGTGCGCAACTGCCGGTCGCGCAGCACCAGGTCGCCCCACAGCAGCGCGCCGAACAGGACGGGAAATACGATTTCGAAGGCGCTGTCCCCGTGCTGGAGATGGGTCGCCACCGCCCCGCCCAGGTACCCGGTCAGCAGGATCGCTCCAAGGACCGCCGTGCGCGGGATCAGGTAAAGAACCGTGCAGGCCAGCAAGACCACCCCGAGCGGAAGAATCACGCTCTCCGAATATCCCAGGCGAACCGTGGCTTCCACGACAAAAGCTGGCTTCACCAGTTTCATGGCCGCGTCGAAGAGCAGAAAGAGCGCCGGCAGGATGCTCAGGACACTTCCGGTCCAACGTACGCCTTTCGAAACGGGCACGGCCAGGATCTCTGATTGCATGGGAATGTTCCTTTCCTTGATCGAGCGACCTATCCCTATTTCACTTCCGGGAGCCCCGCCAGCTCCATGATCGGCCGGACTTCCACCGTGCCCTTGCGGGCACCCGGAATGCGGGCCGCGATTTCGATTGCTTCATCAAGATCGGCAGCATCGATCAGAAAGAATCCCCCGAGCTGTTCATGTGTCTCGGCGAACGGCCCGTCCGTTACCAGGCGTTTGCCGTTGCGGACCCGGACACTCGTCGCCGTGGCAACCGGGTGCAGGGGGGCGGCACGCAGGTATTGCCCCTTGGCG
This sequence comes from Gemmataceae bacterium, assembly GCA_035295665.1. Taxonomy (GTDB): domain Bacteria; phylum Planctomycetota; class Planctomycetia; order Gemmatales; family Gemmataceae; genus DATGIQ01. Next base: position 17,011 of record DATGIQ010000031.1, on the reverse strand, counting down.
TGGAGTTCATGGGTAAGCTGGGTAGACTCGGCAATGCACTTCTCCCGCTCATTTTCCGTCCATACCTTTTCGTCGGTATAGATGAGCAACAGGTATTTCACGGTATTCTCCTCCTGGTTCATGGGTTGGTTGAGTTCCTCTTCCCACCAAGTAGTCGTTCGGGAAGCCAAAAAATCGACAGGGGTGCAAATTATTTTTGGCCCAGCTCGTGCAGGCGTCTTTCGAGGAATCGGCGTTCCGGCTCCTGTCGGGCCAATGCAAGGGCTCGCTGGTAGGATTGTCGAGCGTCGGCCGTCCGTCCCAGCCGCCGGCATAGATCGGCTCGCGCTGCATGAGCCAGGTGGTAGTCGGCCAACTCCCCGCGGGCCAGGATCGCCTCGATCAGCTCCAGTCCCTCCCGGTGGCCGTCGCGCATGGCCACCGCCACGGCCCGGTTCAAGGCAACAACGGGACTGGGCGCAGCCTGGGCAAGAATGTCGTACAACGCCACCATCTGGGCCCAGTCCGTCTCCGCCGCCGTCGGTGCCGCAGCGTGCACTCCTGCGATGGCCGCCTGAAGGGTGTACGCACCAAACCGTTGCGATGCAATCGCCCGCTCAACCAGCGAGCTGGCTTCGGTGATCTTGGCCTGGTCCCAGAGCGAGCGGTCCTGATCTTCGAGCAGGATGATGTCGCCTTCCGGTGAAGTCCGCGCTGTCCGCCGCGATTCTTGCAAGAGCATCAAGGCCAGGAGCCCCCTCGCCTCGGGATCGGGCAACAGGCCAACCAGCAGACGCCCGAGCCGAATCGCTTCCTCGGAGAGGTCCAGCCGGGTCACCGAGCTACCCGACGAGGCCGAGTACCCTTCGTTGAAAACGAGGTAAATGACTGCCAATACGGAATCGAGTCGTTCCGGGAGTTCGGTGGTCGACGGCACTTGATAGGGGATTCGCGCGGTGCGAATTTTGGCCTTGCCGCGGACAATGCGCTGCGCAATCGTCGGGGGAGAGCTGAGGAATGCGCTGGCAATTTCCTCGGTGGTCAAGCCGCACACTTCCCGGAGCGTGAGCGCCACCTGCGTGCTCGACGCCAGCGCGGGATGGCAGCACGTGAAGATGAGCCGAAGCTGATCGTCTTCCAGCTCCTCATCCTTGGCCGCGTTGGCGCGCGCTACTTCTTCGAGTCGATTGGCTAAGTGCGCGAGTGAGGCATCCAAGCGTGCCCGACGCCGTAGCGCATCCACTGTCCGGAAACGGCCGGCGGAAATGAGCCAGGCGCGGGGATTTGCCGGCAAGCCGTCGCGTGGCCACCGCTCCATAGCCGCGGCAAACGCTTCGTGCAGGGCCTCCTCGGCAAGGTCGAAGTCGCCCAGAAGGCGGATCAAGGTGGCCAGTACCTGACGCGATTCGGAGCGGTAGATCTCGTCAACGACTTGCCGTACCTGTTCAACGGATGTTGCCGCAATCGGTCGGGTTTCTTCCGATTTCATGATTCCTTCATTTCGGTTTCGTGGCGGTCCGCACAACCACGCGGGGCCCGACACCGCGTGGTTGTGCGAACTGCTGCGAAACGGACAAGTGCTACCGGACCGTCCATCAATGCCGTCGCCGCCCGAATTTTCAAGGTTCCGCGGCAATTACTCCGTCCGGCACTCCGGCAGCAACACGGTCAAGGCGGCCGTCAATCGTTCGATCTCTTGTTCCGTGTTGTACCACCAGGTCGAAACGCGGATCAGGTACCGCCACGGAAACGCCTGCGGGGGGAGCCCGGCGACGCTTCGGCCGACAAACGCTTCGGACCGTTCGACGATCGGCGCCTCGATGTGATACTGCTGCCACAAGCCGCGCCGCAAAGCGATCGGATCCAGATTATCCGGCAGCCGAAACGCCGTCATGGCCCCATGTAGCGCCGGCTCGGCGGGAGTTGCCAGACTCAATCCGGGCAAGCCAGCCAACCGTTCGCGAAGATAACCGGTCAAACCGAGCACACGGGTACGGATACGCTCCCAACCCAGTCCCTCCTGAAAATTGATGGCCGTTGGTACCGTTAGCCACGGGCAGATGTCGCGTGACCCTTCGAACTCGAACGCGCGCAGGCGCGGTGTGGAACCGAAATCATCGCGCTCATCGGCACGGCGGCGGTCGTGGTGCCAGCCCCAGCTCACCTGCAACGGCTGCACCCGCTCTTCGCTGCCGTTACCGAAGTAGAGAAACCCCGCGCCGCTGGGAGCCAGGAGCCATTTGTGACCGTTGCCGCCGTAGAAATCGCAGCCGAGACTGGTCAGGTCGAGCGGAATCATGGCCGGGGCGTGGGCTCCATCGATCACTGTGAGGATCCCGCGCTGCCGCGCTTCGGCGCACAGCTCACGGGCCGGCAGCACCAGGCCGGTCGGCGACAGGATATGGCTGAAGAAGAAGAGGCGGGTGCGATCTGTGAAGGCGGCGCGGGCGGCATCGACAATTTCCCCCGGGGTCCGCGGCAGAATGGGGAGCGCAAACGTTCGCAACGATAAGCCTTGACGCTGAGCGGCCCGCTCCCAGCACCAGCGCATCGCTCCGTATTCATGGTCCGTCAATAGGATCTCCCCCGGCTCGGCCAGCCGGAGAGCGGCGGCCACGATGTTGATGGAGGCCGTCACGTTTGCCGCGAAGACCAGCCGCCGCGGATCGCCGCCGAGGAACCCAGCCAGCTGCTCCCGTGCCGACCACAGAAGCGGCGGCACCCGGCGGACAAAGAAATCCATCGGCTCCTCGGCCAGGCGCCGACGCAGCTCGGTGGCACGGTCAAACACGACTCGCGGCAGCGGACCAAACGAGCCCGTGTTGAGATTGGTGACCTCGGGATCCAGCAACATCTGGGCGCGGGCTTCAGTCCAGAACGCATCGCTCATGCAAACGTCCATCCTTGCGTTGTCCGCCCGGCGTTCGCTGCGCCTCTGCGTGAAACTGTGGAAGCGTTTCGCGCAGAGGCGCAGCGAACGCCGGGGCCGAGCGATTCTACTCTACAGTGAGGTTCTGGAGGAAGCTCTCATACGCTTTGCGTTCTTCTTCGGCGCGGCTCTGGAGCTCGGTGATGCGCTCGCGCCCCTTTTCAATCTCGGTCTCCTGTGTGTCGAACTTTTGCAAGTAGCGTTTGTACGCTTCCGAGGTCGGCGGCACCCGTGCCATGTTGTCGCGCATCCGGGCTTGGTCCTTCTCGATGACCTGCAAGGCCTTCTCCTCCTGCTGGATCTCATGCTGCGTCTCGGCCAGCTTGGCCTTGCGGGAGAGCGCCTCCTCCAACGCCGCCTTCACCTTGGGGCTGGTCACGTTGGCCCGAAGATAAACGCGAATCGTGTCGTCGGGGCTGTTGGTCAGGATAACCTGGCTCATCCGGGTATGCTCTTCCACGACTTCCTCCTTGGCAGTCTGTCCGGGATCGACCTTGACCTCGAACCGGTAGGCATCCCGTGTGCGCTCGGCTGCCTTGTCCGGTTTGACCAGGTGCCAATCGGGGCGATACGGATGCTCGATCAGGACGGTCCGGGCGTGGTCGGAACGGTTCTTGACGGTATAGAGCTTGGTCAGCCGCTGCTTGTTGGTGATCTGGAGCACGCCCTTGTAGATCTTGACGGCCACCAGATCATCGCGCTGGTCCTTCTGCTCCGGGGCCACTTCGGTGCCAAGATCGATGGCGTAGCTGACCAATCGGGTCTCGTTGGGCTGGAGATCGGTGATCCGGGCATCTCCGGCGTAGCTGCTGTTCTCAAAGATGGTGAGCGGGCCCTGCATCAGGTGCAGACCGGTCGTGTTCTTGAAGCGCAGCCCCAGCAAGGGATACTTGGCAAGCACACCTTCGTTGTAGATCGAGACCTTGGCCGCCTCGACGGGACTGTTGACGATCGGTAGAAGGGCCGACTTTTGCCGAGGCAAGCTGACCGGCTGCTCCAATTGGTATTGGAAGTATTCGCCCAGCTCGGTTGCCACCGCTGCACTGGCGACACCTTGGCGGAGGTTCAGCGCGTCAACACTCGCACCGGCTTTCTTGGTCGCTTCCCGGACCTGCTCCGCCTCCGGAGCCTTCCGTCCCAAGGCAAAACCCGGAGCAGCCGGCGGTGTAGCGGATGAGAATTGGGAGCCTGCGCGATCCCTCCGGACTTGCCGCTCGTCTAGATTGCCGCTATACGTCTGGGGCCGCAGCGACGCGAACAGCTCCGGCTCGACCATCGGCCGCGGTACATAGAGCGGCTCGTAAAGATCCATCTGGAACGAAATCGGCCGGCCGGAGATCAGGCCCAGGCTCACCTGGTGCCAGTCTTCGTCCGTGGCATTCTCGACGATGGCCCAGCCCTGTAGGAACGCCTTGTCTTGCTTCCCCTCTTTGGTGAGCGACAGCCGGTAGCTGGTTTTCCAGATCGGACTTTCGATCACGTACCCGACTCGCACCGCACGCTTGCCGTTGCCCACGAAGTTCAGGCTGACCGTCTTCTTCTGCTTGTCATGGGCGCTGGCCAGGACATCCAGTGCCTTGCGGAATTCTTGCTCCAGCTCCGTCTTGAGGAAGCGGATCCGCTGCACCTGGCTCAGGGCCACGTTCTGCAAGCCATTGTTGGCCAGGAGGTTCAATTGCTCCGTCTCGACCACCTGGTCCTTGCCGACCTGCTGTTTTTGCTTCTGCACGCCGACGATGACACCGGTCAACGGGGTAGTCTGCCCCTCGCGGATGACCTCCACCCGTTCGCCGCGCACCTGGTCGAGGAGATCCCCGAGCGAAGGGTTGCTGGTCAAATCGATGGCGAAGCTTTTGAGCGTCTTTTCGATCGGGTCGCGGTTATCGTAGTTGATCGTGCTGATCTGGCCGCCGCCGGTGTCCTGTAGGACCAAACTTTTCAGCAGATCGTTGATGTTATTGGTGGGAAACTGTAAATCGATGCGGGCGCTGCCATCCACGGAGCCTTCGCGCTGGAAGTAGCCGACGCCGCTGGTGAAAAGGACGATCCGCGTGATCGGCAGCTCCGCACTCCCCGGCCGCGGCGGCTGAGCAAGAACCGGCAAGGCCGCGGCAAGCAAGAGCAGGAACGCAAGGATGATCCGTCGATTGGTTTTCATGGGCTCTTTCCTCCAGAAGGGTTTGGGAATCTAATGTCATTGTCTTCGCGGGGCCGGTCACCGAGAAGGGGAGCCGGGTCGTACAAACCCTCCCGTCTACCAGACGGACCAACCGACCGATGGATTGACCGAACTTGACAGATTGAAGCCGTTTCCGCTAGAACGGGCCGATTAACACGCTTGCCCAGTCGCCGCACTCGAACTCAGAGCGAAGGGATTCGCGAAAGGAGCACCACGGATGGCAACTTCCACGAACTCGAGCAGCGATCATGAACCGCACGCGTGGATCGAGGCGGAAATCGAAACCTGGAAAGCCGAGGCCCGCGACTGGCGCTTGCAGCATCTGATCAGCCATTCCTTCGTACAATCCCTGATGCAATCGCCGGCCTGGAAGCTGCTACGGCCGCTGCGGACTGTCCGTCAGCTACTGCGGCCACGTGGCTTCGGGGCTCATCATTTGATCCCCTGGCATCAGCTCGAACCGGACCGTGAGGCCGAGCCGGGAACGTGGATCGCCACCGGTCCTTCCCCGTACTTCATCGTCCCTTGCGTCCTGCCTTCCGGCTGGCTGCGGGTGCATCTCCGAATGACGGCCGAGACCGACGGCCGGCTGGAGCTATGCGACATCGGCGGCAGCGGACTTGGCGATTTCGATTCTTTGAAACAGCTCGATGTCCATAGCCACGTGGAGCGCGACGAATATGTCTACCTCCGCCGTACTGCTCTGGGCTTGCGCTTGCACCCGTTGAACACCGCTGGCCGTTTCCGGTTGGAGGACTTCCGGGCGACGCCGGTGCCCGCCATCACGGCCGCGGTTGCAGCACTGCCCCACAAGCTGGCAGCGTTGCGGCGGTACGGCCTGGTGAGGCGAGCGCTGGTCAACGGGCTGGGATTGCTGCTCCGGGGCCGGCTGCGTGAATTCGCCGGCAAACTGCACGACGGTTTACACTGGACGCGAAATACGGCCGCGGCTTGCGTTTTGCCCTCGGAATCAACTAGTGAGCGCAAAACGCAAGCCGGAACGCAGAAGCTGGACATCGTCTACGTTTTGAAAGATGCGGGCCTGTGTGGTGGTGTCCGAGTAATTCTCGAACACGTCGCTCGGCTGCGCCGCCGTGGCCACAACGTCAGCATCTATTATCTGACAGGCGGGATCGACGATTTCCAGCTGCCGGTTCCTGCCATCCGTTTTGAAAACCGGACGGCACTCCAGGCGGCGCTGGCGCGCTTTCGGGGCATCAAGGTGGCCACCTGGTACGAGACCGCCCCCTGGGTGGCGGAAAGCCTGCGGCCCGGCGACCGGGGTTACTATCTCGTCCAAGACATCGAGGACTGCTATGGCACGACCCCTGAGGAAACCCAGGCTGCACTGGCAACCTACCGGCTCGGTCTTCGGCCCATCACGGAAGGGGTCTGGGTCCGCGAGCAGCTGAAGCAGCGTTTTGGCCGCGAGTCGGTATTGGTCGGTATCGGTGTCGATTTCGATATTTTTCAACCGGTTTCGGTTAGCCGCCAACCCTATTCCATCCTGACCACGGCGCGGACCTGGTCAGGAGGTGGCGCCGCGGGTAGTCGCCTGAAGGGATGGGACACCGCCCGAGCAACCGTGGCACGCTGCTTCGAGCTCCAGCCGCGCACTACCCTGGCGACGTTCAGCGTAGAACCTCGGCCGCAGGGCCCTCCCTTGTTGCCGCATGCCCATTGGCAAATGCCATCAGATCGCGTCCTGGCGAAACTCTACAGCCAGGCTGGCCTGTATCTCTTGGCGAGCACCCACGAGGGCTTCGGCCTGACGGCCGCGGAGGCGATGGCGTGCGGCTGTCCGGTCGTGGCAACCTATGCACAGGGCAACGAAGAATTCTGCATGGACGGCCACACGGCGCTGATGGCCCAGGCCGGTGATGTCGAACGATTGGCCCAGCATTGTCTTACCCTTCAGTCCGATCCCGCCCGGGCCGCGGAGCTGGCTCATCATGCACGCCGTTTCATTCAGGAATATTCCTGGGAACGCGTGATCGATCGTCTCGAACGGGAATTCCTCCACAGCGACCGGTCTCGCTTCTCCCTCCCAGCGTGCTCTGTTCCTACACCCCCAAAGCAATCGACCGAAAGCGAGTATCCCGATCTCCGGTTATCGGAATCGGCTACACTTGACTGCACGGTGATCGTGCCGACGATCAATGATGTTCACTTGGTGGTTCAGTGTGTCGCTTCATGCCGGCGGTACCTACCCAAAACGGCCACGGTAGAGATCTTCGTGGTGGATGATGGCAGCCGGGACCGGGAGGTGCTGGAGGATCTGCAACGGGCATCAGGCGACCTCGGATTTCAGTTGCTCTACAACCACCAAAACCTTGGCTTCAGTGCGACGGTCAACCACGGGATGCGGCACGCGCAGGGGCGGTATATCCTGCTGTGCAACAACGATATCGCCTTTTTCCAGCCCTGGCTGGAGGCAATCGAGAGAGCCTTCGAGGCAGACGCGGAGGTGGGTATCCTCGGGGCCAGGCTGCTCTATCCCAACGGCTCCATCCAGCATGCCGGCGTGGACAAGGTGCCGGGGCAGCTGCGCTGGCACCACGTGTATGGCGGCTGGCCAGGCGACCATCCGCGCGTGCGGGAGAGTCGCTCTGTTTGGAGCGTAACCGGAGCCCTGTTCGCGATGCGCAGGGAAGTCGTGCGGCAGCTGGGCGGTTTCAGCACTGCCTACACGACCGCATTTGAGGATCTCGATTACTGCTTGCACGCCTGGTCGCACGGCGTGCGGGTCGGTTACTGTGCCGAGTTGGCGGCTTACCATCATGAGGGGAAAACTCGCGGGGCAACCCCCGAGCAGAAGCACGCCCGGCCGCTCGTCTGGGCGGAACGGGAACGCGCCGGCGGTTTCTATTTCGACAAGAAATGGGCAGCCCTGCGTGACGTAGAAGATTTCGAGGCCCTCCTCCGCCGGCCGCGGCGGTCCTCTTCGTTGGACGAGCACACTCTGCATACCGCCGAACGGAGTCCGCCCTGACCGGCTTTTTCCGTGGTGTGCTCTGGTTGCGCCGGTTCCAAGCCGTTGCTGGCATTCATCGCTTTGCACTTGGCGCCGAGCCCGTTATAATCAGAGCGAGGTGCAGGAGACGCAGATAGGCCGCGAGGCCGGCCGGCTTCCTGCTATGCTCCCACCGCAGGGGGAAGGATATGGCACAGCAAAGCAAGTTCTCCAACGAGGGGCCCGAACATACTTCCACCAGCAATCCGTTGGCTCGTCTGGCCGAGCAAAGTCAGCTGGATTTCGAGATCGATTTCTTTGGCCGCATCCTGGAGCGGAAGCCGGACTATGTCGATGTGCTGCGCGTCATGGGCAATAACCTCACTCTCAAGGGCCACTACACTCAAGGCCTGGTGATCGATAAACGCCTGGTCCAGCTGCGGCCCAGTGATCCGCTGGCCCATTACAATTTGGCCTGTAGTTACGCGCTACTCAAGCGTCCGGACCAGGCCCTACGAACGTTACGCCGTGCCGTAGAGCTGGGGTATCGGGATTTCCGCTACATGCGCGAAGACCATGATCTGGATTCTGTTCGCCATGATCCCCGCTTTCGGCAGCTGCTGCGCGAGTACGAAAATCGCTAACTCTTCTTGGTCCGTAGTCCGTGGTCCGTAGTCCGTAGCCAGCCTGCTGCGGACTGCGGACCACGGACTATGGGCTACAGACCAATGGACATCCTCTCCCAGGGCACTGGTGCCCTCTATGCCGATCCGTCCGCCGACCGCGCGCGCGAATTCTTCGCTACCAAGCCTCGGGGTTTGATCGACAAGGTTACGACCGTGCCAGAAGCGGTCGCCCGCCTGGTCCAGGATGGCGATTACCTGGCGATCGGCGGCTTCGGCTGCGCCCGGATTCCGACGGCCGTCGTCCATGAGATCCTGCGACAGCAGAAACAGGATCTGCGCTTCGCCGGACACACCGCGACCCATGATTTTCAACTCTTGTGTGCGGGGAACCTGACCGGCCGCGGCAAGACGTTGGCCGCGGTCGACATCGCCTACGTGGTGGGCCTGGAAGCACGCGGGCTCTCGCCGCACGCTCGCCGGGTTCTCGAATCGGGCGAAGTGGCGTTCACCGAATGGACCAACTACACCTTGGCCGTGCGCTTCAAGGCGGCGGCGATGGGATTGCCGTTCCTGCCAGCCCGTTCCATGCTCGGTACCGACACGTTCCGGCACAGCGCGGCCTGCGCGATTGCTTGCCCCTTCACCGGGGAGCGACTCATCGCTGTGCCGGCTCTGTACCCCGATGTTGCGGCCATCCATACCCACGAAGCCGACCGCTACGGCAATTGCCGGATCCGCGGCACCACGGTCGCTGACCTCGATCTCGCCCGGGCTGCCAAGAAGCTCATTATCACCTGTGAACGGCTCATCGCCAACGACGAGATCCGTAGCGATCCCACGCGGACGGTCATTCCGTTTTTCTGTGTGGATGCCGTCTGTGAAGTCCCTTACGGCAGCTACCCCGGCAACATGCCCTATGAGTATTTCTCTGACGAGGCCCATTTGCGGCAGTGGCTGGAAGTCGAACAGGATCCGGATGGATTTCGGCAATGGTTGAACGAAACGATCTACGGCGTGCGCACCTTTTCCGAATATGTGCACCGCTGCGGTGGAATGGATCGCTTGCAGCAGCTACGGCACCAAGAGTTATTCCCATCCCAGGGGATTTAGCGCCGGTGCGCCGAACCGCCACCAAACCAAAACGGCCATGACTTACAACGCGATGGAATTGATGATCTGCTGTGCCGCACGCCTCTTGGAGGACGGCTGCACCGTCGCGGTCGGCACCGGGGTCCCCTGTGCGGCGGCGATGTTGGCCCAGCGCACCGGCGCGCCGCATCTCGTCATCGTTTTCGAGGCCGGCGGTATCGCGCCACAACTGCCTACCATGCCGATCAGCGTGGGAGATTCCCGGACTTTTTACCGTGGCCTCGTGGCCACCAGCATGGCCGACGTCATGGAAACCTGTCAGCGTGGGCTGATCGACTACACGTTCCTCGGCGGCGCTCAGATCGACGCTTACGGAAATCTCAATTCCACGATGATTGGCTCGGAGTATCGCCGGCCGAAGGTGCGGCTTCCCGGTAGCGGCGGGGCCAACGATCTGGCGTCGCTATGCCGGCGGATTCTGGTCGTCACCAATCACGACCGCCGCCGTTTCGTGGAGCAGCTCGACTTTTTGACCACACCGGGCTACTTGAGCGGCCCCGGAGCCCGCGAAGCCGCCGGCCTGCCGCCAGGCACCGGCCCTTACCGTGTGATCACTGATTTGGCGGTTCTTGGCTACGACGAGCGCACCAAGCGCATGCAAGTCCTCAGCCTTCACCCGGGCATCGCGCTGGAGGGCGTGCAGCAAGCCACCGGTTTCGAGTTGAGCGTGTGCGAACCACTGGCGACTACAGCACCGCCTACCGAGCAAGAGTTGCGGATCCTTCGGGAAGAAATCGATCCGCATCGCTACGTCATCGGCAGGCGGTGCTAACCCTGTGCGAACAAGGGGTCTGGATTTTTGCTTGGTGAGGTCCAGACCCCTTGTTCGCACAGGCTCCTAAACGCAGGGGTTTCAAGCGGAATCTCGATCTTGAGCCCTTTTTCCCTCTGGCGTATAGTTGCCTGCCTCCGAGTCGGCGGCAGCGCGACTCGTGCAGGGGACTGGGAGTCCCCAGCGTGCACAGTGGCCGGACGGTGCTCCGCGCCAGGTTCCAAGGAGGGGAGGACGATGGCCCATCACACTCGGCCGTTCATTGGCATCAACGCCGATTTCGTACCCGCCGGCAAAATCACTCGGGCCCACGCCCGGTTGCCCGCCGGTTATTTCGATTCGGTCGTGGCCGCGGGTGGTCTGCCAGTGATCATCCCACCCCTGGGCAAAGAAGCCGAGTTCCAGGCGATTTTGGATCGCCTCGATGGCGTTATCTTGAGCGGCGGCCTGGATCTGGATCCGCGCCGCCAACAGCTCCCCTCGCATCCTGCCGTGCAGCCGATGTCCGAACGCCGGGAAGAGAGCGACCGGGTGCTGCTGCGCTGCCTGCTGGAGCGGCAGACTCCGCTTCTGGCCATCGGCGTCGGGATGCAGCAACTGAATGGGCAGTGCGGTGGCAGCCTTTACCTGCATCTGCCCGAAGACCTGCCGCGTGCCCTGCCCCACCGGGACCCGACCGGCGGACCGCATCGCCATGCCGTACTCCTGGAGCCTTCCACGCGCATCGACGAGATTTACGGCGGCGGGGAGATCCGGGTCAACAGCGACCATCATCAGGCTGTGCGTCAGGTCGGCGCCAAGCTCCGCGCCAGTGCTCTTTCCCCAGATGGGGTCATCGAAGCCGTTGAGGCCGTCGATCCCAATTGGTTCTGCGTCGGCATCCAGTGGCATCCGGAATCGGAGACTGCTTCTGCCCTCGATATGCAGCTCTTCGAATGTTTCATCCAGGCGTGCCTCCGTCAAGCGCAGCCGTTGGCACTGGCAGCGTGAATTTAGACAAGGAGAGGGGGAGAAGGCGCAGGTCTCCTTGTCTTCTCGTCCTCTCATCTCCGGGACGGTACCAATCATGTCCACGCGCTTCCTCATCGGTCTTTCGTCCGGCTCCAGCGCGGACGGAGTCGATGCGGCGTTGCTGGAAGCAGAAGGCGCCGGCCTGGAACTGCAAGTCCGTTTGATCGAGGCGCTGCATCAGCCTTATCCCGATGAGCTCCGGGAATGGATACGCCGGATGAGCAACCCAGGAAAAGTGGACGGCAAGCAGACGGCGTTGCTCCACCGCTTGCTGGGAGAAACGTTTGCGGCCGCCGCGCGCCAAACGGCCGATCGGGCCAGCATGAGCTTGCGGAAGGTGCAGTGCTTGGGCTGTCCGGGTCATACGGTCTGGCACGAGCCCGAAGGACGGTTTCCCTCGACGTTCGCCATCGGCATGGCCGCGGTTGTGGCCGAGCGCACCGGTGTGACCACGATCAGTGATTTCCGGGCCCGGGACCTGGCGGTCGGCGGTTACGGCGTGCCATTGTCCGCCCTGGTCGACTACTTGCTCTTTCGCCATCCTTCGGAAAACCGTGTCCTGGTCCATCTGGGCAGCGCAGCACGGGTCGTGTATCTGCCGGCGGGCAGCCGACCGGTGGATGTGCTCGGATTCGAAGCTGGCCCGTGCAATTTGTTCTTGGACAATGTGATGCAGCGCTTAACCGGCGGCCGGGAAGACTATGATCCGGGCGGCAAAAACGGCGTGCAAGGACATTGCCTGGAGCCGGTGTTGCAGCGCTGGCTGGCCCACCCATACATGCAGCGGCGGCCGCCCAAGAGTTTCACACGGTCCACCTTTGGCGACGAACTGCTTACCCAGACGTTGCCAAATGCACGCCAGCTTCAGGCATCGCGCCATGATCTGGTATGCACAGCCACGCACTTCGTCGCCCGCAGCATTACCGCCTCCCTGCGGCGTTTTCTGCCGGAAGGGCGTCCCCTTCATCGAGTGCTGCTGAGCGGCGGCGGCATCCGCAACGGCTTCCTCTGGCATCTCCTGGAGCAACAGCTAACTGGCATTCCCCTCGACAAGACCGATCCGCATGGCATTCCCAACGATGCACGCAAAGCCATCGAATCGGCGCTCCTTGCCGCCCTTACCGTGGATGGTGTGCCGGCGAACTTGCCGGCAGCGACGGGAGCGGCGGGATCACGACTCCTGGGTAGTTTGACACCGGGGTCGTCGGCGAACTGGGCCCGCTGCCTGGCTTGGATGGCCGCTCAAACGGCGCCGCTGACGGTGGAACAGGAATAAGCGGCGGTTGCCAGTCAGGTCCGTGAAGACCTTTATCTGGCTCATGGTGTGGGCCGGCCGCCCGGCCAAACCTGCTGAGCCGCGGCCACATCATCGGCAGCTAAATCCGCTTCCATCTCGTCGGGCTGATCACAGGCATAGGTCGGAACATCCTCCCCATCTCGCAGCGCCAGGAATTGGGAGCGAACGGCTTCGCGCGATCGAGTGGTCGCCGCTGCCGTCGGCCATGGGTCTGCTGCCCTTTGCCTCGATCCCGTGCCCGTTCGTACGGCGTCCGCGCCAGGATCCTCGGCGCCCGTTTTCGGCAGCACCGCGCACCTGGGAAGGAACGATGCGCTGGACCATTTCCATCGCAAGTCCCCATATGCCACTTGCTTGTGAGAACTGTCCCCAAGGTTAGAGACGGTTGCATATTTGCCGCCACGGTCGAGCGCGAACGGCTTGTCGAGAGGGAGTTGATCGACCTCAATGCCAATGTGCCGACTGAGGTCGAAGCTCCCGACTCTGCACGCCGCTGGTAGCCCGGAGTCATCAATGGCGGCCTTGCACGGCGGTGCAGTCGATTGCCGAAGCACGATAGCTTGCCGGTACGACCGGCTTCCCAATGTCTCACTGCCAATTGAGTGGCGAAGGCCGAGGCCCACAGAAAGTGAGTGGGGAAGCTCTTCAGGCCACGGCCCTTGTCTGCCGAACCTCACGTCAGTCGCCGGCGTGGTTCACCGGACTCGTACAATTCGGCAGCAGTTCTGCCAACCCCTCGCGCGGGTGATTCGGCTGCCGCCCTAGCACGTCGCACAGATAACGCTCCGGCTCGATGCCCATGGGCCAGATCGGTTTTTTGCACGCGCGCCGGAAGCACACGCTCCACTGTCCAGCGCAAGGGCAGGTCCACCCAACCCGTCTCCCCCTCCGGGCGACGCACGATTACCAGGTCCCAGGCGGCGTTCCCCTCGACCCATTCGTGGAGGGCGTAGTTGTGGTACTTGCTGTCCGCGAAGACCCGCCGCACCTTGCTCACCGGCTGCCCCTCCAGCCGGGCGAACAACTCGGCCGCCGCGGCGCCGTCGTCCACGCTGGCGGCCGTGACCAGGACGGCCAGCAGCAAGCCCAGGCTGTCCACGACGATGTGGCGCTTGCGGCCATCGACGTTCTTGGCGTTGTCCCGGCCGCGCTGCGCGCCGCCGGAGGTGGTGTCCACCGACTGGCTGTCCACGCTGGCCGTGGTGCGCGGGGCGTAGGGCTTCTCCTGGGTGCGGACCTTGCGCCGCAAGGCGTCGTGGATCTCGTCCAGGGTGCCGTTGTGGCGCCACTCGTCGAAGGAGCGCCAGACGGTGCTCTTGGGCGGGAAGTCCTTGGGCAAGTAACGCCACTGGCAGCCCGTGCGCAGGATGTAGAAGACAGCATCGACCACGTCCCGGACGTCGGTCTTACGCGGTCGCCCACCCGGGTAAACGGGGATGAGCGGCTCGATCAGAGCCCACTGCTCATCCGTAACGTCGCTGGGATACTTATGTTGTCGCATCCCAACAACTTATGAAAAACAGCCCCTTATGGGACAGTCACTAACTGGCGTCGCATACGCAACAGACTCAGGGTACTCCCAGCGTGGAAGCTGTTTGTGGGTCAATCTCCCGGAGGGTGTTGCCGGCCCAGAGTCTTACCAATTCATCTGTATCATTGAGCTCCTCTATAAGAGCCGGCACAGCTTCCTTAGCGTCCGGCCCAATCTCCTCTAACCAATGAAAGGCATAATAGCGGGCCTCTCGATTGTGCTCCTTACAGGACGCGATGAGAACTGAAAGTGCTTCCTTAGAAGGTCGATCCACATGCCAGAGAGCGATGGCCGCGCTAACCCGGACGGTCGGATTCTCATCATGGATCGCACGAGCGAGAGCACTAACCAGCTCACGCTTCAGCTCAGCCACCGACTTCCTGTGCCTTAAGGCTACGGCGCGCAAGCTCAAGGCGGCCCCTTCACGTCTGCGCGGGCTCCTGTCATTAAGTGCTTCAACCAGTGGTCTTATGGCCTGGGGCCCACGTCGACCAAAGTAACCAATGCAGACGCCACGAACAGGTTCCGATTTATCATCCAGGGCGTCGATCATCGCTGGCAGTGCGTCGAAACAGGTTTTTTCGAGGACGGCAAGGTAGATTGCACGAAAACAGAGCCCTTTGTATAGTAAATATCCAATGAGTAAAACCGCCAAGAGAAAAGACGCACGCTTCATCGCTCAGCTTCTCGGAGGAGTTTAGGTTGTGCATCTCAACTGCACAACCCAACAAACATCGTCGGTTAAGAATAGTGGTCAAAGTCTATCGACCAACGCGCTCACAATGCTGCACACAGGCGCTGGTTTGTCAACTTCTGCCGCGGCTCATAATCGGCGTAAAAAGTACGCGCTTAACACTGAAGCGCTTTAACCAGACGAGGGCGTGGAGGAAATTGGACGCAAGTGGTTGAGCGGTCGGGGCTCCGGAAAGGTAGTGAACAAGCGTTCCGAAGACTACTCCCCTGGTTGTCGGGTCCCAACTCATTGTCTCCCTTCCTCTTACGCCAGCGTAGCGCTTCAGAGTTAAACAGTGATGTCAATGCCGTGCCATGTTCGCAACAGCATGATTAATCGAGTCTGCGTTTCCATAATATCTCGGGGGGACACTTCTTCGGCCATCTGGTTTTCGCTCCAAAATCTCCTAGTGGACCGCCACGGTTGATTTGAGGGGAGGCTGCCATTTCGGTAGCCTCCATGCCCAAGTAACCGCCCATTGCTTGCGATTGTGGCCGACCCATTAGCAAGGGAGTCATACAAGTAATCGGCCGGGCCTCCAGGTCAGATCCACACTTCTAATTGATCGAGTTCAACACACCATTCCATTCGCCGGACGTAAGGCCTAGGGATCGTGGGTCCGGCTTTCCAGTTTTCTTTTCGAGCGTCTCATATATGACCCCTCGAAGTGCGCTTTGACAGTTATCGCCGGAGAGCGTAAAGAAATCATAGATGCTGCCCTTTCGTTTCCTTTCCCGAATAGTTTGCCGAATGTCGTCACCTGTAAGCCCCGGAACATCGACCCTAACAAATCCCCATGCGTTTCTATCCTTCTCTGAGTCAGTTTCCCAGCCATTTGGACCAAAACTGTACGTCGTGAAGGTGCCGTCAGAGTATTCGACGACTATTACTCCGTGAGGAAGCGGGGTTGGTGATTCGGGCAAACCGAAGGGGCAATCAGTATAAGTCCCCCGTTGGATCGTATAAACTTTGCCCGGACCGCGACCTGGATCTGCAAACGGGACACTGAAGGCAGGTAGGAGGTAGTCTAACAGATAAATGACGGCTACGTTTTGTATCGGATCGACTCGATTCTGTTTGTTGTCAATTCTCGTTGAATCGCCTGCTTCGATGGAGCCAGGGTCAACGGGTTTGGGGGGCACAGGTTTCTTTTCTTCGGCCAATCCACTTGGATCTGCCTTGTTGGTAGGATCTTCACCCTCGTATCCATACAGGTTCCTACTGCCCGCGTTGTAGCCGATGGGATCTTCCTGCAACCACCGCCCTAGCGTCGGCGAGTAATCGCGGTTGCGGAAGTTGTAGAGTCCGCTCGTAGTGTCGTAGCGGCCGCCTTGCTGGAGGTAGAGCCAGCTGAAGGCGCTGCTGACCCGAGCATTCCAGCTTGAATCGTAGAAACTCGGCTTGCCGTAGGGATCGTAGACGTAACGTTCCTGCACGCTGCCCGATTGTGTAATCGCCGTGACGTTCCAATTAGCGTCCTGCTGTACGTACAATCGCTGGTTGGTAAGGGGAAGATCCCGCTCGACCAGGGAGTCGGCGTACATCGGACTCCACACGTATTGCGCCTGCGGCGTCCCAGACGAAGAGTCCTCCTCCAGGACCTGCCAATTGGAAGAGTAGTACAGATTCGTCGTGGTAAAGCCGGCTGTCGTCGTGATGCGCCGGCCGAGCACATCGTAGCTGTAGACAACGGTCGTGGAACCAGAGACAACCTTGACAAGACGGTTCCAGACGTCGTAAACGGAATGCCCCGGATTTCTTGCCTTGTCAGACGTGTGGCGTTCAGCCCATAATTGCCGTGACGGCCCTTTTGCAGCTCGCCGAGTGGGTTGAGAAGGGCCGCACCGCGCTG
>DATGIQ010000030.1:0-2905 GCA_035295665.1 Gemmataceae bacterium | reverse complement strand
CAAGCATCGCCACATTATCGACCTGCCGAGCATTCATAGCGTCGTCGTGCTGCGCCGCGACCTGTTGGAAGACGAGAGCGAAGGCAACGCCTGAACCCAAGGTGATCTCTTGCGGGCGATGACACTCACTGAGGTAGGCCGTCCGCTGGTGGCGGTCGACCGGCCTCGGGAGCAGCCAGGTCCCCATCAGGTTCTGATCAAGGTTCACGCCTGCGGCGTCTGCCGAACCGACCTTCATCCGGTGGGATGGAGCTAGCTCGTGGTGCTGTCAAGCGAACCGGGTGCGGGTTGCATCCTCAACAGTCCAATATCCGGCACGGCTGGCGGTCTTCGGGCTCCCACCATCGACTGACGCCCGACTCCGGAGGCGCAATCGCCATGAGAATGCTTGCTCTACCAAAAGCATACCAGTTGCTGGAACCGGGCCCGGTGGTTCTGCTGACAACCATTCGCAAGGGTCGCCCTAATATAATGACCATGTCATGGCACATGATGGTCGAGTTCGAGCCGCCCCTGGTTGCCTGCATCGTGAGTGATGCCAACTATAGTTTCGCGGCCTTGCGTGCGACCCGTGAATGCGTCATTGCCATTCCTGGCGTGAAACTGGCGGAAAAAGTCGTACAGGTCGGAAACTGCTCGGGCCGCGATGTCGACAAATTCGATGCCATTGGATTGACTCCGCGGCCGGCGAAACACGTTAAGCCACCCATGGTCGCCGAATGCTTCGCCAATCTCGAATGCCGGGTAACCGATACTCGGTTGGTGAGCCGCTACAATCTCTTCGTCCTCGAGGTGCTGGCGGCCTGGGCCGACCTGCGACAGAAGAATGCTAAGACGATCCACCATCAGGGTTACGGACGGTTCGTTGTCGACGGCAGGACCATCATCCTGAATTCCAGGATGCGATAGCGCTCGCATTCGATTTGAGAATCACAACCGGGCCGACGTTGCGCGGTGCCGATCGCCGCGACCTTCGGTGCAATGGTCCAGCGATTTTTTGAATTGGGCGATGCTGATGGAAAGCGGCCCGACAGCCGGAACCGCATAGCCCGCATCTTCGGCCGCTACGCGTCCTGGCTGACGCTCTACAGGAACGTTGAGCGCATCACCACGGGGTGATGCCGCAGCAGGACGAAATGGGTCGGCCGTCGCAAGGGCCCAGGCTCGCCAACCACTGAACACTGGAGCCTGAAAGGATGAACATGGGAATTGGCACGGAGAAGTTGGGGCGAATGCTTGCTGCAGGGTCCTGCAGAGGGTGGCCGCGGCCAAGCAACTGTCGCGACCGTCTGTCGAGCCAGTTCTTGGCCGCCGACGCCTCAGTGGTCCAATCTTGTGGCAACGTCAGGATCCGCAGGACTCATCGAGGCGCACAAGCGCATGGCGGGCCTGGGGGTCCTTGAGCTTCAGCTCCAGCATCCGTGCCCTGATCAAACGGCAGACATTGGCGGCCCCGGGAAAGCCGGAGTTGGTCCAAAAGCGCTTGCCCTGATTCCAGAAGCCAATCTCAGCCAAAAATGATACGCCGAAATAGTAGTCGGCCGAAACGGAACTGAAGGAAGTAGGATCCGTCTTGAAGCTACCATCAGGGTCCAATGACCGTTCGAGAGTCCAGTCAAGCATTTCCTTGATGGATGCCGCGGCTTGCCGCCTCTGCGACGTCGACATATGGGGCCAGCCATAAAGCAGAATGCGGGCCACGTCGTAGTTATTGTGATTGTCGAAATGGCCGTCGTGAAGCCAGCCGTAGGGATAGGGATCATTCTTGATGCGCAACGTTGTCTCTATGATCTCGGGCCAATGATCCACCTGCCCTCGCCGATATGCGATGGTGTGGTAGGTGATGCCCAAGTCGGCGGTCTTATAGATTTTCCCGTCGCTGCGGTACCAGGCGCCCCAATAGCCCGTCATAGGATCCTGCCACCGGTGCAGAAAATCGTCATACATGGATTCGAAACTGGACTGGAGATCGGCATTCTGACTGCTACGGCCGCTGCCGAACACCTGCCGCAGATATGTCCGCAGGTAGGCTTTGAAGAAAGAGGACGTGAGAGTTGTGGTCAGATTGCCAAGCTCACCTCGGTTATCCCGGCCGGTCGCTCCGATGTCGGAGACGAGCAGTTCGTCGAGGTAGGCTCGCAGCTCCGTGGGTGTCCTGAACCGGCCTGACAGTTCGACAGGATGTCTCGGAAGGCGGCCTTCGTCATACAGCTCGTCCAGGGCCCCCAGTGTGGCTTCGGCCCTCATGAACCATTCGTCGTAACAGATTCCCCACCTGCCATCCTCCGGCGACTGCGCGAGCGCGAAAAGTTGATCCGGGTTGTTCAGGCTTGTGTTCAGCCGCGACAGCTGCCGATCCAGTCGCTCCCAATCCGCCCTGTAGCGGTAAAGCCACACTGCCTCCAGATAGATTTGTGTCGAACAAGCCATGTCATTCCCGGTGGCTTGAATGCGCGCCAGGGAAGTGGCGAGCGCAGCCAGGCGCCGGCCGTATCGGGCCATGTGCTTTTGATGATCGGGATCGTAGGCGGTGAAGCCCGTCGCTATGAGAGCTTCTGCGTCCCCTCCGATGACGGAAGCCGGCTCCTCGATCGGCGGGCGCCCCGTTGGCTTCGGTGTCGGGAAGGCACAACCGGCCGCGATGCCCAACCAGCCTGCCGTGAACGCGACGCGCCAAACCCAGGCCCAATGGTTTGCCCCGTTCATCGCCTGGGCCGTCGGCAGTCAAAGTCGCACGACAGGTCTCGCATCCCTCCACATCCTCGACATGGTCAACGCAAGGGGCTCGTTGGAAAGCAGGCGAAAAACGACGGCTGCGTGACCGAGGCGGCGTCAACCAAGGACCTCGGATTGCATTTGCGCATCGCATGGGGCAGAGAGCGATGATTCAGATCAAAACACGTGC
>DATGIQ010000029.1:0-40623 GCA_035295665.1 Gemmataceae bacterium | reverse complement strand
TCTTCGACGAGGATCGCTATTTCGATATCGTCATCGAATACGCCAAGCTCAACCCGGAAGACATTTGCATCCGCATCGAAGCCTTCAACCGCGGCCCGGAAGCGGCATCCCTGCACATCATGCCGCACCTCTGGTTTCGGAATATCTGGTCATGGAACGACCAGCCGAGGCCAGAGCCAGTCATCCAGATTGGCCCCGAAGGTCGCGGCTACATGAGCCTGATGGCGGATGATGCGAAGCTCATGGTGCCGAGTACGATCCCCATTCAATATCGACTCGGCGCGCGGATCCTGTACGGACCTCCTGGCGGGACCCCCTTGTTCACGGATAATGAGACCAATTGGGCGCGAGTGCCCGGCCCGGCCAGCAGCATCCGGAAGCCAAACGTGAAGGATGCCTTTCACCGCTGGATCATCCATGGCGAAGCGTCCCTCAATCCGAACCACGTCGGCACGAAAGCGACTCTCCATTACCGGTTTGATGCCATCCCGCCGGGCGAATCGGTGACGCTGCGTTTGCGGCTCATACCCGCGAATCTTCCCATCTCGAAGCGGTCACGCGCCCGGAAATCGTCCCAGGCTGAGGCTGGGCGCTCGGACTCACCACAAGAGGGCCCGCTCGCATTGGTCGATCCAGGCATTGCCAAGCGGCGCGCGGAAGCGGACGCGTTTTATGAATCCATCCACCCGGCGGGGGCGTCTCCGGATGAACGGCTCATCCAACGCCAAGCCTTCGCCGGCCTGCTCTGGAGCAAGCAGAATTACCTGTTCGACGCCGATGTCTGGCTAGACGGCGACAATCCACGGCTGCCGCCCCCCCCGTCTCGGTCCAAGATCCGCAACACACGTTGGCGGCACATGAATTCGCTGCGGGTCATGACCATGCCCGACAAGTGGGAGTACCCCTGGTTCGCCGCCTGGGACCTGGCCTTCCAAGCCGTGGCCTTGGCGCTTATCGACGCCCAGTTCGCCAAGGAGCAGCTTTGGCTCCTTCTGTTCGAGCAGTTCCAGCATCCCAATGGGCAAATTCCGGCCTATGAATGGGAGTTCTCGGACCTGAATCCGCCGGTGCATGCCTGGGCCGTCTGGCGCGTTTACAACATGGATCGCATCCGCAGCGGCAAGGGGGATCGGGAGTTTCTGGAACAATGCTTTCACAAGCTGCTGATCAACTTCGCCTGGTGGGTCAACAAGGTTGATCGGCAGGGAAACAACATCTTTGAAGGCGGATTTCTGGGCCTGGATAATATCGCGGTCGTGGATCGCAGCATGGAATGCAGCGATGGATCGGTGATCGAGCAAGCCGACGCCACCGGCTGGATGGGAATGTATTGCCTGAACCTGATGCGCATCGCCCTGGAATTAGCGAAGGAAAACCGCGTCTACGAAGCGCTGGCGACCAAGTTTTTCGAGCACTACATCTACATCGCGGCGGCCATGAAACGCATGGGCAATCGGGACTATCAACTTTGGGACGAACAGGATGGTTTCTTCTACGATGTCCTCCGCTATCCCAACGGCCGGTTTCGTAAACTCCGTGTTCGCTCCCTCGTTGGGCTGATTCCCCTCTTCGCCGTGGAGCGTTTGGAACTCGACTGGATTGAGCCGTTCAAGAACTTCACGGGTAACCTCAATTGGTTCATGCAAAACCGCCAGGACCTCGTCAAGGAAGTGGTTCATACAGTCAAGCACGATGGCAAACTCACCCATGTGTTAACGATCGTGAACCAGGGACAGTTGATCTGCCTGATGCAGCGATTATGGGATGCCGAGGAGTTTCTGTCCGAGTACGGCATCCGCAGTCTCTCGAAGGCCCATGAAGCGCGTCCGTTCGAGTTTGACGGAAGCCGCGTATCCTACGAGCCTGCCGAGGCCGTTTCGAAAATCAAAGGCGGAAACTCGAACTGGCGTGGTCCAATCTGGTTCCCTACTTGCTTTCTGCTCATCGAATCGCTGCGCAAGATTGCCAAGGCATACGGCACCGCGTTCACCGTCCCGGTGAAAACGGGGCAAATCACGTTTCCAGAAATGGCCCGTGCAATCGCCGATCGCCTCCTCCGCATCTTTACCCGCGATCCTTCCGGTCGGCGGCCGGTTTATGGCGGGACGCGAAAATTCCAGGAAGATCCGTACTGGCGCGATCACATCCTGTTCTATGAATACTTCCACGGCGACAATGGCGCCGGCTTAGGAGCCTCGCATCAAACCGGCTGGACGGCATTGGTCGCATCCCTCATCGATGAGTGGCGCACGTGAGCCCAGTCCGAGAGGTTTTCCCCATCGCATAAACCTCTTGCCTCAGCGAATCGCCCAAGCAAATCATGACGTAGACTGCAAAAGGCATCGATTCTCCGTCCTGCGTTGAACGTCGGCTCGGTGAGCCGCCGCCAAACGAATGCCCAACGACAACTGCGGAACCGGCGAGATTCTTGCTCCATGCGTTGGACCGTCGTTCAATTGATTTTCTGCCGTGAGCTCCGTGACCAGCTGCGCGATCGCCGTACGATCTTCATGATCGTCATGCTCCCGCTACTCTTGTATCCGCTCTTTGGCGCGGCCGCCGTGCAATTTGCGGTGGGCCTGGGAGAGAAGCCGACGGTCATCGGTGTTGCCGGCAGCCAGTACTTGCCGCCGCTGACACCGAAAAGTGGCGGGTTCAGTCCCCTGCCCGTTTTGGCCCGGATGGCGATCGCACCGGCGGATTCCTTCGGGCTGAGCTTGGGAATGGACCGGCTCCTCGGAGCGGCTGCCCTGGCGCATGCTGCCAGTCGCAATTACGATTATCCGCCGCTCTTGGTAGACGGTCGATTTCCTGGAGTCTATTTCGGTACGCCCGGCGGAACTCAGGCGGTGCGCGTAAAGCTCTTGGAAAGCGAGGATCGAACGCCGCTGGAAGACAAAGAGGTCGATCTGATTCTCCGTGTGCCGCCGGACTTTCGCTCTCGCTTGGAGGACGGCGGCCGACCTGCTTTGCAGCTAATTACCCGTCCCGGCGATGAAGTTTCGCGTCAGGCCAGCCGACGGCTACGCAGCGTTCTGGCCCGGTGGAAGCTCATTGTCCGCGAGGTGCGCTTCCTCCGCCTTGGATTGCCCGCCAACTTCGACGATCCGTTTTCGATGCAAGATTCCGAGCCGGCCAAACCTCTCGACGAGGTCGCTAGTGATGGACTGCTCGACTTGCTCGTGCGGATCTTTCCTTTTCTGCTGGTCATGTGGTCACTGGCTGGAGCGTTGTACCCGGCCGTCGATCTGTGCGCCGGCGAGAAGGAACGCGGGACCATGGAGACCCTCCTGATCAGCCCGGCCAGCCGGGAGGAGCTAGTTTCCGGCAAGTTTCTGACCATTTGGCTGCTCAGTGCAGCCACGGCCTTCCTCAACTTGGCCAGCATGGGGATCACGTCGGCCCAATTCAACAGCCTCTTGCCGCATGACGTGCTCCGCCCTGCTGCGATTTTCTGGTGCGTTTTGCTCATCCTGCCCCTGTCGGCGTTTTTCAGCGCGATCTCCTTGGCGGTCGGTGCCTACGCCCGCAGCTCCAAGGAGGGACAATATTACTTGATGCCTCTGTTCCTGATCACCACTCCTTTGATTGCCGTCACGTTTGCGCCAGGCGTGGAGCTCAACGGGTTATTCAGCCTGATCCCGGTTACCGGGGTGGCGCTATTGATGCAACGGCTGATGACAGCGCCCCTGGAAAAGGTGCCGTGGCTCTATTTCGTGCCAGTACTGGTGCCGATGGCGCTCTATAGCTGGCTGGCCCTGCGCTGGGCCATCGAACAATTCAAGCGCGAGGAAGTGCTCTTTCGGGAAGCGGAGCGGCTGGAAATCAAGCTTTGGCTCCGACGCCTGTTCCGCGAGAAAGAAGCGCTCCCCAGTTCCGGCCAGGCGCTGTTCTGCTTCGCCCTTATCATCGCCCTCCGCTGGATCCCGTATATTGGTGACGGCGGTTCCCTGATGATCCGTACGGGCATTTCCTATCTGGCGTTCGTAGCCACCCCCCCCTTGTTCATGGCCCTCCTCCTCACGACTCGGCCGCGGCAGGGGCTGGCCTTACGCTTGCCCTCGCCCAAGGCTCTGCTGGTCGCCGCGCTGCTGGCGGCCTTGCTGCTGCCCCCGCTCATTCAGCTGACGTCCACCATTCTTTGCACCTTTCCCCGACTCCAAGAATTGCTGAGCGAAAGCCAGCCCTTCGTCCAGGAGTTGCGTACTCTGCGCGACGGCCAAGGGGCCCTCTGGTGGATGTACCTCCTCGTCTACGTGTTGCTTCCGGCGGTCTGTGAGGAGTTGGCGTTCCGCGGGTTCATTCTAAGCGGACTTCGTCGCCATTATTCGGTGTGGACCGCCATCGTCATTAGCAGTTTCCTGTTTGCCCTGTATCACCGCAATGTCTTTCAGGCAGTGCCAACGTTTACGCTTGGCGTCGTCCTCGGCATCTTAGCCGTCCGCAGCGGCTCGGTTATTCCTGGCATGCTCTTTCACCTGGTGTACAACGGTATGTTGATCGGAGTCCCGCTGCTAGGACGCTTCGGCTACACCGACGAAAGTCTTGCCCTGCAAACGTTTTTCCATCCCGCCATGGCAGCAGCGTTTGCCCTCCTGGCTTGCACCGTTTTGATGGCCCTGGGGCAGCGGCTATCGAGATGTGATTCCGTTCGCGATCCATAATTTCTTAATAGGATGGCGGCTGAACGAGTTGCCTGAGCGTCACGGGGATGTCTTCTCGTTGAAGCAACGCCACCAAGTCTTCCGCTTGGCCGCGCGTCAAATCGCTTGCCAGACACAGGGGCGGGTGATCCAGAAGGTTTTCGGCCGCTGCTGCGCTGCCCGCTTGTTTGTTGGCCAGGAGGGAGGCCAAGAAGGCTCGTTTGGATTCAGGCACCGCTCCAACGTCGACAGCAAAATTCTTCGGTGCCGGCTGGCGGCGCAGCAACCGTTCGAGATCGGTGAGCATACTGATGGCAACGAAGCGCGAGCCACACTCGAGGCGAACTTCGCTTGGCCGCGGATGCAAGATCCCCTGAGCATCGATCACGGCCACCGGAACCAGGCCATAATCCACGGACACCGCCCGCACCGACTGTCCCGCCAGGCAGGGATCGATGGAGGGAACGACCACTTCAAAAGCGGCGAGCAATCTCCCATCCACCATGAAAACATTTTGGACACGATCGCCGAACAGGGCGGCCACAAACGTCGGCGCTGCCAGCGTGGGAATGGACAGCGCCAGCCGCACATTGGCAGCCTCCCGGAGCGTTTGGGCCAGGTTGGGGTCCGACAAGTGCAGAACCACGCGCTTGCTTGGATCCAGCTCACGGACCATGAGCGCAACTTCCAGGTTGATCAGGTCGTCGCTGGTGGCCGCGATGACGGCACGGGCGTTGACAACGTTGGCCTGGCGCAGCACGGGAGCGATTGTGGCATCGCCGATCAGGACAGGAACGCCGAGGCGTCGAGCCGTAGCGACAAATCGGCTGTCGCGCGCTTGCTCAATGACCACGACCCGTTCCTCGCTCTTTACCAACTCTTCGACCACCCGGAACCCGATATTGCCCAGGCCGCAAACGACGACGTGTCCACCGTCTGGAATGCGGCGGACTTCGAGCGCGCCGCCAAGCCGGGCGCGGAGAAGGTAGTTGGTGACGATGGCGGTGAATGCAGCCATCAAGGCAGCACCGGAGATCCGCAAGACGCTGGCAAAAATCTTTTGCCAATCTTGGGGAAGCTCGTCCTCCTTCATGTCGGCCCCCGTGGCCATCAGGCTGATGGTCCGAAAGAAGGCGTGGGCCAATTCGTGGCGATGGTTGGCGAGCGTCAAATCCAGGACGATCGTGCTAATCAGGATCACGGCCGCCAGCACCGCACCACAGACCTTCACGGCTACGTCCACTTCGGCCAGGGTCCGCCAGAAGACGCGTCCCATCCGCTGTACCCATCCGGCCCAGCGGACATTGGACAGGGCCGCGTCTTCCTCAACCAGTTGAACGATGACCCGCGGTTCCCCGCAGACGATCAGATGATCGCCCGCAGCCAGTCGGGTCTCCGGATCGATATCGTGCAGGAAACGGACCTTCCCGTGGTTCGGACAGTGAGCCAGGACCAAGACTTCGCAGCTCTGGGCGGCAGCCGCGATCGTTTGACCTTTGGCGGGCGAATTGGCCGTGATCATCCATTCCGCCACCTGGCGCAACCCATCCTTTACCCCTTCCAGACGAAGCGTTCCGAGAGCGTGCCCCGTGAGGGCCGAGAGCGCAAAGAGCGGTGCCGTCAACGTTGCGGTGCTCAGGGCATAGACATTTTTGACTGCATGGCCCAGACGCGCGATGAGGTTTTGTGTGAACAATCGCATCACGACTCGGACATCCGCGTTGAGGTGGCGGACCATGAGAGCCGTGGAGATGTTCACCAAGTCATCATTGGTCATGATGAGGACGCCACGAGCCTGGGCCACGCCTGCTTCTAGGAGCACATTCTTTTTGCGGCAGTCGCCCTTGACGAGGATGGTCTTCCCCAATCGGGGGTCCCTGGGATCGCAGCGCGTATCCACGACGACCACCGGCAGGCCGGCAGTCTGGAGATACTCCAGGACGCGCCATCCGATCCGTCCCAGACCGCAGAGGATGAAGGGCTGTTCCATGAGCGCTTTCCTCCGGGAAAGCATCGTCTCATTGTACTTCGTCCGGCTATGGAAGCTATCGTACCGGTTCGCTCCCCCGTTTGGCCATCGCGAGCGGGCCGAGCAGCGGCATGGACCGCGGCTTTCCCGATTTCAATCCTTTGCGATATGATGGGTGAGTTGCTCATGCGTGGATTCCGGCGGAGAGGGCGATGATGGACGCGGATGCCAAGATCTGCTACTGTTTCCACGTCACCAAGCGGAAGCTCGTCAATTTTATTCGCCGGTGCCGGCCCAAGGTTCCAAGTCAGCTCTCGGAGTGCGGGGGTGCCGGAACAGGGTGCGGCTGGTGCATTCCGTTCCTCGAGCAACTCCATCAACAGGCAGTTTGCGGCGGCGAGACCGAGCTGGAACATCTGACCCCCGCCGATTACGAGCGTCGCCGTGCGCTCTACATCCGCGCCGGCAAGGGAACGCCGCCGCCCGGTGCAACGCCGTTGCCTCCCGAGGCCGAGCGTCCCTCGAGCACGCCGCGGGAATCCAATTGACAGCCCAAGGAGCCTCGGGCTATAACAGTGCCGCTGGAGGATCTACCCGGAACGTTACCGATCGAGTCACACCCCTTGGCGCTCTCCGGCGACTACTATCGAGCCTTGATCCACGGCCAGATGCGAGGATGGTGGCCAAGCCTGCAGCGCGGCGGGCTTCGCCTGGTGAGCGTTCCTTACGGTTGGGGGATGGAGCTGCGAAATCGGCTGTACGAGCGCGGCTGGAAGCGCAGCGAACGGGCTTCGGTTGCCGTGGTGAGCATCGGGAACTTGACATTAGGTGGCACCGGCAAAACCCCGTGCGTGGAATATGTCGCCCGGTTCTATCGCGAACAAGGACTGCGTGTCGCCATCCTCAGCCGAGGCTATGGCAGCCAAACGGGACGCAATGACGAAGCCTTCGTCCTGGAGGAAAACTTACCCGATGTGCCACACCTCCAGGGTGCCGACCGCGTCAGCTTGGCTCGGGTTGCTGTGGAAGAACTCGAAAGCGAACTCCTGATCCTGGATGACGGCTTCCAGCACCGCCGGCTCCAACGAGATTTGGATCTGGTCCTGGTCGATGCCACCAACCCGTGGGGCCCCGGCTATTTATTCCCTCGTGGCTTGTTACGCGAACCGGTGCGGAGTCTCAGTCGGGCGGCCGTGATATTGCTAACCCGCTGTGACCAGGCGGAAGAAAGCCGATGCGTGCAGATCGAGGCAACGATTGCCAAGCATGCCCCCAATGTCCCGGTGGTCAGAACCATGCACCGGCCCATGGTATTGCGTAACAGTGAACAGGAGACCGCTCGGCTGGAGACACTGAAAGCACGGCCGGTAGCGGCTTTTTGCGGCCTCGGCAACCCGCAGGCGTTTCGGCAGTCGTTGGTGGGCCTCGGTGCCAATATCCTGGATTTCCGCACGTTTGCGGATCATCATGCCTACACACGGACCGATGTTGAGGAATTAAGGGGCTGGGCAGAGCGGCAGGCAGACGGATGCTTGATCATGACGACTCAAAAGGATCTGGTCAAACTTCGCCTGACCCAACTGGGCGGCCGGACACTTTGGGCCTTGCGGATTTGTCTACATGTCGAGAGAGGCCAGGATACCCTGCATCGTAGACTCGTGTCTGTGATTCGCTGCCCTATGGGGAGTGGACCCTAGGCTGATTCGGTGCTGCGGGCGGCCGCGAAATGGAATGTCGACTGTGAGGAGGTCAAGGATGATCGAACCGATTGATCTGCACGGCTTGAAGACGTATGAACTGATCGCCCGCCCTTCGAAAGTGTTTTACGAAGATCTCGGCTGGCCCGTGGAAGCCGGCGCCACCATCGGCGACTGGCTCAATGCCTTGCCGCGGCAGCTGGCCGGCAACGACTTGCGAACGATCCGCGATCATCTCTGCCGCGCGCACCACGAATCCCGCACGGTCGTGGCGGCCCTGGGTGGCCATGTTATCAAGACCGGCTGCGCGCCGTATCTCATCGATTGGATCCAGCGCGGGCTTCTCAGTGGGGTGGTCCTGAATGGGGCTGCCGCCATTCATGACTTCGAGCTCGCCCTGGCCGGCAAGACCAGTGAGGACGTCGCCTCGCAATTGCCCACCGGCCAGTTTGGCATGGCTCGCGAAACAGCGGACGCCTTTGCCGTGGCCTCGCGCATGGGGGCGGAGAACGACACTGGCTTCGGGGGGGCGCTGGGACGCTACCTCGATGAGCTCAACTGCCCCTATGCCGATGGGAGTCTGGTGCTGGCAGCCCACCGGGCAGGAATTCCGTGCACGATCCACGTCGCTCTCGGCACCGATACCGTCCATATGCACCCGCATGTCTCGGGTGCGGCGCTAGGGGAGGCATCGCTCATCGATTTCCGCCGCCTTTGTAGCGTGGTGGCGACCATGCAGCAGGGTGTCTGGCTCAACCTCGGAAGCGCAGTGGTTTTACCGGAGGTATTTCTCAAGGCCGTCAGCGTTGCCCGCAACTTCGGCCATAACCTGGACGGTTTGATCACCGTGAACGTGGACAAGCAAGTTCAATACCGAAGTAAGGTAAACGTCCTGGATCGGCCGGCGGCGCATGGCTACGAGCTGATCGGTCACCACGAGATCCTTCTCCCCTTGCTCCATGCAGCCGTGGCGGAACGCCTGGCCGCCACGGGCTATCGCCTGGCAGCCGCCGAGCAGGCCGCGTAATCCGGCACTGAATCCCGCCAGCCGCCACCATGTTTCCGTCTGGGAGAAACCATGTCCGCCGATCTGATCGAACTCGTCCAGCACCTGGGTCACCCACACGTCCTGGTCGTAGGCGATGTGATGCTCGATCGCTACGTCTGGGGGGATGCCGAGCGCATTAGTCAGGAAGCCCCCGTCATTTTGTTGCACGCCGACAGACGCGAGGAGCGGCTCGGCGGGGCCAGCAGTGTTGCCACCATGCTACGGGCCCTGGGTGCCCGGGTGGCGCTGGCTGGCGTCGTCGGCAAGGACGCGGATGGGGGGCGCATCCGCCAACTCCTTACGGAACTGGAGATCGATCACGAAGGGGTGGTCCATGACCCGGGCCGTCCCAGCACGGTGAAGGAACGCTACATTGGCCGGGCGCAGCACCGCCATCCCCAGCAAATGATCCGCGTCGATTATGAAACGCGGCAGCCCGTGTCCGCCAACATCCAGAGCGCTCTCTGCCAGGCGATTGAGCATCAGGTACGCAAGGCTGACATCGTGCTGATCAGCGATTATGACAAGGGGGTGTGCACGCCGGCGACGCTGACGGCGACGCTCGCCGGGACACGGCAGCACGGCTTGCGCACGATCGTGGACCCCGTTCGTGGATCCGACTATGGCAAGTATCGTGGGTGCTCGGCGATGACGCCGAATCGCTTGGAAGCGGGTTTGGCCACCGGACGGATGCTATCCAACACGGACGAAGCGTTGGAGGCGGCCGACCAGCTCCAAGAACAGCTCGATATGGAAGCCGCCATCATCACCCTCGATAAAGACGGCATGGCGCTCGTGCACCGCGATGGTCGGCGGCAACTATTTCCGACTCGACCCCGCCAGGTGTACGACATCACCGGCGCCGGCGACATGGTGATGAGCGTGTTGGGCATGGCTTTGGCCGCGGGAGCTGACTACGACCCCGCCATCCGCTTGGCCAACATTGCCGGCGGCCTGGAAGTCGAAAAGATCGGCGTGGTCACGGTGACCCGGGATGAGATGCTCCGCGACCTGCTCCGGACCGGGCCGACGGGATCGCAAAAGATCCTCGAACCCAAGGCCCTCCGCCACGAGCTGGAAAGTCGGCGCCGCCTGGGCCAACGCGTGGCCTTCACCAACGGCTGCTTTGATGTGTTGCATGCGGGGCATGTCCAATTTCTTCAGGAAGCCCGCGCCCAGGCCGACCTGCTGGTCGTCGGCCTCAATAGCGATGCCAGCGTCCAATCCCTGAAGGGTCACGGTCGACCTGTCCATCCCCAGGACGCCCGGGCCTTGGTGCTGGCCGGCCTCCAAGCCGTCGATTACCTCACATTCTTCGACGAACCGATGCCGTTGGCCCTGATCGAAGCAGTTCACCCCGATGTCCTGGTCAAAGGAGGGGATTACCGCAAGGACCAGGTTGTCGGTGCGGCGCTCGTGGAATCGTACGGCGGCCGGGTTCACCTCACTGGCCTCCGTGAAGGCTTTTCGACGACACGGATCCTTCAGAAGCTCGGAGCCGCCTGAAGCACGGTCGATTCTTGATCTGCAATTGGGGATTGCCATGCGGATCGCGGTGTTCTGGCCAAACTGGATCGGGGATGCGGTGATGGCCACGCCGGCAGTTCGGGCACTTGCGGAGCGATTCCCCGCCGCTCATCGGATTGGCGTGCTTCGACCGTACATCGCTGGCGTGCTAGAAGGGTCTGGCTGGATGCATGAGCTGGTGTTCCTGGATACCCGCGGGCCCTGGTCACACCGTTGGCCGACCGTCGCGGCTCGCCTCCGACAGCTCGATGTGGCTCTCGCCATCCTTTTTCAAAATTCGTTCCGCTCTGCGCTGGTCGCCTGGATGGGGCGATGCCAGCGGCGTGTCGGCTATGCCCGTTATGGGCGATCCTTCCTGCTGACGGACGTCCTTGATCCGGTGCGCGATGCCGCGGGCAAGCTGCGGCCCAGCCCCGTCATTCTGGCGTACAATCGGTTGGCCCAGACCGTCGGATGTAATGAGATTTCTCTTCGCATGGAGCTGTTCACGACGCCACGGGATGAGGCCGCGGCGGATGCCGTGTGGCACCAGGCTGGATTTACCGCTCAGCACGAAGTCATCTGCCTGAACCCGGGAGCAGCGTTCGGATCGGCAAAGTATTGGCCGGTGGAGCAGTTTGCAGCTCTGGCCCGGCAATTCGTGCACCAGCGTGGCAGCAAGGTGCTGGTCTTGTGTGGACCGGGGGAGCGTGAGCTGGCTCGTCGCATCACCCTGCTTGCCGGCGCGTCGGGTGTGTATTCTCTGGCCGATCATGCCCTGTCTCTAGGATTGACCAAGGCCTGCGTTCGCCGAGCCGACCTGCTCATCACCACCGACAGCGGGCCGCGCCATTTCGCCGCTGCTTTCGATCGACCGGTCCTTACTCTCTTCGGCCCAACCCACATTCCCTGGACCGAGACTTTTTATCCCAAGGCCGTTCATCTGCAAAAGGGAGTCGATTGCGGGCCCTGCCAGCGGCGCGTCTGCCCCTTCGACCATCGCTGCATGAAGCTGCTCACGCCAGCCGAGGTCTTGAGTGCCGCCGAAGAGTTGCTGGCGCGCTTCCCGAAAACCTCCCACACCGCACCATTACGAGCTAGCTAGGGGAGACGGCCCATGGAATTCCTGAACGTCAATCCGCGCTACCAAAACTGCTTGCAGCAACAAGGCCTGGACACGCCAGCGGCCTTCTTGGATATGCCAGCCATTATCATTTGCGGACACCCGGATCGGAATGTGGCTCGGGTCGGGCTCGGCTCGGGCCCGGCCGAGGTCACTGCCTTCTTGAAGTGCGAGCATCGTGTTGCGTGGAAGGACCGTCTGCTCAATGCGCTGGCCGGATTTGGGTTCGTATCAAAATCGAGCCGTGAAGCTGCGGTCCTGCGCAGCTTGCAACCCGCCGGCATCGGCTGCCCCGATTGGATCGCTGTCGGAGAAGATCGCGAGGGCCGGGCGTTTCTTCTGGTGCGGGAAGTGACCGAGACGATGGAACTCCGCTCCTTTCTACACCAGCAGCGGCAGGCACCGGCCACGGAACGCCGCCGGATCGCTCGCAACCTGGGTGAAGCCCTTGCCAAACTTCACAACTCCGGATTTGATCATCCGGATCTCTATTCCAAACACGTCCTGATTCGGCCCGGCGAAGGAACGGTACATTTCCTCGATTGGCAGCGTACACGCCGCCGTCATTCGCTCAGTTGGCGGCGGCGCAGCCGCAACCTGGCGGCCCTGGAAGCAACGCTGGCCGAGGATTTGGCAACGGTTCATGAACGGCTCGTTTGTCTCGCTGCTTATCTGCGCAAATCCCGGTCGCGCGGAAGAGCCGCCATCCCAACTCTGCGACGGGCAGCCCGCAGGATCACCCGCTTGGCCACTCGACTTCTCGGTCAGCGACGAATCCGAGAGATGCGCCAGCTCCCGGCGACGAACCATGTTCCGGAATTGATCTGGCAAGATGGTGAAGCGCTCTGTCTGACCCGCCCGTTTCAGATGGAGCTGGCTGGGGTCATTCCGGATTGGCTGCGCTTGGCGAATCCCCCTGGCGAGCGGGATAATTGGGGAACGCGGACACGGGTAGACCTACCCACCGGACGCTCCGCGCTTCTTATTCGCCGTCGCCGCAGCAGTTTTCTTGGATATCACTGGTCGCTGATTCGTCGACAGCGACCAACCTCCCCCGAACTCCTCCGAGCCGGCCAGATCCTGCGCCTGGAGCGCTACGGCATACGAACATGGAAGCTCCTGGCATTTGGTCAGCGGGCTGGAGTTTGGCCTGCGATCGACTCCTTTCTTCTCATCGAACCTCCACTGCCGGCTGTCCCGCTCGGTGAATGGTTGGCACGACCCACTGTCGAGCCCGTATCATTCCGCCACATGATTCGCGAAGCTGCGGCGCTGTTGCGCCGTCTCCATGATCTCCATTACGATCTCGGCGGGCAGCCTAGCTTCGCCGTGATTCCAACGACTGAGGGCAGAGCGGGATCGATTGTCCTGACGGGGATCGAGCAGCTCCACGGCCGGCGACGAGCCGACCACACTGCGGCGTGGAAGGATTTGAAAGCCCTTCACCGCGAGATATCGTCCGGTACGGGCGAACGAACGAACGGCATGCGGTTGCTGATGAGTTATCTGGGCCTACAGAGAATGAACGCCGCCGCAAAACGGATGGCGAAGACGTTGATTCCGCGGAAAGACTCAAGGAGCGTAGCCCGCCCATTGGCAGAACCTACGCTGTTCGGCCGTATTCGACTGCAAGCTGCGGATCAGGGGACCTTGCCACGATGAACATTGCCTTGTGCTACGATCAGGTGCTCCCGGCCCGGGGCGGCTGTGCGACGTACATCACGGACCTGGCCCGGCGCCTCGTTACTGACGGGCATGAGGTTCATCTGTATGCCTGCGTCTGGGAAGCTGCCTCCTTACCGGCCGGGATACGATACCATGCGATCCCTGGTCCGCAGGGTCCTCGCTTTCTGCGGCCCTGGCAATTCGGTGCTGCGTGCGAGGAAGCCATCTGCTCTGCCGGGCACGACGTCTCGGTCGGCTTTGATAAGACATGGGGGCAAGACGTCTTGTATCCTCAGGGCGGCCTGCACCTGGCATCGGTGGCGCACAATTTGAACAAGCATTCGAGCCCGATGGTGCGCGGTTTGGCGCGGATCGCCAAGTGGTTTGACCTCGCCCACTGGTCGTTCGCTGCCCTGGAACGGCGTCAGTACCTGGGCCGGCATCGCCCGCTGATTATCGTGAACAGCGCGATGGTGCGCGGCCATTTCCAAAAGTACTACGGCATGGCCGCGGCGGATGTGCGTGTCCTGTACAGCGCAATTGATCCATCGCGATTTCCGGAACAGGATCGGCCGCGCCGCCGCCAGGCATGGCGGCAGCGCTGGGGCATCCGAGCGGACGAATCGGTTGGCCTCTTTACGGCGATGAATTACCGCCTGAAGGGATTGGAACCCCTGCTCCACGCGGTTCGTCTTCTGCCCCCGCGATTGGACTTCCGCCTCATGGTAGTCGGCCATCGGAGTACACGGAGATATGAAAGGCTTGCCCGAACGCTGGGCGTAGCCGACCGCGTCCGCTTCTTGGGTTCGTGCCGCGAGATGGCCCATTGTTACTTTGCAGCGGATTTCCTGGTCCATCCAACATTTTACGATCCCTGTTCCCTCGTGGTGCTGGAGGCGCTGGCATGTGGCCTCCCTGTGATCACGTCGCGCTATAACGGGGCCAGCGAACTATTGGACCCGCCCAGCGAAGGTTACGTGATGGACGATCCGCATGACCATGTTCAGCTCGCTTGCTACATCGAACAGCTCCTGGATTCGACGCGCCGGAACGACTGCGCCAGGGCAGCACGGCAAAGGGCCGAGCAGTGGACCTGGGAACATCATTATCGGCAATTCATGGACATCTTGGCCGAGCTGGCGGCCCGCAAGCAGGCGGCGTGAGCCCGGTACGATTCCCGATGCCTGTCTCCCCGTGCCGGGGTATGATCAAGCAAGGATCTGCCGGCAGCCGGGTGGTCTGGCTGTCCTTTACGGACCCTCGAGTTACGCATTCACGGCAACATGATTGGCGCGGGTTGGTTGCTAGCGTTGACATTCCTGGCCGCCTATGGCATCGGTGCAATTCCGTTCGGATATTTGATCGCGCGCAGTCGCGGTGTAGATATTCTGCGACAGGGCAGCGGCAACATCGGTGCAACCAATGTTGGCCGCGTCCTTGGACCGGCCTTCGGCATGCTGGTATTCGGGCTCGATTTCGCCAAGGGGATGGTGCCGGTGGCGGCTGCGTCCTGGATGGAGACGCACATCGATGCAGAGCTGCCTGCACATAGCCTCCAAGTGACTGCCGGCTTGGCTGCATTCCTGGGTCATCTGTTCCCCTTCTACCTGCGCTTCCGTGGCGGCAAAGGCGTGGCTACTGGTGCCGGCGTCGTGGCCGTGCTTCTGCCGATACCAGCGATGGCCGCTCTGCTCACGTGGGTGGCGGTACTCTGCCTGACGCGGTATGTTTCGCTTGCTTCGTTGGCAGCGGTTTCCATTCTGTGTGCGGTGCGGTGTACCCTGAGCGCCGAGCCTTTTGCCGCGGACCAGCGTACTTTAACTCTGTTCTGTTTTGTCGCCGCAGGGCTGGTGGTCATCCGTCACCGAGCAAACATCCTGCGCCTGCTCCAAGGAACGGAAAACCGCATACCGGAGAGCTCGACCATGCTCGTTCTCAGCAAGACGGTCCACGTGCTCGCCCTCGGTCTTTGGTTTGGCGCATCGGTTTTCTTCACGCTTGTGGCAGCTCCGACCATCTTCCAAAGCTTCGCTGCGCTCGCCGAACAGCCAGCGGCTGCGCGCCCGGCTTGGTTGCCGGCGACGATCACCAAAGACAATGCATCCCAGCTGGCCGGGCTCGCTGTCGGTCCGATTTTTCCTTGGTATTTTCTCTTGCAAGGAGTTTGCGGCGTGCTGGCAGCGATTACGGCGCTGGCCTGGCTCCGCGCGGAATCGCGGTCGGCCGTACACAGGCTGCGCTTCTATTTGCTGGCGGTGGCCTTGACCACGGTCGTCCTGCGTTGGCCGATCGCCAATCAAGTCAGTGTCTTTCGCGCTGCCCGCTATGATCCAAACCCGATGGTTGCCGAAGCGGCTCGCGCCCAGTTCACGAGTTGGCATCTCTACAGTTTGGGGCTCAATCTGATCACGCTGGCTCTCGTGGCGATGGCGATGGCTCTGGCGGCGCGCCTGCCGATGGAAGCGCTCACCTCAGAGAGAAGGTCCGGCCAGGCGGTGACTCCGCCGGGTTTGAAAGAGGCGCCATCGAGCACGACCTGAAGGAGTTGCACGAATGCCTGCTCTCCGCCTCCGCGGCGAACACGTCACGCTCGCCCAGGCAATCAAAGCCGCCGGGTTCGCGGAGACGGGGGGCCATGCGAAGGCCCTTGTCCGCGAAGGGGTCGTTACCGTGAACGGCCAGGTCGAGACGCGACCAGGCCGCAAGCTCTTCTCCGGAGATCGCTTTGGTGTACGAGGCGAAACCGAATGGACAGTCAGCCACGGATAAGAGGACATCGGATGGAGATGCTATGCAAACTGCCGCGGGCCCATCCGGCTTCCGACTCATCGACCGCGCGCAGCCGACGTGGTACATCGTCCTCTTCCTGGCTCTGCCCGTACTGGCGCAGCAATTCCTGATCCTTTCTGTGGGGCTCTCCGATCGCGTGCTCGCTGGCCGCTTGCAGCCGTTGCCGAAGCACGAACGGAGCGAAGCACTCGGTCACGAGCTCATGGCCGTTGGAATTGTGGGTAGCAGCTTGGCCGGCGGCGGCTGGAGCAACGTGCTGGCGGGGGAGGCATCGTGGGAAACTGCCCGGCAAATCCGGGCCCGGCATATTGCCTACCAGGCCGCCCAGACCATGGCGATCTATCTCTCCTGGCTCATCGCCGGTTACACGGTCCTCGTCAGCGTCGGGAGTACAGCCCTCGTTGCCCGCTTTATCGGTGCCGGCCAACACCGCCAGGCCATCGAAGTGACCAATCAGTCGATTCTGCTGGCCATCGTGTTCGGCCTGCTGGGGACGGTAGCGGGATTGAGCGGGCTCGATGGTCTGGTCTGGCTGCTCCAGCTGCGGGGCCCGGCAGCCGCCTTCGCTGCCGACTACCTCCGGCCCTTGATGTTGCTTTTGGTTTTTCAAGTCATCGAATCGGCCGGAATCGCGTGCCTGATTGGCGCCGGCGACACGCGGACCGGATTTTGGGTGCTCGGCGGAGTGGCGGTCTTTAATTTGCCACTCGCCTGGGGTTGCTTCCTGGGCCTTGGGCCGTTGCCGGAGCTGGGATTCGTCGGCATTGCCGTCGGCACGGCGGTCAGCCACACCCTGGGCGGCCTGGTTGTGCTGGCGGTGCTGGCAATCGGCCGAGCAGGGCTTTCGCTGCATGGGCGTCTGCTCTGGCCAAACGCGGACCTGATCTGGCGGCTGTTGCGTATCAGCTTGCCCGCGGGAGTGGACAGCCTGGCCATCATGGTCGGGCATTTGTGGTTTTTTAGCATTGTCAACAGCCTGGGGGAAACGGCGAGCAGCGCGCACGGCATCGCTCTGGGCTGGGAAGCGCTGAGCTTTGTGTGCGGCAACGCATTCGGCACGGCGGCGATGTCGCTGGTCGGCCAAAACCTGGGGGCGGGCCGGCCCGCACAAGCCGCTCATTCCGGCTGGGTCGCGTTCGCCTTGGGCTGCGGTATGATGTCGGTGATGGGAGCCCTGTTTTTCACGTTTGCCCCCGAGATGTTCCAGTTCATCTGTCCATACCCCGAACAACGGCCTGTGGTGAAGGCAGGGGTACCGGTTCTCCGCCTGGAGGCGTTCGCAGAACCCGCGTTGGCCAGTGTGATTATTTTTCTGTGCGCCCTACGGGGAGCCGGTGATACGCGCGTTCCCGTACTGCTGAATTTCTTGGGACTCTTTGGTGTGCGTGTTCCGCTGGCCTATCTCCTCACCCAGGGCTCCCTCGGGCTCGAGATGGAGAGCCATTGGCCGGGTGGCAGTCGACTCTTCGGCGCTTGGGTGGCTATGGCGGCGGACCTGGCTGTGCGCGGTTGTCTTTTTCTCCATCGGTATTCGAGTGGACGTTGGCAACGGGTGCAGGTGTAACACGGCGGAAAAGGCGGTACCCGATGGCCTCACGATTTCCGCCAGGCTTGCAGCACAAAAAGCAGCGGCCGTCCCAGGTATTTTGCCGCTGCGGGAACTTCCTGGACCAGCTCGGTATCGCCCGGAAACTCTAGCGCCTTCACGGTCCCAAAACCGACAGCGGCAGCGGCGCTCAAGTAATCACCGACCGTGTGCCGCTGGGCTCCGAGGCGGTATTCCACCCCGGAGCGCTCGAAGTTGGATTCGATCCCTGCCTCGACCATCGCCGGGTGGAATACGGAAAACACGAGCCGGCCCCCTGGCTTCAAGACAGCAAACGCGCTGCGGAAGAACCCACGTAAGTTGCGAAGATGCTCGCCAACAAGGGCACACAGGATCGCCTCGAAATCCTCAGCCAGGAAGGGTAATTCCTCCTCCAAATCGGCGTAGACCAGCGGTACACGGGGCACCCGCTGCCGGGCCACCCGGAGCATGCCACGGGAGAAATCAAGGCCGATAGGGCGGCTCCCCGCTGCCGCAATCGTCCGCAGATGCTGCCCTGTGCCGCACGCCGCGTCGAGGACACATTCGTCCGTTTTTGGGCCGAGCAGGGAGAGAGTAACCCGACGGTCCAAGGCTACCAGCGGATTCGGCGTGGCATCGTAAGTCTCGGACCACAGGCTATACCCCTCACATACGCCAGGTCGTTCCACTTTTCGCATCGTTGATTCCTCGTTTGCTTCGCGGCCGCATTCCTCGTGCTGCCTTCGCTGAGAGATCCCACGTCCTACACCGCACTTTGGCCGAGGACTGCAAATTCAACTCGAAATTGGGCCAACAGTTCGCCCTTGCGCGCTTCCGGTAGCCAGGACGTTTCGATTCCCTGCTCGACCAGGCTTTGGATGTCCTGGCGAGAGAAGCCAAGGTATCGATGCAGCGTCCCGTATTCGTCGGCCAGCGAGGTCCCAAACATCTTCGGATCATCCGTATTGATGCTCAAGGGAATTCCGGCCTCGTAGTATAGACGTGCAGGATGGCGGGCAACATCGGGGACGACCCCTGTGCGGACGTTGGAGAGCACACACAATTCGAGAGGAATTCGCTTCTTTGCCAGATGCGCCACGGGATTGGGATCTTTGACGGCCCGCGTTGCATGGCCGAGACGATCCACTGCGAGACTGCGAATGGCTCCCCAGATGCTTTCCGGTCCCGCCGCCTCCTCTGCATGGGCGCTCGTCTGGAAACCCAAGTTGCGCGCTTGTTGGTAAACCGGGGCCAATGGCTCCGGTGGGAACTTATGCTCCGAACCGCCAATCCCGATGCCGACAACTCCCAGGCTTTGGACCTCACTCAGGCACGGCAGCGTGCGCTGGGCTGTATCTGGACCGTAATCGCGGACCAGGTCTGCTACCAGCGTGACTTCCACTTCGGGGACACGCCGCAAGCCGCTTCGGATCGCCTCGGTGAGCGGTTCCGGCTCGAGTCCGGCAGGGAGGAAATCCGACGGCAAAAAGAATGCCTCCACGTATCGGATGTTCTGGCCCGCCAAGTCCTTGGCCACCGCGGCAGCAATGAATTCAAAATCTTCGTACTGCCGCAGGAATCCATTCTTCCAGGTCCACATGTCGAGAAAATGGGAAAAATCGCGGTACGCGAACCTGGCCGCCAGAGCATCCTTGGTAGGAATTGCCGGATCCCCGCCATATTTCTGAAGCAGCTCCCACAAGACATCATGCGGAATAGCGCCCTCCAGATGGAGGTGCAATTCCACTTTCGGAATCTGCTCAAACCAACTCACATCCGAACTGCTGCGGATCTTACTCATGTGGTGCCTGATCGTTACCCGATCCGCTTCTCGTAGCACAGACTGAGCGGATCCTCGCGGTAGTCTCCGAACGGTGGGATACGCTTGAATCCCATCCGCTCATATAGGCTGATGGCGGCTCGTTGATGAATGCCGGTTTCCAACCGAAGGAAACGCACTCCGTGTGTTCCGGCATAGTCAGCCAAATGTTCGAGCAACAGCTTGCCGAATCCTAGTCTGCGAAACTCGGGGCGCACGTACATGCGCTTGAGTTCCCCATACGCGGTGCCAAATAGCTGGATGCCACCGCAGCCCGCAGGAGTGTCGTTGTGGCGCAGCACAAAAAAAGCAACGTCTTGAGCAATCAGCTTTTCGACACTATAGCCGTGACGGCTTTCGCGTGGATAAAGCGGCTCGAGATGTGCTTCCAGCTCTGTGATCAGAGCGACGGCATCCGGGCTGTCGGGGCGTTCACGCGCGATGATGGGTGGCATAGGATTGCCGAAGAATTCTCATTTAGTGGGCACCGGGAATTCTTCTGGAGCACTTCCCCGGTGGGTGGCGGCCGGTCGCCGAGAATACATCCAATCATAGGCAAAGGGGGCCTGGCCACAAGA
This sequence comes from Gemmataceae bacterium, assembly GCA_035295665.1. Lineage (GTDB taxonomy): Bacteria > Planctomycetota > Planctomycetia > Gemmatales > Gemmataceae > DATGIQ01. The sequence goes on along the minus strand of DATGIQ010000029.1, from coordinate 20,218 downwards.
GCCACTTCTTGTTCCCGCGCGCGAACTGCGTCACGGCTGGAGCACGGACTGCTTTTTCAGGAATTCGCCGAGGAGCGCATTAAACTCCTTTGGCTTCTCCAGCGTTAGGCAGTGGCCTGCGTCTTTCATTTTGTAAAACTCCAACTGCGGGGCGATCTTACGGACCTGCTGCTCATAATCCGCGGGCCAGATCGGCGTCGCGGATAAGACCATTAGCACTGGGATCTGGATCGGATCATCCTTCCAGATCGCTGGCTCCTGCATCGCTTTGGCCACTCCTAACGCCACGTGCTGCGGCGTGCTCGCAATGATTGCCTTCATCGATTGCCGCAAGTCGGCGGGCAGCTTCCCGAACGTCATATCGGCGAAGTGGAGCATCGCCGCCTTATAGTTTGGGCCTTCCAGGACCTTGGCCTGTCCCTGGGGAAACGGCAAGGGAGCGATCATGCCGTCCACCGCGATGAGCGCAACGGTCTTTTGGGGGAATCGCCGCCAGAATTGGCGTGCTACGGGCGTACCCATACTGGCGCCGATCAGCACTGCGTTCTGTACGCCAGCATCTCCAAGCACCGCATCGATGGCCTGCGCAAACAGGTCCATGCTGTACTCGATCTTTGGCTTGTCGCTCTGCCCGTGGCCGGGCAAGTCGATCAAGATGACCCGCGCCTTGTCCGCGAATGCCGGCACCTGGAAACGCCACATCGTCATGTCACAAGCGGAGCCATGGATGAAGACGATGGCTGTCTTGCCTCGGCCGAAGCTCTTGTAGTGGACACGGAACTGGTTGACCTTGGCGTAGCGGGAGGGCCCCTTGCTCAGCATGTCGGCTGATTCGTCGGCGCGACTCAGCGAGCCTAGCGCGGCGGCACACAGCGCCGCATTTATCATCGGATGCATCGTACGATTCCTCCAAAGCAGTCAATGGAAAGGGATGACTTGATCTCCTGGCCGTCCTTGGGGACCTGGCCAGAACGGAATCATACGACCTCACGCACCGTCAGGATCAAGCGCCTTTTCGCAAAAAAAATGGAAAATTCCAAAAAAGGGCTGGCGAGTGGAATGTTTCGGGAGGCGAACGTTACTTGCTGTTCAGCGATTGCCACAGACTTCAGCTACGCTCCCTGTTCGGGCGTCGGAGGGACCCGTAGCCTCGGATTACGTTAAACGCGCCCTGGACCACGCGCTCATCGCCACGCTGGCGCCGCACGGCTTCGTCCTCGTGGCTGAGCAAAATGTGACGGCGCTTTCGGGGATTGTCGAAAGCAAAAAGGATGGACAGTCGCTCCATGCCGAAGTGTTCCGCCACGGCAAAAGTGGTCGCCGTTTCCATATCCACGGCCGCCCAGCCCTGCTGATGCCACTCCTCAATTTCGCGCTCTCCCTCGGCCAGCAGAGCCGCCGTCGTGTACAACCGGCCCTGGTGGATCGGCCCTTCACTTGCCACGCCGAGCGCCCACCCTTCAGCCGGAAATGGCGATGACAGACTGACCTGGCCATCTGGCTTGTAGTAATGAGCGGCTCCCTCACCACAGAATGCCTCCGTGGGCACGAAGAGGTCGCCCGTCTCGATCTCGTCGGCCAGCGCACCACAGCAGCCCGACTGGATCACGAGCCGGGTTCCCAGGACGCCGAAGATGTGGACAATCTCCGAGGCCATTGCTGCGCCGTAGACGGAAGCGTAAGCCACGGTCTGACCGGCATAGTCTCCAATCAAAACATCCTCGATCACTCCGTTGGGACAGCCAACCTCCAGGACATTTGAGAAGAACGGGCGATATTGCTCGTACCGCCCCTTGAGGTTTCTCGTGCCGCGCAGCAGCAGCACCAGAGGGATGCGTTCCGCGGGGATGCCCAGGATCGATAACCAGTCAGTTTTTGTCAGTTCGCGCAGCATTTGGCATCGATCTCGTCCGGACGGAAGTACTTATCGGAGGATCATCTTGGCCATAGCGATGTCATATGGAAGTACTTCGGCCTGTCCGCACACGCCCACATGCTGGCTACGCCCCGTGGCCGGGTTACAATCCACGAGGCCCAGGGCCCAGTGACATTCCCGCTTCAGATTGGCTGGGAACGACTCCCCCCGATGATCCAGCGCGTCCGGCCGTCCCAATGGAACGAGACGAGGATTGGCGTGGTCCATCCGCACTGCTATGGGCCAGATTTCAGAAATGCGGTCGAAAGGGCACTAGTTCCCCAGCACCGCCAATGCGGTTGCCTGATCGGGTTCGAATTCGAAGAATTCCTTCAAACGGCAAGCCTGAAAGACTTCCAGCGTAGCCGGCGCAACCTCGCACAATTTGAGAACGCCGCCGTGGTCGATCAGAGTTCGCCGAACCATGACCAGCGTGGCCATGAAGACACTGTACAAGCAGTCCAGCACTCCCGGTCCCAGGCAGAAGATCAGCTTCCGACAGCCGCGTTCATTGATCAGATGAAGCAATTCTTCCGCCATGGCAAGAATGTCTTGCTCGTCCAGGCGATTGCGCCGCAAGCGCACGCAAAATACGTCTTGTTTTTGCTCAAAGAGGATGTGCTCGAAGGTACGTTGCATGACCCGGTTCCCTGTGGGAATCGGGCGCGCGCTTCGGTCGCCGGTCCGATCCCTTGCCTCACTTGTTCCAACACAACTTTAGCACATCTCTGCCTGACCCGCAGGGAGTGTATAGTCGGAACGGAGGAATTCATTTCCCATAGGAATTGAGGGCGGGATCTGAGCCAGCGAAATCCTGCGCAGAGCCTCGGCAGGCTCGCCATGATCTTCGGAGAATGCCAAACCCGCAGGCTCCGGCTCGGGATGAGCGTACACAACACCCTCGGCCACCGCTACCGCTTGGACAGGAACCCGACGAGAAAGAAGAGCCGGCAGATGGCCTTCGAAGACCACGGGAGCATAACGACAGGACGTACCGATGACGTGGCGGGGACTTCGGCGATAAGGCCCTTCGACCAGCACATCCAGGCGCCGGCCAAGCAGGGAGCGATGGTACTTCTCGGCTAATTCGCAGTCCAGCTGCACGAGTCGGCGGCGCCGCTCGGCTATCACTTGGGACGGCACTTGTCCGGGTAAATTCGCAGCCGGCGTCCCCCGGCGCGGACTGAATGAGAATACATGGATTTTCGAGAAGCCGACGTGCCGTGCCACCTGGCAGGTCGCCTCAAAATCTGCTTCGGTCTCTCCGGGAAAGCCCACGATGAGATCGGACGTGAACGCTGGCCAATCGAGGGCGGCTCGCAATCGTCGCCAGCGTTCCAAGAAGCCGGCGACGCGATACCGGCGTTTCATTGCAGCCAGGATTTGGTCAGAGCCGCTCTGCAAACAGAGGTGCAGATGCGGGCAGATTCGCCGCGAACCGGCAATGGCTTCCACCAGCTCGCCGCGGACCTCTGCCGCCTCCAAACTGCTCAAACGAATCCGGAAATCTCCCGGCAGCGTATCGAGATGTCGCAGCAAATGCCACAGCCGGCACCAATCGGATTTCACTTTGCCACGGCTGAGGTCGATGCCGTAGTGGCCCAAATGGATGCCCGTCAACACTACCTCACGGGAGCCATTCTGTACGAGTTGTCGTACTTCCTGAGCGATCTCCTCGACGGGCCGGCTGCGCAGGATCGGCCGAACATGGGGAATGATGCAATAACTGCAATTCAGTAGGCAACCATCTTGCACCTTCACAAAGGCGCGGCGATGCCCATCAAAGCGGGAGATCCCAGCCGGAATCCGAGAGACGCCAAATGGACGCAATTCCTTGGCCAAGCGCGCCTTATCCGTGTTGACCTGAGTTACTCCGGGCAAGCGCGCTAATGTTTCGGGTTCGCGCGTGGCGTAACAGCCCATGACAATCAATGCTGCCCCCGGGTTTGCCTGAGCCAGGCGACGGATGAGCTGGCGTCCCTTGGCGTCGGCCTCGTGAGTAACGGTGCAGGTGTTCACGATGCACAGATCGGCTGGCTCACTGGCCGCGGCCTCACGATAGCCATTTGCTTCGAGCAGCTCTTTGACGTACTGGGTCTCGTACTGATTGACCTTACAGCCGAGTGTGAGCAGGCGGCAGGTGCGGGCAGCAGTCATGATTCAGCCTATCGCTCCGTGTCGCGAAGGAGTTACGCCGTCAGCGGATAACATATGGACGACGCCCGGTTTCGGCTGAGGCGGCCGAACAAACCTCCCAATTCTGGAAGAATCCCCAAAAGAAAAGTGATTCCACGGCGAATAACCCTTGGGGCTCGATTTTATTCGTACCGAGCAATCCACGCGGGGATCTACTCTTGACCTGGTTGGAGGGGTATCATGGAAAGCCTGCATAGTACTGCCGATATAATCCGCAAGGTTGCCCTATTCACGTTGGTCGGATTTCTGGTCGTCTTCCTAATCGGACCGGCGCTGACCGTCGTGGGTGTGATTTTGCCGTTTGCCCTGGTCGGTTTCCTCGTGTGGCTGCCCTTCCGCGTTCTCGTCCAGAGACGGGAAATCAACTGGACTGGCCTACCGGAGAAAGCCGGGCGGCTGGTTCGCACGGTTCTTACCCTTCCCTTTCGAGTCGGTGCGGCGATCCTTTCGATTCCCCTTCGAATCCTTGGGCTCCTTCTCACCGGTGTTGTCGGCCTGCTCCGTCTGGTTGGCGGAGCACTTGGTTTTGCCCTGCGGATCACGATCCCGGCGCTGGCTGGGGCAGTCGTGTTTGCCTTGCTGGGCGCGATTGGCGGCATGACGCACCATGATGCCGAGTTCCGGGTGCCGGCAGCAGCGTTGATCGGGGCGGCCATCGGTGCGCTCTACGGTGCGTTCCGGACGAAGACAGTCGAAAAGGTGATCGTACTCCGTCCCGCTTCGGCGACGCCGAATCAGGGCTGATAGCTAACCACGGGCGTTCGAGCCGTTAGGGTTCCTGGTGCTCAACACCGAGGTCGCGGATCGTGAAGATGGGCAAATAGAGGTAGCGCGGGGCGAGCCGTTCACGGGCTCCTTCCAGGCGATCGACGATACAGCTCACGGCAACGACCGATGCGCCCCGGCGCTCGACCTCTGCAATCGCTTGCAACACCGACGTGCCCTGGGTGAATACGTCGTCGATGACCGCCACGCGGAAACCTGGTTCTATGATCCCCTCGATCCGTTCTTGGCTGCCGTGGACTTTGGCCTGTTTTCGCACAAAGAATCCTTCCAACGGCAAGCCATGCTGTTGGTAGTGCAAGACGGCGGCGGTGGCCATCGGGATCGCCCCCACTTCCAGGCCGCCGATGGCCTGGATCTGGAGGTCCTTGGTCAGCTCCCAGAGAATTTCGCCGAGCAGCCCGACCGCTTCGCCGTTGAAAAGGACCTTCTTGCTGTTGATGTAATAATTGCTTTCCTTGCCAGATGCCAGTTTGAACCGGCCGAAGGAGAGGGCCCGCTTCTGAAACAATTCCAATAACCTTGCCCGCGCTGGACTCGACATTCCCATCCCTCCCCAAGCCAGTTCGCCCTGCTTCAGTTGAGTATAGGGACAATTCCCAACACGGTTGTCCCAGCCGGCTCTTGACGACCGTCTCATCGATTCGCAAACTAAGCCGGGCTCGGCTACTCGGGACGAATTTGCTGGTACAAGGAGTATCCATGAGACGGCGCATCACCAGTCCTGTTTTGATCATCGGAACATTGTCCTTGGGTCTTCCTTTCCTGCTCGCGGGAGAGTCCAGGGCTCAGGAGAAGAAGGCGGAGCAAGCGAAGAAGGCAGAAATCGCCGCGACCACTCCTGTTCCGCGGGCACCGGATTGGGTGAAGCGTCACGAAGGCTTCGTTGACATGGCGCGGAAAGGGAATATCGATCTGCTTTTTCTGGGCGATTCCATCACCGACGCCTGGGGCGGCCCAGGACATAATCCCAAGAGCCCGGGCAACGAACTCTTCACCAAGGAGTTCGAACCGCTTCACGCGGCTAATTTCGGGATTGGTGGCGACCGCACCCAACATGTCCTGTGGCGAATCGAGAACGGTGAGCTGGAGGGCATCCATCCGAAAGTGGTCATGCTGATGATCGGCACCAACAATACGCCGGTCGACAGCGCCGCGGACATTGCCGCGGGCGTCACCGCCATTGTGAAGGAGATCCACAAGCGTTCCCCGCAAACCAAGATCCTGCTCCTGGGTATTTTTCCACGCGGCCCAAAGCCCAACAAACTGCGCGACAAGATCAAGGACGTCAACACAATCATTGCCAAGCTTGATGATGGTGGCAAGACCGTGAAGTATCTCGATATCGGTGACAAATTCGTTCAGCCGGACGGGACGATTTCTTCGCAAATCATGCCGGATGCGCTGCACCTATCGGCGCAGGGTTACAAAATCTGGGCGGACGCTGTGAAAGATCCTATCCTGGAATTGATGGGCAAGAAATGATTTAGCGGCGAAATTTTTTCACGGCGCCCTACGGCCTCGGGCCGTGGGGCGTTTCGTTTTGTAGCCGGGCTGGAGTCTTCATGAACATCCTGCTCATCGACGATGAGGCCAGCCTCCGGCGGACCATGCACACCGCTCTGGAGACCATGGGCCATCATGTCACCGAAGCCAAGGATGGCATGCAAGCATTGGACCTCCTGGCCCACCATCTCTTCGACCTGGCCTTTCTCGATCTGCGCCTGGCGCAGGAACGGGGCCTGGACTTACTGCCGGAGTTGCTCCGCCTGGCCCCAGGGCTCGATGTGGTAATCATGACGGCGTACGCAACGATTGAAACCGCTGTTGAAGCAATGCGGCGGGGGGCCGTGGATTATTTGCCCAAGCCGTTCACTCCCGACCAATTGCGCGTTTCCTTGGGCCGAATTACGCAGGTTAGGCAGCTGCAATCCCACGCGCTCGAGCTCGAAGAACAAGTTCGGGCCGTGGTTCCAGAGACGGATTTGCGGACCGAGGAGCCAGTGATGCAGCAGGCGCTCGATGTCGCGTTCAAAGCAGCAGCGAGTGAGGCCACGATCCTGCTCCGCGGAGAGAGCGGCACCGGCAAGGGCGTGTTGGCTCGGACCATCCATGCCCATAGTCCGCGGGCGAGCGCCCCGTTCATTACTATCCAATGTCCCAGTCTCTCGGCCGAGCTTTTGGAGAGCGAGCTGTTCGGCCATGTGCGCGGAGCGTTCACGGGCGCAGTCCGCGATACGATGGGTAAGGTTGCTGCTGCCGAAGGCGGCACGTTATTTCTCGATGAGATCGCTGACCTGCCGCCGGCCCTCCAACCCAAGCTCTTGCGGCTCTTGCAGGAGAAACGTTTTGAGCGGGTGGGGGAGACGCGAACCCGGGCTTGTAACTTGCGCATCGTCGCAGCCACCAATCGCAATTTGGAAGCCGAGACCGCGGCCGGGAAGTTCCGCGAAGACCTCCTCTACCGCATCAATGTGATCGAGGTAAGCTTGCCGCCTCTCCGCCAGCGGCGGCGTGATATCTTGCCGCTGGCCGAGCATCTGCTCCGCTTCTTTGCCCGTCAAACGGGTAAGAGCATGGCGGAGTTCACCGAGGAAGCCAAGCAGGCCATGCTTCGCTATCCCTGGCCGGGAAACCTCCGCGAGCTTCGCAATGCCATCGAGCGCGCGGTCATTTTGGCACCCAACTCGATCCTCGGTCTGGCCGATCTTCCAAGCCAGGTCGGGTCACCGCCCCGTTCCGGTGTGGAAGTCGGCGCAGCCGTAACGCTCGATGCTCTGGAGGCCGAACACATTCGTCGTGTGCTTGCCAGCACCGCCACCATGGAAGAGGCCGCTCAGGTCCTGGGCATCGATGCCAGTACGCTGTATCGCAAACGGAAACGTTACGGCTTGTGATCGGTAACCCTTGTCCGCGTCCTGCTGCCAGCTCGTAAAATACTCTCCATGACGTTACCTCTCCGCTTTCGCATTGTCCTGATCGTAGTACCACTGCTGATCGTGTTCGGGATCCTCGGCGGCACCGCGGCCTTTTTGCTTCATCGCATCGGCGTCCGGATCGATGCGATCCTGCGGGAAAACTACGACAGCGTCTTCTACATGGAACGCCTCAACGAAGCGCTGGAGCGCATCGATTCCTCCTTCCAGTTTGCCCTTGCCGGCGAAGAGAAAAAGGCCAAGCAACAGTACGAAAAGAATTGGCCGGAATATGAGCAGAATCTGTCGCTCGAACAAATCAATATTACCCTCGAAGGAGAGGGCGAGCTGGTGAGTCAATTGACGCAGCTGACAAGGCGTTACCGCCAGCAAGGGGATCGCTTTTATGCCCGCCCCGCCACAGCGATCATCCAAAGGCGGCACGACTATTTCGGTGAAAACCTGGCCATTGTGGGTGCAAGGACCGTGGCCATCGGCTCCCCGCCCTTGGTCACGGGGCCGCTCCTGGCCGCCGGCGAACTCATGGGGGGAGAGGCCTTGGAAAGTGCCGGGCTCCTGGACATCTTCAACGCGATCAAGCATGTTTCCGGCCAGATTCGTGCGCTGAATGCGGACAACATGAAAGAAGCAAGCCGGGAAGCGCGGCGGACGGTGCGGAGCTCGCTGATCGGTTTTGCGATCGGGCTCACTGCGGCCGTTCTCCTTGGTGCCCTTCTGGCCTGGCACACGATTCGCGCTCTTCTCCGGCCCATCCAAGCAGTCACGCAGTCCGCGGTTGCCATCGGCCTTGGCAACCTCGATCAAGTAGTGCCGGTGATGACACGGGATGAGCTCGGCCAGCTCGCCGGCGCGTTTAACACGATGGCCCGCCAGCTCCGCGAGTATCGGCAGACCAACTACGCACGCCTGCTGCGTGCCCAGCGAACCAGCCAGGCCACCATCGATGCCTTTCCGGACCCCGTATTGGTCGTGGATTCCCAGGGAAGTGTGGAATTGGCCAATCCTGCGGCCCGGCGGGTACTCGGCGTCGAAGCCAGAGGTGGCGATGCGGAGGTGCGCATTCTCTGGCATCCCCCCGAAGCGATCCGTTCACCGCTCACGGAGGCGCTTGTCCATCAGCGTCCCTATCTCCCCGAAGGTTTTGAGCGGGTGATTGTGTTGACGGCAGAGGGACAGGAACAGTTTTTCTTGCCGCATATTTTGCCGATCCAGGATCCTTACGGAAATACGCTCGGCGCCGCCGTGCAGTTGCAGGACGTGACCCGCTTTCGCTTACTGGACCAAGTGAAAAGCGACTTGGTGGCTACCGTTAGCCATGAGCTGAAGACGCCTCTCACGAGCATTCGTTTGGTCCTCCACCTACTCTTGGAAGAGACATTGGGGCCGCTCAGTCCAAAACAGACAGAATTGCTCCTGGATGCCCGAGACAATGCCGAACGGCTATTGGCGCGGGTCAATAACCTCCTTGATCTCACCCGTCTGGAGAGCGGCCGGGCACAGCTCGACCTGCGCCCGGAGGCGCCGGCGGCGCTGCTGCAAGCGGCCGCGGATGGGATCCGTCCGCGTGCCGAAGACAAGGACGTGACGATCACCGTCGAGTTGCCCCCCGATTTGCCCAACGTGGTTGCCGACGCCCAGCGCTTGGGGCACGCCCTGGGCAATTTGCTGGATAATGCGCTGACGTACACAGATCGGGGGGGGAAAATCACTTTGTCGGCAGCGGCCGCGGACAATGGGGTGACCTTGATCGTCGCCGATACTGGCATGGGTATTCCCGAGGAGTATTTGCCGCGCATTTTTGATCGCTTTTTCCGTGTGCCGAACCAAAGTCAAGGGAGCGGCACGGGCTTGGGGCTGGCAATTGTCCGTGAGATCATTATGGCCCACGGAGGTACGGTTTCCTGCGCCAGTGCGCTGGGTGCAGGTACCGAATTCCGCCTGACGCTGCCGATCTGGAATCCGGCATCCGGAGTCCACGGTCAAGAATCGGAGGGTGATCTTGCTCCTTCCCTGACAGCGAACTCCTGATCCTTGCACCCCGGCTCCCTGGTTCCGGCGGTTGTGGAGAATCGTTACCGTGCCGACTGACCGGCCCACGCCCGAGCATTTTTTGACGCTGATCCACCAACAGAAGCGTGGCCGGCTCAAGGTGTATCTGGGTTTCGCGGCCGGGGTCGGCAAGACATATGAAATGCTCCAGGAGGCGCAGCGCCTCAAGAGCCAGGGGGTCGATGTCGTCCTTGGTGTCGTGGAGACGCATGATCGGCCGGAGACGGCGGCACTGGTGACAGGCCTGGAGCAGATGCCGCGCCGTCGCATCGAATATCATGGTGTAGTGCTGGAAGAGCTGGATCTGGACGGCCTTTTGGTCCGTAAGCCCACGGTGGCCCTTGTCGATGAGTTGGCGCACACGAACGCGCCCGGCAGCCGTAATGCCAAACGGTACCAAGACGTCGAAGAGCTGCTGCGGGCCGGAATCAACGTCATTTCGACGCTGAATATCCAGCACCTGGAAAGCCTGTACAACCTGGTCGAGCAAGCCACCGGCATCAAGGTTAAAGAGCGGATTCCGGATTATGTCCTGGGGATGGCCGACCAGATTGTAAATGTGGACCTCTCTGCAGAAGACCTCCGTGAACGGCTGCTGGCCGGGAAGATCTATCCGCAAGAGCGTGTGGAACGGGCCCTGGCCAACTTCTTCACGCCGGCCAATTTGACGCGCTTGCGTGAGCTGGCGCTGGGCGAGATTGCCCACGTCCTGGACCGGAGGCGGCGCGAACAGAGCGATGGCGAACACGGCCGTGGCTCGGAACGGGTCATGGTGTGCCTGGGCTCTCGCAGTCCGAATCCGGACTTGTTACTCCGGAAGGGTTCCCGGCTGGCCAGCCGGCTGAATGTTCCCTGGTATGCCGCGTACATCGAAACCCCAAGCGAACGCCTGGAACGTACCGGGGCCGCGACGCAGCGGCAGATTAGCAACATGTTGACCTTGGCTCATCAGCTCGGTGCGGTGCCCTTGCAGTGCAAGGGGACCGATGTCGTCAGTACGATCGCGGCCTTCGTGAAAGAATATGGCATCACTCACATTGTGATGGGGCGGTCGAAGCGGCCCTGGTATCGGCGTTGGTTCGGCCAATCGGTCTTGGACCGGTTGCTTCGGACCATCCCCGGCGTCGATGTGCTGGTCGTGGACAGTGGCTAAGGATGGGCTAGCGCATCTGCTGCTCCACAAACCAGCGAATCTGCCGCGCCAACCCGAACAGCATGCCGACCTCCATCTCCGTCGGCCGGGCCCGGCTGATCAAATGCCGCAGTGCATGCATCAATGAATCCGCCTTCGGCCCGTACAGGAAATGAATCGCTTCCAGGCTTGCCCGTAGGTCTGCAAACATGCGGTCCATCGCTGCGAACGTCGCCGGCGGTGCTGTTTCCTCGGCCGGCTGCGTTTGCGTCAGCCATGCACGACGAAGCTCGTAGCCACAAATCGCCACAGCTTGCGCCAGGTTGAGCGCTGGATAAGCAGGGTCCGTCGGGATATGGATCCGGTGGTGGCAGCGCGTCAGCTCGTGATCGGTCAGCCCGTTCCGCTCCGGGCCAAAGACCAGCGCGACCGGTCCAGCTCCCATGCTTTCAATCAATCGTGGCATGATCGTGTCCGGTCGATCAAACTGGCCGCGGATGAGCTGGCCCGTTCGAGCGGACGTTCCGGCTACCAGCACACAGTCTGCGACCGCTTCGCTCAGGTCAGGGACGATACGAGCTTGATCAAGGACTGCCTCCCCGTGGGTCGAGAGCCGCCGTGCTTGCCGGTCGGCGGGGTTCGCTTCGGGAGAGACCAATACCAAATCATTCAGCCCCAAGTTGCGCATTACCCGCGCCGCCGCACCCAGATTCTCCGCGATCTGTGTCCGAACGAGAACAACGCGGGCGCGGTGTAAGGACATGGAAATCATCTTGTATCAACGCTCGCCATTCGACAGCAAACAAGCCTGGCGCCCACGCGAAGAAGGCTGCGATCCTTCGCGTGGGCGCCAGGCTTGTTTGCGGTAGAACCATGCAGGGTTAGTTTGCCGTCGGCATCTGCTTCACCGACTCATTTCCAGGGCCATTTCCTTGACTCGTTTCAGATCCACTTTGCCGCTGCCCAGCACGGGCACTTCCGGAATCTGCTTGAAGTCGCGTTCCGAGGGAATCCAAAGGTTCGGTAGCCCGTGTTCTGTCAATTGCTCCACCAGATGATGCGAATTCGTGCCGTTCAGGGCGGTGTGTAGCACCACGAGCCGTTCCCCACGCCGTTCGTCCGGCACCGACGTGACCACGCACACCCGTTCGTTGGTTCCCAGGATCTTGTGCAGCTCATCCTCAATTTTCTGGTGTGGCACCATTTCGCCGCCAATCTTGCTGAAGCGCGCGAGACGATCGGTGATGGTCAAGAAGCCGTCCTCATCGTACTTGGCAATGTCGCCCGTGATGTACCAGCCATCGTGAAGCGACTCTCGGGTTGCCTCCGGTCGGCCAAGATAGCCCTTCATCACGTTGCCGCCGTAGATCATCAGCATTCCTTCACTGTTCGGCGGCAGCGGTTGAAAGGATTCCGGATCGACAATGGCCGCTGCAACTCCCGGGACTGGCTGGCCAATCGTGCCCGGTTTGTTGCCGATTTGGCGCACGCCCCCTTCTTCCCAATCCGGCACATTGGCCGCAGCCACCGGTGACAGTTCCGTGCAGCCATAGCCCTCCAGCGGCAGCACTCCGAATTTCGCCTTGAATTCCTGGGCCAGGGTCGGCGGCAGCTTCTCGGCACCAACCATCAGGATGCGTAACGTTTTGAAGTCGTCCGGATCGCAGCGCTTGAGACAAAAACGGAGCAGGGTTGGCGTGGTCAGAAAAATCGTCGCCCGATAGCGCCGACAAAGCTCGCCGATTTCCTTCGCCTGACGAGGATCGGGGTGAAACACCAGCGATGCCCCAACTTGCAACGGCACCCACAGGGTAACCGTGTAGCCAAAGCTGTGAAAGAACGGCAGGATTCCGAGCAAGAGGTCGCTGGGACGCGGATCGATGGCCTGGATCATCGACTCCGCATTGGCCGCCAAGTTGCGGTGCGTCAACATCACGCCCTTGGGATCTCCTGTGCTGCCACTGGAAAAAATGACGGTAGCCAGGTCATCCATCGTATGTCGGCCCAAACCGAGTACCCAGTGTTCCATCACATAGGCAGGCAGCAGGATCACGGTCAGATAGGCGCGGAGGCGTTGCCAGCGGGACACCTGCTGTCGAAAATCCTCCAGATAGAGAAGTTTCACGTCCGCGCCGGCATCTAGTGGCTTCTCGGACAGAAACAGGCGCGAGGTGATTACGAAACGCAAGCTGCACTGCCGGATTGCGGAGCGAATGTTGTCAGCCGAAGAGGTGTAGTTGAGATTGACGGCTGTCTTGCCGAGCAGCGCGACCGCCAAATTCGCGAAGGCCCCGCCCGCACTCGGTGGCAGCCAGAGACCAACCATCGGCTGGTTGGCCAAAAACGGCCGCAGCCAGTGAATCAGCATGCGCGTGCCCGCCAGGACTTCCCCGTAGCTGTAGACTTTGCCCTGGTTCGATGGATCGACGAGGCATTTGCGGAATGGATGCCGGGCGGCAATGTGCACGAACTGGCGATGTACCGGCCGCCGCTCGTCGATGCTCTGGATCGCACAGTTGGCGGATAGCTTTTGGATTGCCTGGCGAACGGCGACCGCCGGCGTCTTCGCCGGCAACGGCTCGCCAAAGGCGATGCTGACGGGGTAGCGGCCGAAGGGGAACGTCTGGGGCCATTTCCAGAGGAATTTGCCGCCGCGATAACTGAAGATGCTGCCCCAAACATGGTCGAGGCAAACCGGGACGATCGGAGCAGGACTCCGCTTGAGGATCTGCTCCAGGCCGCGGTTGAACGGAAGCAGAAAACCGGTGCGCGTGATGGCTCCCTCGGCGAAGATGCAGACGATTTCGCCATTCTGTAAGGCGGTGCTGGCCGTGCGCAAGGATTGCAGAATGGCCCGTGGCCCTGCGGAGCCGTCGATGGGAATGACACGGGCCAGGCGGAGCAAGAATCCCAGCCCGGGTAGCCGCGCATACGGGGCCCAGATTACGAACCGAACGAGGCGGCGCTGAGCCAGAAACACCAAAAAGGCGTCGATGAAACTGACATGGTTGCAGACAAACAACGCTGGGCCGCTGGCCGGAATGTTGTCCCGGCCGAACACCCGAATCCGGTACAGTAGGTGCGCCGGCAACCACAAGAGTGAGCGTACCACGATATCGGGACGTCGCCAGCAGAGCATGGCGACGATCGCGGCCACAACCAGTACGAATCCCGTCAACCCGATCCCTATGCCCAGCCGCACCGATTGATCGCCGATCACTGTATCAGCGCTTGAGGCCAGCATTGTCAAGGCCACGACCGCACTCCACGAGCGCGCAAGACATGCGCAAAAAATCTGCCTTCAGTTGGCAAATTACCCCTCCCGGAGAAGGCCGTCAAGGTGACAAGGGCTTGGGGTGCGAACCTGGCGGATTGGCCAACGAATGGGAAAATGGCACCCCGCAGGCAAAGAGACCGAGAAGGATCTCGTCCGATTGGGGTTGCCCTGGCGGTGGGGCGCCGGTATAAGCCCCGCCTTCCCGTATCTCATGCATGAATCGGTTGCGTCCGTTGAGCGGCGGTTCTCAGAACCGCGTGGGGCACACAACCCCTGGTTCTGAGAACCGCCGCTCAACGGACGCAACCGACCGGAGCATGTATCAGGTTATTCCGTGTGAAGGATGGCCCTGGGGCATCCGTTACGGGCCGTGCTGCCGGCCGGGGGAAACGATTGTGCCAATCTTGACGAAGCTGCTCTTGAGCCACATCCTGGACAATGAGCTGCTGACACGCGGGCTGGGCGACGCCGAGGCGCGCATGCTCGTGGAATGGCTGGTCGATCAGGCGGAGCAGATCGCCGCCGACGCCCCTTGCGAGCAAACCGCTCAGGAGCGGATCCAATGCCTCTGTCGGCGCGGCCGGGCCATTGGCCGTTTCGTTGGTCTGTGGAGTCAACCGCGGGGGCGGGGCGCCGCTGGACAATTAGCCGTCGCAGAAGGGTTCACCTGGCCTTTACCGCCGCCGACGGCCGATACCTATGAGGTAATGCAAACGGTCCTCGTCTGGGAAACGGGTCAACCCGTGAAGCAAGTAAATGCGGTGGCGTAGCGACGATCCGGGCGCCCTACAGAGCGGGTGCGTCGCGCCGCTCCAGAAGGGCCGTGAACAAGGCGGGCAATATCTGCGGATCCAGCGGCTTGACGAGGTGGCTATTGAAACCGGCTTGTTGGGAACGCAGGCGATCTTCTTCCCGCGCATAACCGCTGACGGCCACGAGCGGCACATTTTTTAATGCCGGTTCCCCCCGCAGATGTCGGGCCACGTCAAAACCATCCATTCCGGGGAGCCCGATGTCGAGCAGGATAAGGTCCGGCACCATCGCCTTGGCTGTCTGAATCCCCGTGGGGCCGTCATACGCCACCTTCACTTCGTGCCCGCTCATTTGCAATAGCTTCGCCAGGCTATTGGCCGCGTCCACATTATCATCTACGACGAGGATCCGGCAGCTGGGACACGGGGTCGGTGCGTTGTGCTTGCCGTTGGCGGAAGGCTCGCGTGGCTGCACCCGCTGAGCAAGCGGCAAATGCACGATAAACTCACTCCCCTGGTTTGGTCCGGCACTGACAACTTGGACGCTGCCCTGATGCAGTTCCACCAAGCGACGGACCAAGGTCAATCCGATTCCAAGGCCGCCTTGGGACCGATCTAGCGAGCGGTCAACCTGGGTAAACAGGTCAAAAATGTGGCTGAGCATCTCCGGTGGAATCCCGATGCCGGAATCCCGCACCCGGAGGACCGCCTCATTCCCCTCCCGGGCCGCGGTCAACCAGATCTGTCCTCGGTCTTCCGTGTACTTGGCCGCGTTGTTCAACAAGTTGCCCAAAATCTGCGCGAGCCGGGCCGCGTCCCCTTGCACCCAGAGCGGTTCGGATGGATAAGCCACCATTAATTCATGATGGCGGGCGTCCATCACCGGCCGGCAGGTTTCCAGCGCGCGCTCCATCACCGTCGCCACATTCACCATCTCGATCTGGAGCTTGATCTTGCCGCGCGTGATCCGGGAAAGATCGAGCAGGTCATCCACAAGCCGGACCATGTGCTGCACTTGCCGTTCGATCACGTTGCGAGCCCAGCGGAGGTCCGGCAGATCGGGACTAACAATCCCCATGATTTGGACGGCACTGCGAATCGGGGCCAATGGGTTGCGCAGCTCGTGGGCCAGCATCGCCAGGAATTCGTTCTTCCGTCGGTCCGCCTCCTGGATATCGTGGTAGAGCCGGGCATTGTCGAGCGCAATGGCAGCTCGCTGGGCCAGCTCGCCAGCCAGCGCCAAATCGGTGGATTCGAATCGTCGACCGGAAAGGCCGACGGCCAGAGCCAGCACGCCCAGCATCCTTCCACGCACCTGGAGCGGTAACACCACCGCCGATTGGAGGGAGAAATCGGGTCCTGTCGCACCGGCATGGGTCGAGCAGATGCTGCGGCCATTCTCCAGGCTCGCTGCCTCCCAATTGTCCACCGCAACGAACGTCGGCAGGTATTCCGCCTTGCCTTCGGTCATCACGCGCTCGAAAGCCCCTTGCAACGCCCGAGGCAGGCCATGCGGATCCTTGGCTGTGTGCGTGGACAATCTCTGATCGTGCACCCACGCCAGATTCGTGGGGCCCAGGCCGCCGTGCTCATCCACCTGGCTGATCACGCTCAGATCACTCAGAGCCGGTACGGCCAGCTCCATCAACCGGTGCAAAGTGGCCTGATAATCCAGGGAGCTGGACAACGCCGTGCTGGCTTCGGCAAGGAAAGTCGCCCGGCGGCTTACTTCTTCCGCAGCGGCCCGAGCGGCCTGCTCCTGCGCGAGGAGGATGCGTTCCTCGGCCTGGCGTTTGACCTGTTCGGTCTTGCGGAACAGATCGACGAAGACGCGCACTTTGGTCCGCAGGATTTCCGGAACGACCGGTGTGAGGATGAAATCGACTGCCCCAAGAGAGTACGCTCGGGAAGCATGGATTTCATCGGCGAAGGCAGTGACGAAAATGATCGGCGTGTGTTCGGTCCGGCGGCGCTGGCGAATGAGCGCGGCGGTTTCCAAACCGTCGATGTCCGGCATGTTGACATCGAGCAGGATGACCGCGAAATCCTGCTCCAATAGCTGGCGAAGTGCCTCGCGGCCCGACTGCACTGCGACGATGTTCTCGTTCAACTCCTCGAGGATCGTTCGGTAGACCAGGAGCTTCTCGGCGAGGTCGTCCACAACGAGGATGTTGACCTTGTCGGCCGTTGGCATAATGAGATCCCTGCAACAACGTCTGGCAGACGCCCTCCCGTGGCCGCCAGCTCGGTTTTAACGGTGCAACCAACCGCGCAGAACGGCCAACATCTGGTCGGTGTTCACGGGCTTGGACAGGTAATCCCAAGCACCCGCTTCGATACACTTTTCGCGGTCTCCTTTCATGGCCTTGGCGGTGACGGCGATAATCGGCAAATTCTTGAGCCTGGGAATCTGCCGGATCGCACGCATCGTCTCGAAGCCGTCCATCTCGGGCATCATGATGTCCATCAAGACAATTTCGATGTCTGGCTCCGCCTGGAGCAGATCGATCGCCTGCCGGCCGGTTTCGGCCGACACGATCACCATTTGATGCCGTTCCAGGACACTGGTCAAGGCAAAAATATTGCGGATGTCGTCATCGACGATCAGCACCTTCCGACCCGCCAGGGCCCGGTCGGTTTGTTGCAATTGTTCGAGCACGGCACGCTTCGCTTCGGGCAGCTTGGCCATGGAGTAGTGTAGTGAGGAAATCGCCTGATCGAGCAATCGCTCCGGCGATTCTGCCACCTTGAGGTTGAGGCTCTGGCCCAGAGCCGCGACGCCGATTTCGCTCACGCCGGTGGTTGCCCGCTCTGCGTACACGATGACCGGACAATCCTCCAATCCCGGCTCGCGCTGAAGCTCCGCGACAAAACTCGCCGCGGTGTTCTCGACCAGATGCACCAGTTCGGGATCGACGACCAGGCAATCCATCTTCCGTTCGCGGAGCAACGCCAGGGCATCGTCCGGGGTGGATACCGTGGTCGTCTGGATATCCCCGTTGCCGATGACCTCGCGAATCCGCTCTCCCTTGGCAGGATCTTGCGTGACCACGAGCAAGTCTTTCACGGATCGGCTGACGAAGCGCTTGATCTTGTCCACGGTTTGTTCCAGGGTCTCCCGATTCTGGATCGGCTTGGCCAGGACTCCCTTGGCGCCCAGGCGGGCACCGCGCTCCGCCGCATCCTCGGTAGAGATGACGTAGACCGGAATATGGCGGGTTTCCGTGTCATTTTTGAGGCGCTCGAGAACGCGCCAGCCGTCAATGTCCGGCAAGCAGATATCGAGAGTGATGGCGTCCGGTTTGTAATCGCGCGTCATCGCAAGTGCTGCGGCTCCCAACGATGTCACGAGGCCTTTGAAGCCTTTTTCCCGAGCCACTTCCAGCATCAGGCGAGCGAATGGTAGATCGTTTTCCACAATCAGCAGCACCGAGTCGCCCGGTTGGATGAGTGTACGATCGTCGCCCACTTCGTTGACCAAGACAGGCGTTTCGAGGACCGGAGGCAATGCCTCTGTCTGGGCCGGCGCCGGCCGGGCGACGTCCACGACACTGGGCGTTGACTTGCGCGGCGCCTTGTTGGGCGTATACACGGTCGGCAGATAGAGGGAAAACGTGCTCCCGTGGCCGATGGCGCTGGTCAGGCGGATCTCGCCACCCAAGAGGCGGGAGATTTCACGGCTGATGGCCAGGCCAAGACCCGTGCCGCCGTATTTTCGGCTCGTGCTGCCGTCGGCCTGCTGGAATGCTTCGAAAATGATCTGTTGCTTATCGGGAGGAATGCCAATCCCCGTATCCGAAACCGAGAACGCCAGCACGGAAGGTGCCCGGTTGAGGCTGTCGTTGGCCGGATCCCAGCCCGTCGTCACCGACTGAATACGCAAGGCAACCGCACCTTGGTGCGTGAATTTGAAGGCGTTGGAGAGCAGGTTCTTGATGACCTGTTGCAGCCGCTTCGTATCCGTGAAGACGGATTTCGGTACGGTTTCGTCGATTTCGATGAAGAAGTCGATGCCCTTGGATTCGGCCATGTGACGGAACGTGCGCTCCACGTACGTGTGCAGATCGGACAACCGCACCTCGCCCACGTCCACCACGACCGTCCCGGATTCGATCTTGGACAGGTCGAGAATATCGTTGATGAGCATCAACAAATCGTTGCCGGAGGAATGGATCGTCTTGGCGAATTCCGTTTGCTTGGGCGTCAGATTGCCATCCGGGTTCTTGGAAAGCTGATCGGACAGGATCAACAGACTGTTAAGCGGCGTGCGGAGCTCATGCGACATGTTGGCCAAGAACTCCGATTTGTACTTGGAGGTCAGGGCCAGCTGTTTGGCTTTGTCTTCGAGCGCCTGCCGGGCCTGTTCCACTTCGATGTTCTTGCGTTCTACTTCCGCGTTCTGGTGGGCCAGCAGGGCCGCCTTTTCCTGGAGTTCCTGGTTGGTCTGCTGGAGCTCTTCCTGGCGGCTTTGCAGCTCCTGCGCCAGCGACTGCGATTGCTTGAGCAGGTCTTCCGTACGCATGTTGGCTTCGATCGTATTGAGCACGATCCCGATGCTTTCGGTCAACTGCTCGAGGAATGCTTGTTGTGTTGGGTTGAAACTTTCGAACGAGGCCAATTCCAGCACGCCCTTGACCTGGCCTTCAAAGACGACCGGCAGGACGATGATGTTCTTGGGCGGGGCGTCCCCCAGGCCGGAGGCGATGCGGATGTAATCGGTGGGCACATTGGTGAGCAGGATCTTTTGCTTTTCCAGGGCGCATTGGCCGACTAGCCCCTCGCCCAGGCTCAAGCGCTTGCCAATCGCACTGGTGCCTTTATGGGCATAGCTGGCCAGCAAGGTCAACTGCGGCGTGTCCCCCGATTCAAGGACATAGAACACCGAATGCTGCGCCGAAACGACCGGGGCCAGTTCCGACAGAATCAGCCGGCCCACGGTGAGCAGATCCTTTTGCCCTTGGAGCATGCGGCTAAACTTGGCCAGGTTTGTCTTGAGCCAATCCTGGTCGCTGTTCTTGAGCGTCTGCTCCTTGAGGTTGCGGATCATTTCGTTGACGTTGTCTTTAAGGGCGGCCACTTCGCCGAACGCATGCACCTTGATGGAGCGCGTCAGGTCGCCCTTGGTGACGGCGGTGGCCACCTCGGCGATGGCGCGAATCTGGGTAGTCAGATTGGCGG